>NZ_JBNWKB010000005.1:0-223926 GCF_050509525.1 Gaetbulibacter sp. PBL-D1 | reverse complement strand
TGCTGTACTGTTTCTGCTTTGTCTTCTATAAGCGTGTTTAATTCAGTATTCTTAAAGAAAATAACTACCAAAAGATGGTTTTTAGCAATACCTTTTAAGTAGGGAAGTTGTCTGTGTAATCCATCTAAAGTTTCAAAATTGGTATACAACAACATCAAACTTCTTTGGTTAATGTTTCGTTTTACATCAGCATAAAGTCTTCCATAATCACTCTCAAAATAATCGGTTCTTACATTGTAAAGAGTTTCTAAAACAAGATTCATTTGCGACGTTCTACGTTCGGCAACAACAATATTTTCAACCTTTTTAGAAAAAGCCAAAATACCTGCTTTATCTTGCTTTTTTAGAGCTACATTAGAAATTACCAAAGAAGCATTGATAGCATAATCCAATAAAGTTAAACCATCAAAAGGCATTTTCATAACACGTCCTTTGTCAATTACTGAATATACAGGTTGCGATTTTTCATCTTGAAACTGATTAACCATTAACTGATTGGTCTTAGCTGTAGCTTTCCAGTTTATAGTACGTAAATCGTCTCCCAAAACATACTCCTTAATCTGCTCAAACTCCATGGTATGACCAATTTTTCTAATCTTTTTTATACCATATTGATGCAGGTTGTTGCTAATTGCTAACAAATCGTATTTGCGCAATTGCATAAAGCTAGGGTAGGTTGGTACCATTTTGTTTTCGGCACTTACAAAGCGTCTTGCAACTAAACCAAAAACAGATGAAGCATATATGTTAAGTTTTCCAAAATGATATTCGCCACGTTCAACAGGACGCAATTCATACTGTAGTTTTGAAACGCTAGATGCTTTTAATCGTCGTTCAATATTAAAGTTTCTAACCTGGAATTGTTCAGGAATTTCATCTATAACTCTAACATTTACAGGAAAGGTGTAGAAATTTTCCAACGTAAGTTCAATAGCGTTTTGGTCACCATTTGAGAACTTTTCAGGAAGTAAACGGTTACCAACAACACCTCGTTTTGCCATAAATAACAGTAAGGTGTCCAAAATGGTTAATGCGACTAATAACAATACCAAAAGCTTAACAATATTGAACAGTCTTGGGAAAATAAAACTGACAATAAATAGCAGTATTATACCTAAGCAGGCATAAAAAAATCGGTTTTGTATGTAAAACGGTTTTAGGCGTTTAAGCATTATCTTGGTATTTCTACAGCTTCAATAATTTGATTAATAATTTGTTTTGTGGTAATACCTTCCATTTCGCGTTCAGGAGTTACAATTACTCTGTGTTGTAATACAGGAGTTGCCGCTTTTTTAATGTCCTCAGGAGTTACAAAATCTCGTCCAGCAATAGCAGCAAATGCTTTACTTGCTTTTAGTATTGCTATAGATGCTCTTGGTGAAGCTCCTAAATATAAAAACGGATTGTTACGTGTGTTTACAATAATATTGGCAATGTATTTTACCAAATGTTCTTCTATAATGATTTGGTTAACAATATCCTGAAACTTTTTAATTTGTGCTTTGTTAAGATGAGACGTTACCTTATCGGTTTTTAAATCGCCTTTAAGCGCTTGTTCTCTGTTAAGGATTTCAACCTCTTCATCAAGGTTAGGATAATCTACATCTATTTTAAATAAAAAACGGTCTAATTGCGCTTCTGGTAAGCGGTAAGTTCCTTCTTGTTCTACTGGGTTTTGTGTTGCTAAAACAATAAAAGGTAAATCCATTTTATATTTATTACCATCTATAGTAATTTGGCGTTCTTCCATGACCTCAAAAAGCGCTGCTTGTGTTTTTGCTGGTGCACGATTGATTTCGTCAATTAAAATCATATTCGAAAAAATAGGACCTTCTTTAAACTGAAATTCTGATGATTTCATATCAAAAACCGAAGTTCCTAAAATATCACTAGGCATAAGGTCTGGTGTAAATTGAATACGACTAAACCCAATATCCAATGACTTTGCTAATAGTTTAGCTGAAATGGTTTTTGCAACACCAGGAACACCTTCAATAAGCGAATGTCCATTTGCTAATAACGACGCCAAAAGCATGTCTATCATTCCTTTTTGACCTACAATAACTTTACTTATTTCTTGTTTTATTAAGGCAACACCTTTTTGTAACTCACTAAGGTCTATTCGGTTTTTAAAACTAATGTTTTCGTCTTCTGTAATAGCGGTTTCAACAGGTTGTTGAGTAGTTTGCTCGTCTTGTTGAGGTTGTAATTGCTCGTCTTGATTTTCGTTTTCGTGCTCCATAATTATTTGGTATAAAAATCTTCTATTGCTTTATTTAAATTGAGTAAATCATCTTCATTGCAACTAGGTTTTGCTTTTAAATGTGCAATAAGGTTGATGAGTTTTTGAGTTTCGCTTTCGTCTTTTCCTGATTTTAAGACTAAAGACTTTACAAACTTTTTATCCAATACTTGCGTGTCTAAATAATACACACGTCTTATATGTTCTAAAAAGTAAGTTATTTTTTTATTGACAAGATTGTCATGGTCTTTTGTTTCGTAATATAGGTTTCCTATGGTTTTTGTAAAGGCTACTGTTGTATTTTCTAATGGTTTTATCACTTTTACAACACGTTGTTTTCGTTTTGCATTAAAAATCATAAATAAAAATATAGACAATAGTGCTAAATACCAAGCATAGCGTAAAGGTGGTTGACTTAAAATGAATCGTAATGGTGAACTTCCTAAATCTTTACCAAACTTATTTTTTGAGTCAAAATAAATGGTGTCGTCTGGCAAGTAAGACAATGCAGCAGCTGCATACTTCTTATTATTTTTTTTGAGCAAATGGTAGTTGGTAAACACCACAGGTTGTAGGTGTAAAAAGATATTGCCTTTTCCCCAATTCACTTTTATAAAATTGACACGTTGTTGTAATGAGTCAAACTTTTGATAGCCTAAAACGGTTGTGTAAACAGTATCTAATTCTGAAAAGTAGATGTTGCTCATACCTTTTTGTATGAAAATAGAATCTTGTTTAAGCCTAGGATTTGCAAAACTTAAATTTGCAGCACCTTTAAAACTGTAATCGTTGTCAGTTTGAAAACCTAAACTGTCAAAAAATGTCCTTGGAGGATAACTGGTTGACATGAAAATGGAATTTCCAAAGGACGCAAAATCCAATAACTCTTGAGCCGAAACATCATCGGTAGGAGAGAACTCATTAATTTGAATAAAGTTTCCAGCAGTAAGGTACGTGCTATCTTCCCAACTGTAGTAATCGTCAAAATACTCATAAGGTGTAACCTTTATATCATGCACTTTACTGGTTGGAAAAAGGGTTTCCAATTCGTTGTGTAAAATATAAGTACCATATGGTATTTTTTGATTTTCGTTATAGGTTTTAGTCCAGTTTACTGGTGGAGGAGTAGAAAACTCAACAACTATAACTCCTACAAAAAGTAAAACTAAAAGACCTATGTATATTTTTATGGTTTTGTTCATGCTTTTACGTTGTTTATAAAGGTTGTAAATGCATGTTTAGCTTTGTCAAACTGTTGTGTATTGACATCAAACTCACCATACCAAATGTAATTATATAAGTAAGAGGTGTAAGAAAATTGATCTCTATTGGTTTTTGATTGTAATTCGTACAGATAGTCGCTATCAGTTTTTTCTACATCGTAATCAATAAGTTGCGCATTGGTTAACGATCGTAACAACCATAAGTAATAATAACGGACTGCAAGTCTGTAATTCTTTTCACTTTCAGCAATTTCAATAAGCGATTTAAAATCGGCTACGTGAATGTTGTTTTCAATATCAGTAACCGGAACAATATTTTTTTCCGAAGATTTTCCAAACACCCAAGTGCCTTCTTTGTTGATAATTGCTCTAAAAATAAAATACACTACCAGTAGAAAAACGACCACATAGAAAATTTTTAAAGCAACCTCAGTAAATGACGATGCTTGTCCGTCACCACTTAAATTGAATAGTTTTTGAAACAAATCGCTTAACCATTGTTTAAATCGAGTCCACCAACCAGACTGTTCTACTGTGCGTTCATAAATGTAATCGTTACCAGAATACTTATCGGTTAATTCTTCAAAATGACGTTTTTCAATAGGCGAATTGTCAGTTACTAAAGAATCAGAAGCAGTTTCAGTAGCAGGAATACCAAACACTGTAGTTAACGACCCAAAGTAGAAAAGGATAATATGTATAAATAAGAATTTATTCACCAGAACCAATTTGATCAATAACGCTTTTGGTGTTTATATTTTCATTGTCTTCTTTTAAACTGTAAAACACAATACCTTGGTTTAGTTGAACAATTACATTTAGTATTGAGCTTACTAAAAAGGTTAATAAGAAAATTGCAATCATCATTACTGTCATTGTACCAGCAATTTCCTGTGGGTTATTCATTGTGTCTCCTTGTTCTATGGTAGTAAATAAGCTTGCCATACCAAAAATATAAGGTATTAAAGCAATAATGTTTTGTACAATGTAGCTCATTAAGAAAAAGATACCAACGCTACCTATTGCAGCCCAAAATTTTGAACTTATTAAGGTCCAAGCATATCCAAAACATTCCCAAATACCTTTTTTATCTTCAATATATTCTATAAGAGTAGACTGATAAAATAACGCTACAAAACCAATAACAAGTGGTAAAAGCAGCATGCCAATAATTGTAATTACTAGAAGAAACATGGCTACTCCGCAAACAATCATTAAAGGAATACCAACTAATATAGCACATACCAGAAAAATGAATATTTTACCAATATGCTTTTTATATAGGTCAACAATATCACGTGTTTCAAAGTTAGAACCACCACGTTCGCTATATAATTTTAAATAAATAGGAACAAACGAATAGGAGACAACACCAGCAATTAAACCAACAGTACAAAACAAAATAATGAGTACTATGAAAATTCCCATGTTTTCATTCATGTAATCATCAACCACTGATGGATTATTAGACATTAATCCTCCAAAAACGATATCAGTATAAAACTTTGAAAAAAAGTAGCCCAATACCATAAGTATGATGAGGAAAATTCCATTTACTATAAAAAATTGCTTAAAAAGGTGTTTTCCACTTTGCTTTAAAAATGCAAAAGTGTCTTGAAAGAATTCACCAAAGCCTCTAGATTTATATAGTTCCATAAGTTGATTTAAGTTTTTTGTTTAAAATGTATGGGTAAACCAAATAGTAGTAAGAAATTATAAAAAGGGTAACTAATATAATTCCTACTGATAACCAATTGGGCATAGTATTAGAATACCGAGTCACATAACCTTCTAAAAAACCTGCTGAAAAGGTAAACGGAAATGTGCTGATTAAAATCTTTACACCATCTTTTACACCTGTTTTAAAAGAAGTCATTCGTGAGTAAGTTTTTGGAAATAAAATACTGGCTCCTAAAATTAATCCAGCGGCACATTCAATAACAATAGCAAAAATTTCCATAGAACCATGAATCCAAATACCTCTTACGCTTTCCCAAAGCACGCCTTTATCATAAAAAAAGTATTGAAAAGATCCTAACATAATACCATTGCGTAACATGTAATATACAGTGCCAATACCACCAAAAACACCAAAAATAAAGGAGCAAATGCCTACATAAAGGTTGTTTAGGGTAATGCCGATAAAACTTCCCCAATTACTACCGCTTTTGTAAACCGCAACAGGATCGCCTGCTTCAATATTCTCTAAAGTCATGTTTACATATTGGTCGGTAAGTATTATTCTTACAAAAGTATCGTCGTGTGCTGCAGAAATTACTCCAATAGCTACAAAAGCAGCAAAAATTAAAAAGGCATAAAGCACATAACGTCTGTATTGGTAAACAATTAGCGGAACTTCAATTTTCCAAAAATGCACAAATCGATTAGTGTCTTCGCGCTTGGTTTTATAAATTTTTTGAAAAGCTTTAGCAGCTAAGTTGTTTAAATAAAGAATTGTTTTACTTTTGGGATAGTAAGTTTGAGCATACGAAAGATCGTTTACTAAGTGTATATAAAGTGATGCAAGTTCATCAGGATTTTTAAGGGTTTTTCCAAAAATAGCCTTTTCAAAATTGAGCCATTTTTCTTTATTTTGTTTAATAAATGCAACTTCTCTCATAAGCTATCAAATTAAAGTAATAAATGGTAGAGTTACAAATAAACACCACTCAAAATGTAAATATTAATTTCACAGCTGCTAGTGTTGGAGATAGGATATTGGCATACATTATAGATTTAATAATTAAGATAGCCTATATCGTTGTAATTTATCAGTTAACATTTAATCTTTTTGAAATTGATGAAATGATTGAAGACATGGATCATTGGTCTCAAATAGCCATTCAAGCATGTTTTTATTTACCTGTTGTTTTATACTCTCTTATTTTTGAAACTATACTTGATGGTCAAACACTTGGAAAACGTATAATGAAAATTAAGGTTGTAAAAATTGACGGTTACCAAGCATCATTAGCCGATTTTGTGATTCGTTGGTTTTTTAGGATTGTAGATATTAACATGATGTCTGGTATTGTGGCATTAATCTCTATTGTAACCAGTAAAAAAAGTCAGCGTTTAGGTGATATGACTGCTGGTACATCGGTAATTTCATTAAAGAATAATGTAAATATCAGCCATACTATTCTTGAAGATTTAGAAGATACTTACACACCAACATATCCTTCGGTTATTAAATTGTCCGATAATGATGCACGTATTATTAAAGACACTTTTATAACTGCCAAAGCAGCAAAAGACTACACAACGCTTATAAAGCTGCGTAAGAAAATAATTGAAGTTATAGATATTAAAGAAGTGAATGGTAACGATATTGAATTTATTGATACCATACTTAAAGACTATAACTACTATACACAAAGCATGTAATGTTTTTTCAGGTTATTGACATACTAGGTACTATTGCTTTTGCTATTTCAGGCGTTTTAGTCGCTATGAATAAAAGAATGGATCCATTTGGAGTGCTTATTATAGCATTTGTAACTGCTGTAGGTGGTGGAACCTTAAGAGATACACTTATTGGGCAAACTCCTGTGTCTTGGATGATTAATATGACTTACGTGTATGTTATTTTAGGAGCAACCTTATTTGCTATTCTTTTTAAAAACTATATTAACTATTTAAGAACGTCACTTTTTTTGTTTGATACTATTGGTATTGGACTTTACACTGTGGTTGGAATTGAAAAAGGCTTAACCATTGGTTTGCATCCTATAATTTGTATTGCGCTAGGAACCATGACAGCTTGCTTTGGTGGTGTGATAAGAGATATTTTATGTAACGAAATACCTGTGATTTTTAGAAAAGAAATTTATGCAACAGCTTGTATTTTGGGCGGACTTACTTATTTCTTGCTTAGTGAGTTTTTAACCGATTCTAACTTTGTGTTTGTAATAGCAGGAGTAGTTGTAATTGTTATTCGGCTTTTAGCTGTTAAGTTGAAAATAAGCTTACCTAGTTTGTATAAAGATTAGAAATTGGTTTTGATGCTTTTAATAACTGCGTACTTGTAAATCATAATTATTGATATAACTATAGTGGCTATAAAATAAAGTAAACCTACTAAAAGTAGTGTTTGTGCTTCAGTGTTAAAACTAGGAAACTCACTAACTTCAGAAAGTACAGCTAAAATCATATACAAGCTTATAACAATTAAAAGACTTGGTATTGAAATTCCTACTACTTTATTCTTGAAGATGATTTGCAAAATTAAACCAGCTATAAGCGTAATGGCAATATAGTTAAGTGTTAGTCCTGTTGAAAACCAATAAAAAATTACGCTAGCAATTAAAAAGTATTCTGGGATTTCAAGAATTATTTTTTTGAAGTTGTTCATTCTATTTGTTTGGTGGTTGTTAATTGAAACGAAAAATAGACATATTTATTATAAAAAATCCCATTACCTAATACTAAGATAATGGGATTAAATTGTTGTTATATTAATGTTTAGTTTTGCGGTACAGGAAATCCTCTATCACGCATTAATGCTTCAATTTTAGCATCACGACCTCTAAATAGTCTGTAAGCTTCAGCAGGATCCATTGCGTTTCTAGGAGCAAACAAATACTTCACCAATTTTTCAGCAACTGCTTCATCATAAAAACCACCTGGAGCTTCAGCAAAAGCTTCTGATGCATCACTAGTTAATACATCTGCCCACATGTAACCATAATATGCAGTAGCATAACCTTCACCAGAAAATACGTGTCCAAAGTGAGGTGTTCTATGACGCATTGGTAATTCTTTAGGCATACCAAGTTCGTCTAAAGTTTCACGCTCAAACTTATCAATATCTATATTGGTTGGATCAGCTAAGTGTAATTTCATATCAATTAATGCAGAAGCTAAATATTCTGTAGTACCAAAACCTTGGTTAAACGTTGAAGCTTTTTTGATTTTTTCAACCAATTCAGCAGGCATTGGTTTTCCTGTTTCGTGGTGTACTAAGAATTGATTAATCACCTTGTCAGTAGATAACCAACGTTCTAACAATTGCGATTGAAACTCGGTATAATCTCTAACACCACCTTGTAAGGTTGGATACTTCACATCAGCAGCAAAGAAGTGTAAAGCATGTCCAAACTCATGGAAAAATGTTGTTGCATCATCCCAAGATACTAATACAGCTTCTCCTGGAGCAGGTTTTACAAAGTTAGAGTTGTTAGATGCCAATACGTTAGTTTCGCCATCAAATGACGTATAACTTCTGTAAGTAGTTGCCCAAGCACCTGAACGTTTACCTTCACGAGCAAATGGGTCTAAATACCAAAGACCAATATGTTTTCCTGAATCTTTATCAGTAACTTCCCAAACGTTTACATCTTCGTTAAATACAGGAACTGAGCCTTCTTTAACAGGAGTAAATTTGTAATTAAACAATTCTCCAGCTACAAAGAACATTGCTTCGGTTAACTTATCTAATTGAAGGTATTGCTTTACTTCATCGCTATCTAAATCGTATTTCTTTTTACGAACTTTTTCAGCATAGTAGCGGTAGTCCCAAGGTTCAATGGTAATATTGTCGCCATTTTCATTAGCTACAGCTTGCATGTCTGCTACCTCTTCTTTAACTCTTGCTGTTGCTGCAGGCCAAACTTTTAGCATTAAATCCATAGCGTTTTCAGGGGTTTTTGCCATTCGGTCTTGTAATCTCCACTCAGCATAATTGTCATAACCTAAAAGTGCTACACGCTCTTTACGTAGTTTTAAAATCTCAGCAATAATTTGGTTGTTGTCGTATTCGTCACCATTGTCTCCACGCGAGTAGTAGTTTTCCCAAACTTGTTTACGTAACTCACGGTTGGTAGAGTAGGTAAGGAAGGGATCCATTGACGAACGTGTGTTTGTAATGGCATACTTACCTTCATGACCTTTATCTGTAGCGATTTTAGCAGCAGATTTTATAAACCCATCTGAAAGTCCTCCTAATTGGTCTTTGTTCAAGTAAGTCACATAGTTTTCTTCGTCATGTAAAACATTATTAGAGAATTTGGTGTACAATGACGATAATTCTTTGTTGATTTCAGCGTAACGTGCTTTTTTAGCAGCATCAAGGTTGGCACCATTCATTTCAAACTGCTTGTAAGTTAAATCTACAACACGTTGCTCTTGGTCGCCTAAAGGCGTTTTTTGTGACGCATCATAAACCGCTTTAATACGTTGAAATAATTTTTCGTTTTGCGAAATTTTAGATTGGTAATCTGATAGTTTAGGTGCTAATTCTGCTTGAATTGCTCTAAACTCAGGAGAAGATACATTACTACTAAAAATACCATAGTAACGCGTTACTCGGTCTAACTCTTCAGCAGAACGCTCCATAGCAACTATAGTGTTTTCAAAAGTTGGAGGTTCAGGATTGTTGGCAATAGCTTCAATATCTTTTAAACCTAATTCCATTCCTATTTCCATAGCTTCTTTAATGTCCTCAACCTTCATTTTGTCAAATGCAGGAACGCCTTGGTAAGGACCTGTCCATTCTTGTAGTAAAATATTATCACTCATGGCAACGTCATCATTTTGTTGTTGGCTCTCTTCTTTACAAGCTGTAAAAGAGATTAAAGCACATAAACCCAAAGTTTTAATGTGCGTAGAAAAATTGTGTTTTTTCATTTAGAAAGTAGTTTAGTATTATGCTGCGGAAGGTATTAAAAATCTATAAAATGAAGTCTTAATTATTTTATAATTTCTACCTTTTTAATGTATATATTATGCAATGGCCATTCGGCTTCATCGGTTTCTTGTGCTGAGATTTTATCTACTACGTCCATTCCATTTATTACTTTTCCAAAAATGGTATAGTCTCCATCCAAATGGTAAGAACCACCAGGTTTTTGAACAATAAAAAACTCATAAGGAGAAGCCAATTTGTAAGGATTCTCAATCTCGCTACTTGGCATGCTCACCACACCTCTGTCGTGTCTAAAACCACGTTTGGTATCAGTAGGTAAGAGGTAGCGACCAATGTCTTTTCGTTTGTTCATAACATCAGGATCGTCAGTGCTTCCACCTTGTATAATAAAGTTGTTGACTACTCGGTAAAATTGTGTGTCGTCAAAATAACTTTGCTTGGTAAGAAAGATAAAATTAGCTCTATGGAATTTGGTTTCGTTAAACAATAAGATGTCTATTGTACCAAAATCTGTCGTAATTCGTACTTTGTTTTCTTTGTTGTGTTTTTCGTACTCCAAGAAAAACTCCATAGCATTCTCATCGGTTAGATAAGGGAATTCTCTTTTTGGTTCAACAATAGTATCGGTTTTTGGAGGTTCTTTTTTGGTTTCTGTAGTATCTGTTGAAGGTATTGTATTATTTTTTTTAGAAGATTTTTTATCTTCACAGTTCGTTAAGGCAAAACAAAGGCAAACCAATAAAAGAATTCTCATAATGAATTTTAATGCGTTTTTAGATTCTGTTTCAAAAATAAAAAATCTACCACTACCAGGAGAAGCTTCACAAATTAAAATGTCGCCTCCTTATCGTTTGGAGCTTATGGCAAAGCAAAAAGAAGCCATGAAAAACTCCAAGCATGCTGGTGTTATGGCATTATTTTATCCTGATACCAAGCAAAACGCAAAACTGTTGTTAATTTTAAGAAAAACCTACAAAGGTGTACATTCGGCTCAAGTGGGTTTTCCTGGAGGCAAGTTTGAAAAAGACGATGCGTCATTAGAATTTACTGCTTTAAGAGAAACACGAGAAGAGGTTGGTGTATTGGAACAGAGCATAAAAGTATTGCGAGCGTTAACGCCAATGTATATACCACCAAGTAACTTTACTGTGTTTCCGTTTTTTGGAATCACGACTACAATGCCTAGTTTTATAAAACAAGAAGAAGAGGTTGAGGATTTAATAGAAGTTGAGCTGTCTCATTTTTTAGATGATAGTACAATGATTAAAACTTCTGTACCAACATCTTACAAAGTAAATGTTGAAGTTCCTGCCTATAAATTGAACAATCATATTGTTTGGGGAGCCACTGCAATGATGCTTAGCGAGTTAAAAGACTTGTTAAAACAAGTGTTATAAAATAACAGTTTTCTTACATTTGTAGCTTACTAACTAATAAAAATCTATGGGATTATTTAAAAAAAATCCTTTCGGACATATTCTTTTTTTGAAAAAATGGCTCATTAGAATCTTAGGCGCAATGACTCACAGACGCTTTAGAGGTTTTAATGAACTTAAAATTGAAGGCTCTGAGGTTATCAAGAATCTTCCTGATGCCAATGTGTTGTTTATTTCTAATCACCAAACCTATTTTGCAGATGTTGTGGCTATGTTTCACGTGTTCAATGCGAGTTTAAGTGGAAGAATAGACAATATTAAAAATGTAGGTTATTTATGGAATCCTAAGCTGAACATTTACTATGTTGCTGCAAAGGAAACCATGAAATCTGGTTTGTTGCCAAAAATTTTGGCGTATGTAGGTTCGGTAAGTATTGAGCGCACATGGAGAGCAGAAGGACAAGATGTTAACCGACAGGTTAAAATGAGCGATATTTCTAATATTGGAAAAGCCTTAGATGATGGTTGGGTTGTTACTTTTCCGCAAGGAACCACAACACCTTTTAAACCTATTAGAAAAGGAACAGCGCACATTATTAAAAAATACAAACCTGTTGTTGTGCCTATTGTAATTGATGGTTTTAGACGCTCTTTTGATAAAAAAGGATTGCGTATTAAAAAGAAAAACATCTTACAAAGCATGGAAATAAAAGCACCTTTGGAGATTGATTACGATAACGAAAGTATTGCTGAAATTGTTGAAAAAATAGAATACGCTATTGAGCAACATCCTTCGTTTTTAAAGGTGATTTCCCAAGAGGAACTACAAGCGCAAGAAGAACTCAACAAACTGCGTGAGTGGTAAAACTAATTTAAGACTGTATTGCACTTGATTTGCTAATGCGGAATTCAACTCAAACATAAATTATGAGAATCTGAAACGAGTTCAGATTGACAATTTACATTTTAATAACCACTATACTTCCAGCTTTTTAAGCTCTCTGTAGTTGTTGTTAAGACGCTTGAGTAAAATACCATAAATAAGCCAGTAAAACCCAAGTAACACTAGTATTGCGCCACCTAGAGTAACTATGGTTAGTCCTATAATTTTAGCGTAGAATGTAAAGGCTTCACCATTGGCCGAAGCTAGCTCTACCTTAGAGATAACATCTTCGTTTTGGCTAAATTCAATATACAACGCTATAACTGCTGAGGCAATCATAAAAATAAGGTTAAAAGCTACATATTGCTTTACAGTACGTCTGGTTTTTAGGATGTTTTCCATAAGTACTTTTGCGCTGTCAGTTACAGAAATTCTGCGGTAGTTTTTATAGAATAAATAAAAGAAATACGCCAAAACCACATAACCTAAAATGGTAAATGGTATGAGTAAAAAGTCGCTTTCTAACTCGTCAAAATGTTTAGCATTCTTATTGTCTTTTAACAAGAAACTTATTCCTGTCCAAAATGCAAATTCTAAAAGGCTGATAATAAAAATCCACTTGACAATAGATGAGGATTTTTTTAATATCATTTTATAAATCTCATTGTAAGTCAACTTTGGGTAGTTGTCTTCTCCCTTTTTCCAGTCTTTCTTTAATAATTCTAACTCATCCATAAGCTTACGGATTTAATATTGTTTTTAGTTTTGTTTTCACTCTGTTCATCTTCACTCTTGCATTTACCTCAGTAATTCCCAGAGTTTCACTTATTTCACTGTAATTTTTATCTTCTAAGTATAAAAACACCAGTGCCTTTTCAATGTCGTTTAATTGGTGGACTGCTTTGTACAATAGCTTTAGTTGTTGCTCTTCGGTGTCGTCGTATTCTTCCGATTTTATTTTAAACTGAATACTCTCAAACTCCTGTGTTTGTATGGAGCGTTTAGATTTTCGGTACAACGTTATTGCTGTATTTAAGCCAACTCTATACATCCATGTGCTAAATTTTGAGTCGCCTCTAAACTTAGGATAGGCTTTCCATAATTGTATAGTTATTTCTTGAAACAAATCATTGTGCGCTTCTTGATTATTGGTGTATAATCTACAGACTTTGTGTACAATGTTCTGATGCTTTTCAAGCTGTTCTACAAAACTATGTTCAAGTTGTTTGTCCAAATTTCAATCAGTTAGTTGACTATATGTAGCTATAAAAGGTGAGTTGTTACACTAGTTTAAAATTATTTGTTTTTTAGTAAGCCTAACACTATGAAATACTGTGCTAAAGCATACGTTAGCATAATACTGATGTTCGATAATGGTAAGGGTTTGTAAAACTTGTTGAGTGCCAAAATACTATCAGAAAGCATAAACAGCAATGCGCCTAAAAATACTAGCGTATAGCTTAGTGGTAGCACTTTACCTTGTCTTAAAAACGCAGTTACAGCCATAGTTAAAATTACTAGCATATAAACCGTTACAGGATATAGCATGTCTCCAAGACCATCAAACATTATATAAAACAGCATTGCAGCATACAGCAAAGCTATAAGTATAAATACATAAGGGTTTTTGCTTGGGTTTTTATGTTTTAAAAATACTATGATGTACATAATATGAGCCAGTAAAAAAGCGATAAGTCCAAACATAAAATACCCTTCTGATTTGTGTACAAACATTAATAGCACATCACCAAGCAAAGAAAACAGTAAGGCAAATAAGGTAAGTAGCTTTAAGGTTTTGTTGAGGTGATTACTACTTGTTAAAAAATAGGCGATAAGCGACACCAAAATAGCTGGTTTGGTAACATAATGCAACCCATTTAGGCTTTCAACACTACTGCAAATAAGCTCTGCAATAATAATGATAAAAAATAAGATACTAAAGCCTTGTTCTTTTTTTGTAAGCATAATAGATAATTAATGCTTAAAGGTACTAAATTGAATGTGGAAATAAGAATAGGATGATTTGGAATGTTCGTTTAACGGTCTTGTATATGATACGTTGCGTGGTTTAGCACGTAATTTAGCAAATAAAAACCGAATAGAAAATCCGCGAGGATTTTCGTAAGTAGGCTCTCACTAGCAATGGATTATATACGTTGTTGTAAACTGTGCTTTTAATTTTTTTCAAATATTCTTAAATATTTCGATTCAGATAGTTTTTTTCTGTAAACTACAATTAAAATTGCAGAGATAAAACTTGTAATTGTTAGAATCAGATAAATAATTGGTGTTGCTTTTAAAATCAAATTATTATGTTCTATTTCTTTAACATAGTTTATTTTCTCGGTTTCTGTATTTAATGTAGAATAATGATATGATTCAGTTGGATTAAATACTCCATATTTTTTACTTACGGCAGAGTTTATTGTTGCTAAAAGAAAGTAACAGGAAATAATAATTAATAATATTGAAATGAAGTTGAAAAATATTTTTTTGTTTTTATCAGAGCTCATTTTTTTGCCATTAATTTTCTATAATACTTTTCTTGTTCATTCTCATTTCTTGCGTTTTCAAATAATTCAAATAGTCCAAACCAATAAAGTCTTTCGTTCATTGTCATTCCGCCAATTCCATCAATTGCCGATTTCCGAAATTCAGTCCACATTGCGTAAACTTTTTCAAAGTCAGTTTGTTTTTCAATCAACGTATTACCAAGAAAATGCTCAATATTGTCTTTTAATTCAACCGCATTTCTTTCATCAATTTTCCATTCCTGAATGTTATCGGCTAATTTTTGAATAGTTTTTTCTTTAGAAACTTTTAGAATATTTTTTATCAGTTCGTCCAAGTTCATTTTTTGCGATTCAGTTTGGGCATTGTTTACAATAATAAAGATATGGATAGTTTTAATTATCTATATCAACTTTGGTATGAATAGTTGCAGGATTTTCAGAAATGTGAGAAAACAAGCAATTACTTGTAGACATTATTGTGCATAGTATTTATTTTATTGTTACAGCATTTAAGAATCTATTTCCTGAATTTGTTCTATAAAGAATTGTAACTCTATCTGTGTTTTCATAAATGCCATTATTCGGTGCTTGAACTTCTGCTAATTCAAACTCAAGTAAGACGTTGCAAGAATATGTCCATTTATTAAATTCCTTATCATAATTTTTCAATACATAATGGGTGAAATTACGAGGTGATCCAAGATAACTACTGTGGTCTTTTCCAATATTCCCAAATGAATTTAACTTTAAAAGCAATTCAGCTTCTGAGGAACTAAAATTGGATAAAATATTCACATATCTCGGATGAAATTCAGAATCTATTAGTTGATTAGCTAATATATTTTCCCACATTTCGTGTAAAGTAGGGTCAACTTCTTTTGATGCTTCTTCAAATGATTTTACGAAACTTTTTAAATGTTTCGGTGAATTCAATTGTCCTTTTAGTTGAGCTTTTTCAACAGCTTTTTGAATAGTGTACGCACCAACAGCTTTTTCGGCATCAACCATATTATCGAACTTTTGTCGAATGTATCTTCCAAAACCACTCGTAGTCTCTGTAATGGGTGCGACAATTTTATTGAAAGAATCAATCAAGGCTTTAGTAGTTTCAACATAGACTTCTTTCGGTATAGCTTTCGCAGTTTCACCTAATCCAACCAAGTCAAGGCTTCTACTTTTTTTATCGTTTTCTTGTTCTTTCATTAGAGTTCTTTTGTTATATTTTACACAACAATAAAGATATGAATAGTTTTAATTAGCCCTATCAACTCTCAACGAATTTAGTTTTTTTATATGACAGTCATGCAGTTATCTTATTAATTGTTATTAACAGATGTATTCTTAAAAAAGCGTTAATTAACAGTTGTATACAGTACTTTAACAAATTGCTAACAGCAGTGAGGTAGGTAATGGTCTAATTTTAAGACAATCAATCAATTAAAAACGAGCAGTTATGTTTTTAAGTCCAGCATTTTAGTTGGGCTTTTTTTAGCTAATGTAATTCCACATGTTTTTGTATTTGCTCAATTGCCTGTAGGTGTGGAGTAGTACTTTGTGTTCTGGTAAGCCTAGTGTTGGGTCGCTGTTTAAAACGCGTTTAGCATAAAAGCGAGCGCTTTGTAAGATGTCTTTGTCTTTAACAATATCGGCAATTTTAAGGTTGAGTACACCACTTTGTTGGGTTCCCATAATATCACCAGGACCACGAAGTTTAAGGTCTACTTCGGCAATTTCAAAACCATCACTGGTTCTGGTCATAGTTTCTAAACGTAGTTTACTGTCGTTACTTAGTTTATGGCTCGTCATTAAAATGCAATAGCTTTGTTCGGCACCACGACCAACACGACCTCTTAACTGGTGTAATTGCGATAACCCAAAGCGTTCAGCACTTTCAATAACCATAACAGAGGCGTTAGGAACGTTTACACCAACTTCAATTACTGTAGTGGCTACCATAATTTGTGTTTCGCCTTTAGCAAAACGTTGCATTTCGTAATCCTTATCGGCTGGTTTCATCTTTCCGTGTACAATGGAGATTTGGTATTTTGGCATAGGAAAGTCTCTAGAAATGCTTTCGTAACCATCCATAAGGTCTTTGTAATCCATTTTCTCACTTTCCTGAATTAATGGATATACCACATATACTTGTCTGCCTTTTTTAATCTCATCTCTTATAAACTGAAACACACGAAGTCTGTTTTTATCGTAACGATGTACTGTTTTTATAGACTGTCTTCCTGGAGGTAATTCGTCAATTACTGAGATGTCTAAATCACCATAAACCGACATTGCTAAAGTTCGCGGAATTGGTGTTGCAGTCATCACTAAAATGTGTGGAGGAGTAGTTGCCCTTTCATTATCAGAAGATGCCTCTGGGCCTTTTCTCCATAATTTGCTTCTTTGCTCGACTCCAAATCGATGTTGTTCGTCTATAATTGCAAGTCCTAAATTTTTAAATTTTACCTTATCTTCAAGTAGTGCGTGAGTACCAATTAAAATCTGTAAATTGCCATTTTCAAGATTTTCATGGATTTCTTTTCGTTCTGAAGTATTACTTGAACCAGTTAATAATTTTATACTGATATTCAATTTGTTGCAAAACTCTGATAAACCGTTGTAGTGTTGAACTGACAAAATTTCAGTTGGAGCCATTAAACAAGCTTGAAAACCGTTGTCAAGTGCGATTAACATTGACATTAGCGCAACTATAGTCTTCCCAGAACCAACATCACCTTGTAATAATCGGTTCATTTGTGCATTACTGCCTAAATCGGCTCTAATTTCTTTGAGAACTCGCTTTTGAGCATTGGTTAATTCAAAGGGTAAATGTTCCTTAAAAAAGGTGTTGAAATAGTCGCCAACTTTTTCAAATGGAAAGCCTTTAATTTTTGATTTATGGATTAGATTTTTAAGAATAAGCTGCAGTTGGATGTAGAATAATTCTTCAAATTTTAATCGGAATTGAGCACGTGATAATAGCTCTTGGTTTTTTGGAAAATGCACGTTGAAAAGTGCTTCGCTTTTTGAGAGTAATTTAAGTTCGGAAAGTAAATTTTCAGATAAAGTTTCTGAAAATCTGCCTTTGGTTTCCAGGAACAGATTCTGCATAATTTTACTAATTACTCTGTTGGTGATGCCTTTATTGGATAGCTTTTCAGTTGAAGGGTAAATAGGTTGCATTGCAGAGCGCAAATTCTTTTCGTGTTCTTCAAGCGGTTCCATTTCAGGGTGAGGCATGCTAAATGTGCCATTAAACCAATTGGTTTTTCCAAAAATCACATAAGTTGTGTTTGGTTTTATGCTGTCTCTAATCCATTTTTGACCTCTAAACCAAACCAACTCCATAACTCCAGTATCATCTTGAAACGTGGCAACTAGTCGTTTACCTCTTTTTTGAGCGATTTCTTTAAAGCTAGTAACTCTTCCAATAACCTGTACGTCAGCGTTGTTGCGTTGCAGTTGATTAATTTTGTAATATTGAGTTCGGTCAATGTATCGATTTGGAAATAAGTTGATTAGGTCTTGATAGGTGTGAATACCAAGCTCTTTACGAAGTAAATCGGCTCGATTTGGTCCAACGCCTTTAAGGTAATCTATAGGTGTTTGAAGATTGGTATTCATGGTAACGAATATAATTCTAATACTTGAAAGATAAAACTTGATTTTTTGTATTTTGGAACTCTAAAACGAGCAGAAAACAAATAAAATGCGAGCATTAGTAATATCAGGTGGCGGAAGTAAAGGTGCGTATGCAGGAGGAGTTGCGCAGTACCTTATTGAGGGTCAGGGTAAAACTTACGATATGTATTTAGGAACTTCTACAGGAAGTTTGTTAATACCTCATTTGGCTGTCAACGATATTGGTAAGTTGTATGATATTTTTACTAATGTGCAACAGAGTGATATTTTTAGTGTAAGTCCTTTTGTGCAGCGTGAAAAAGACGGAAGAGAGTTTGTATCTATTGATTTTGTGAACTCTTTATGGCAGTTTATTCGAATGAAACGCACCTTTGGTGAGAGTAAATCACTAAGGAGGAATATTAGGAAGAATTTTACTAAAGAAGAGTTTTTAAAGATAAAAGACACCAAAGAGGATGTTGTAGTGACAGTGTCTAACCTTTCTAAAAACACAGTAGAGTACAAGTCTATTAACGACTACTCGTATGAAGAGTTTTGTAATTGGATATGGATTTCTTGCAATTATATACCGTTTATGTCTTTAGCTAAAGTGAACGGTTATGAATATGCTGATGGTGGTTTGGGTTGTGTAGTGCCAATACGCGAGGCTATACAGCGTGGAGCAACTGAAATTGATGCTATTGTTTTAGAAGCTGAACAAATGGATAGGTTGAAGGTGTTGGGCAAAAACCCATTTTCCTTAATGATTAATCTGTTTGGGCATTTGCTTAACCAAGTGGAGCGTAATGATATAGTTATAGGCAAGCTTGCTGCACGAAATAAAGGCGTAAAGCTGAATTTGTACTATACACCAACAGACCTTACTGAAAACTCCTTAATTTTCAGTAAGCGCTTGATGACTAAATGGTGGCAATTAGGATATGATTATGCAAAAGCAAGAAATGAAAGGTAGTGGAGTTTTACCACATGTCGCTTACTTCTTGTTTTATGTAAGATAATGCAGCGTCACTAGGAGCTCGCTTTTCCATCATTTCGGTTAAAACAACTTCTCTAAGTTTATTGGCAGTGTCAGTTTTTTCTAAAAGACTTGCTTTTCTTATCAGTTGAATAGTGGCGTTTTTTGCTGCTGCAATAATGTTCCAGCACTCATCAGTCATGTAGATTTGTTGTGATAAATTATGCTCAAACTCTTGCTCAATAGTTGCTATAATTAAAGATTCGTAATCTTCTTTATTTGAGGAGTTTGGAATAACTCTAATCAGTAATTTTGAAGGTGTAATACGCTCTAAAAACAAAGCCATTCTTTCATAGGCTTGTAGGCGGATAGGAAGTGTGTTTACTTGTATGTCTTTATGTAATAAAAAGCGTCTTCTACCATCTTCGTTTTTAGTGTGTTCTTTAAAAAAGTAATAAGCAATCATTCCAGTAATTAGGGCAGGAACAGCATACAATAATACTTCAAATATTTTTTCAACTTCCATAGTGTTTTAGTTAGGTTAGGTATTTTGGTTTTTATATTGACCTCCCAAATATATGCAATCTTTTAAATCTTGCATACTTTTAAAAGGCACAGGAGTTTTTTCGTAGTGATAGGTTAAATCTAATTCTTTAGACAGGTTATGGTCGTCTACATTTACATCAATATCACTCATTTTAAACTGACAAGGATGCTCGTAACCTGCGGAATGTGTAATTTCTATAAACTCTTTTCTAAAGGTTTTAAAATATTGCGCTAATCGATGTGACTTTAAAGTTACATCAATACCACTTTGTAGCCATTTGCTTTGGGTGGCAACACCACTAGGACAATGATTGGTATGGCAAATTTGTGCTTGGATACAACCAATACTCATCATGGCTTCTCTGGCAACGTTAATACAGTCAACTCCCATAGCAAAAGCCATTGCAGCTTTTGCAGGAAATCCTAGTTTTCCACTTCCAATAAAAACAATGCGTTCACTTAAACCTTTTCTCTGAAATAGTTTGTATAAATCGCTAAACCCATAAACCCAAGGTAATGAAACGTGGTCTGCAAAACTTGGTGGAGCAGCACCTGTACCGCCTTCGCCACCATCTACAGTTATAAAGTCTGGTCCATGACCTTTGGTTTTCATTATATCAGCAAGTTCTTCCCATTGGTCTAGTTTTCCAATAGCAGCTTTTATACCTACAGGCAAACCTGTTGCTTCAGCAATGGCTTCAATAAAATCAACCATTTCAGGAACGTTGGAAAACGCTGAATGGTTAGGAGGTGATAACACGTCTTTACCGACTTCTACGTGACGTATGCGAGCAATTTCCTCAGTAATTTTTGCTCCAGGAAGTACACCACCTTTTCCAGGTTTTGCGCCTTGAGACAGCTTAATTTCTATGGCTTTTACATGTGGATTATCATTAACTAACTGCACTAATTTTTCCATTGAAAAGTTACCATTGCTATCTCTTACTCCAAAATAGCCTGTTCCAAAATGAAACATAACATCACCTCCATTGCAGTGGTAAGGAGACAAACCACCTTCACCTGTATTGTGGTATGCTCCAGCTATATGAACACCTTTGTTGAGAGACTCAACTGCTTTGGCAGATAAAGAACCAAAACTCATAGCAGAAACATTAATTACAGACGCAGGTCTGAACGGTTTTTTTCGCTTGTTGTAAGCACCAATAACTTTTGCACAAGGTAAAAACGTTTTGTCAACAGCATTAGGATGGTCTTTTTCAATTTTATAAGGCATCATTGCATTGTTGATAAAGATGTGATGATGCGAATAAATATCTCTGTCAGTTCCAAACCCTTCGTAGTTGTTTTCTTTTTTAGCAGACGCATAAATCCAACCTCGTTCAATTCGGTTAAAAGGTAACTCTTCTCTATTGTTTGCTACAAGATACTGTCTAAGTTCAGGACCAATGCGTTCTAAAATATATCTAAAATGCCCAATAACAGGGAAATTATGGCTTATGGTGTGTTTTCTTTGTAAAAAGATGTCTCTTATAGCAACTAAAGCTAAAACGATTAACATCCACATCCACCAGCTTATGTTGCTTATGAAATCTAAAAACGTATTCATTATTAATTGTTTAAGTAGTCTAATGCTAAGTATGTCATGGCTTTAACACCCAAAATCAATCCATTGTCATCAATTTTGAAATCGGGAGTATGGTGAGGAAACGCTTCAGTGTTTCCTGGTGTCATTCCGCCTAAATAAAAGTAAAGCCCAGGAACAACCTCTTGAAAATAAGAGAAGTCTTCACCTCCTGTAACTGCTTTCATAAGTTTAACATTATCTTTTCCTGCTGCTTTTTCTAGCGAAGGTAACATTTGTGAGGTTAAATCTGGGTCGTTATAGGTAACAAGTGTGTTTTCTTGAAACTCAATAGTTGCTTCACCACCATAAGCTTTGGCGATGGTTTCAGTCATTTCGGTCATTCGTGTAATGATTTTGGTTCGCATATCAGCATCTAGGGTTCTAACAGTCCCAATAAGTTCAGCACTTTCAGGAATAATATTAAAACGTACACCACTTGTAATTTTACCAACAGTAATAACAGCAGGTTCAACCAATAAATTAGATTCTCTACTGATGATACTTTGGTAACCATCAATAATTTTAGCAGAAATGTAAATAGGGTCAACTCCTCCCCAAGGCTGCGAACCGTGAGTTTGCTTGCCTTTTACCTTCACTACAAAACGCTCTACAGCAGCCATCATACCTCCAGGTTTGTATTTTATGGTACCAACAGGAGTAGCAGAGTTAATATGAAGTCCGAAAATAGCATCCACTTTTGGGTTTTCTAAAACGCCTTCTTTAACCATTAAAGATGCTCCGCCTTCTTCTCCAGGAGGAGGACCTTCTTCAGCAGGTTGAAAAATAAATTTAATGGTACCTTTAATCTTGTCTTTATGTTTTGAAAATATTTCAGCAACTCCCATTAAAATTGAAATGTGCGTATCGTGTCCGCAAGCATGCATTACTCCAGTTTCAGTACCTAAAAAGGTATCTCTAACTTCCGATTTAAAGGGTAAATCATTTCTTTCGGTAACAGGTAAGGCATCAATATCAGCTCTAAGCGCCACTACTTTTCCTGGAAGGTCACCTTTTAATATACCTACAACTCCTGTTTTTGCGACTCCTGTTTGTACTTCAAACCCTAAAGATTTTAAGTGTTCAGCAATTTTTTCAGCAGTTTTAAACTCTCGATTTGATAACTCAGGATTTTGATGAAAATGGTGTCTCCATTCAATAACTTTTGGTTCAATATCAATAATATCTTGTTCTAAAGTTGTTTGCGAAAATGTGCTTGAAATGATAAGGCAACATAAAGCTGGTAGAAATTTCATGAAGTATCTATTTACGTTTTGAACTCTAAATATATTTAAAATTTGTCAAAGCCTTTTTACAATACTTTAATTGTTTATAATTATTAATAAAACTGTTTATGTAACTAAGTAACATTGGTTATTTTCACACTTTAAAATGAAATTGAATTGGAGAAGTATTTAAGTCAGTTAAATGATGCACAATTAGCACCTACATTGCAAAAAGATGGACCTATGATTGTAATAGCAGGAGCAGGTTCAGGGAAAACACGTGTGCTTACTTATAGAATAGCGTATTTAATGAGTCAAGGGGTTGATGCGTTTAATATTTTGTCATTAACCTTTACAAATAAAGCTGCTCGCGAAATGAAATCGCGTATTGCAGATATTGTTGGAAATAGCGAAGCTAAAAACCTTTGGATGGGAACATTTCACTCGGTTTTTGCTAAAATTTTAAGGTTTGAAGCCGATCGGTTAGGTTATCCAAGTAACTTTACAATTTACGATACACAGGATTCTGATCGATTGATTTCTTCAATCATTAAGGAAATGAATCTTGATAAAGATGTATATAAGTATAAGCAGGTAAGATCTAGAATTTCTTCGTATAAAAACAGCTTAATTACAGTTAAAGCCTATTTTAATAATCCAGAGCTTATTGAAGCTGATACTGCTGCTCGACGACCACGATTAGGTGATATTTATAAAAACTATGTAGAGAGATGCTTTAAAGCAGGTGCTATGGACTTTGATGATTTATTGTTGAAGACCAATGAACTTTTAACTCGTTTTCCTGATGTGCTTGCCAAATATCAAGATCGTTTTAGATATATTTTGGTTGATGAGTATCAGGATACTAACCATTCGCAGTATTTGATTGTAAGAGCACTTTCTGATCGTTTTCAAAATATATGTGTGGTTGGTGATGATGCGCAAAGTATATATGCGTTTCGTGGTGCAAACATTAATAACATCCTGAATTTTCAACGCGATTATGATGATGTAAAAGTGTTTAGGTTAGAGCAAAATTACCGTTCTACAAAAAACATTGTTAATGCAGCAAACTCTATTATTGATAAAAACCAAACCAAGTTAGATAAAGTAGTTTGGACAGCTAATGATGAAGGTCCTAAAATAAAGGTTAACCGTTTAATGACCGATGGTGACGAAGGTCGTTATGTGGCGAGTTCTATTTTTGAGAATAAGATGAATAATCAGCTTAAAAATAAAGATTTTGCCATACTGTATCGTACTAATGCGCAATCGCGTGCAATGGAAGATGCGCTTCGTAAACGAGGAATTGAATACCGAATTTATGGAGGTTTATCCTTTTACCAACGTAAAGAGATTAAAGATGTGCTTTCGTATTTAAGGTTGATTATTAATCCAGCCGATGAGGAAGCGCTTAAACGTGTGATTAATTTTCCTGCGCGAGGTATTGGGCAAACCACTATTGATAGATTGGTGGTTGCAGCAAATGGTTATAACCGTTCAATATTTCAAGTATTACAAAACCTAGATAAGGTTGATATAAAAATCAACTCTGGTACTAAAGGCAAACTTCAGGATTTTGTAACTATGATTGAGAGTTTTCAGGTCATGAACCAAAATGCTAATGCTTTTGAACTTGCTGAACACGTCACTAAAGCTAGCGGATTGATAAGAGAGTTCAATAAAGATGGTACTCCTGAAGGTATCGCTAGAATGGAGAACATTGAAGAACTTTTAAATGGTATTAAGGATTTTGTTGAAGAACAAAAAGAATTGGCAGACACTACAGGTTCTTTAACCGAGTTTTTAGAAGATGTTGCTCTAGCTACCGATTTAGATAATGACACAGGTGATGACGATAGAGTAGCATTAATGACCATTCACTTGGCTAAAGGTTTGGAGTTCCCTTATGTGTATATTGTAGGTATGGAAGAAGATTTATTTCCAAGTGCCATGAGTATGAATACGCGTAGTGAACTAGAGGAGGAGCGACGCTTATTTTATGTGGCATTAACTAGAGCAGAAAAGCAAGCTTACTTAACCTATACACTTTCGAGGTACCGTTGGGGAAAATTAATTGATGCTGAACCAAGTCGATTTATTGAAGAAATTGATGACCAGTATTTAGAGGTATTAACTCCAGTAAACGACCCAAGGCAAAACCCTATGTTGAATCCTGATATTTTTGGTGATGTTGAACCTGATAAAATTCGTTTTAAGAAACCTATTAAGCGAAAATCAGAAAAAAAGCCTCCTAAGTTTGTAGCTCCACCTAAATTGAAACCTATATCAAAAACCACAAACGATGGAGTGAATCTGTTTGATGGTAAACTTACTGTAGGAAATATTGTGGAGCATATTAGGTTTGGTAAAGGCGAAGTGCTTAAAATTGAAGGTCAAGGCGCTGATACAAAAGCAGAAATCAATTTTGAAAATGGAGGTGTAAAAAAGCTGTTGTTACGATTTGCTAAACTGCAAGTGTTGGGTTAATTATTTAACCATTTTTACAGAATTGATGTGTCCATGACCATCATATTCTTTTATGGAGTTGTTTGGGTCAACAATCCACTCGCCATCAACAATGTATTTGTAGTGATGTTTTCCGCCAGATAGAAGTATGGTAGATGTCCATCCTTTGTCGGTTTTGGTCATTTTTATTTCGTGCTCGTTCCAATCATTAAAAGAACCAGCAAGAATCACAGTGTTAGCGTTTTTAAAACCAAAAAGATTAAATGTAACAGGAACTTGTATATTGATAACAGAGTTGTAACCATCATACTCGTTTCTTTTTTTAGAAGGATTGTCAGGGTCTTCTATCCAGTTACCGTCAACTATAAACTTGTATTGATATTCTCCTGGTTTTAAGTCTAGGGTAAGTTCCCAGCCATTAGTTGTTTTGATCATTTTAAATAAGTGTTCATCCCAACGGTTAAAACTTCCGCTTAAGATTACATTTTTTGCGTTCTCATAACCATTTAATTTAAAACATGCATTTCCGTTTGGATCAGGAACAGCAGTGTAAATCTTAAGATTGTATGTGTGGTAATTGTTTCCGTGGTTATCAACTGCAGGAGCAATATTGGATACCTTGTTGCTTGGTTCTGCCCAATATGAATTGTTTATTACAAACTTAAACTCCCAAGAAAATTCATCAGTAAAGTCAGAAAGCTTTTTTCTTAATTCATAAGTGTATTCACCTACTTTGTTCATTTTCCATTTGTCTCTAGACCAAAGGTTGAATTCTCCAGAAACGACAACATTTTCAATGTTAAAGTCTTTAAAATCCATCTTTCTGCCAGTATGCTCATTGGTGTATTCTTTGTAGTCTCTAACATCAAAAGTAAACACGACCTCTTCACCTTCAATTTTGTAGCCTAAAGTGTTGCCATTTTGTGCTACGAGGTTTAAGCTTAAAAAGCAAAGGCATAAATATGTTATGACTAATTTCAATCCTTTATATTTGGATGCTTTACGAAGTAAAGTTTTTCTTTTTTATAGTTTATAATTGTTCTTTTCTGCTGAAAAAACTCAAAGCCTAAAACACCATCTAACTTGGTTCCGAAGGCTTCGTTCATTTTACTTAAATTGGTCAATATTGTGTTCATTGGTCCAAAGTAAATAGTTTCACTCAGTTTAACACGATGCAATTTCCCTGCCAAAACTTCAATTTTGGAATTACTTGCTCCTGTAAGCATGAGTCTTTCTTTAGGATGGAAATATTTTAAAACCTTTTTGCTAACTGATTTGTTTATTTGATTAAGCTCAGCAGCACTATCCAATCCCATTTTTAAGTTTTGACCATTTACTGTTGCATTGAGTACAATAGTATGGTTTTTTAATTTGAAATCAATGCTATCTGTTATTTTTTCTAGATAAACATATTTATCTAGTTTTTCTCCAAACCTATCTGTTTTAGTAAGTGTAATTTGGTTTAAGTATAAATCTATAAATACTTCGTAGTCTTTCAGTATGTTATAACCAATAACACCTAAAAGGTTCATTTTTTTTGTTCTTTCAATGTGAGAAAGGTCAATAACATCAGAGGTTTTGTTTTCCAAAATCAAATTTTGAATTACAAACTGACTGAGTTGTCTTTCTAAAGGGTCGTCAACAATATTCACAACACCAGATGTTTCGTTTTTCTTTTTATTGTGACTGTATTTTATTGGGAAATGAACTTTATTTAAAATTAAAGTTTCAGAGCCAGTATCTATTATAAAATTACCTTCTTTACCTAACAGTTTAGCTTCAACAACAATTAAATGGTCAATAAGCTTAAAGGGAATTCTAGTAGTATAATCGTTTATAATTTCAGCTTCGGTAAAAGATACATACTCTACTTTAAAATTGGAAAATGCTTTTCCTGTAGTGATAAAAAGTATGACTATGAGTAGTATCTTTTGCATATAGTTAAGACTCTAAAAATTGAATATTGTTACATGTTTTTATAGTAAATGTGCTTTTGTAAGTGTTTTAATTAGTATCAAAATTTGTTTATATGCATCACATCATAAAAATGCTTTACTTTGTAATGTAACTGTAAGATACATATTTATGGCTGAATTTGTGAAAATTTATGCGGAGAATCCTAATCCTAAGCAAATTGCTAAAGTGATTAAGGTGCTTAAAAATGGTGGATTGATTATTTATCCAACAGATACGGTTTATGGTTTAGGTTGCGATATTACCAATACTAAGGCTTTAGAGCGTATTGCTCAAATAAAAAACGTGAAGTTAGATAAAGCTAACTTTTCATTTATTTGTCATGATTTAAGCAATTTAAGTGACTATGTTAAGCAAATAGATACTACAACTTTTAAGATTTTAAAACGAGCATTACCTGGTCCTTATACGTTTATTTTACCTGGAGCGAAGACCCTACCAAATGCTTTTAAAAAGAAAAAGACAGTAGGTATTCGTGTGCCTGATAATACTATTGCTTTAGAAATTGTGAAGCAATTAGGTAACCCTATTATTTCAACATCCATACGTGATGAAGATGAAGTTTTGGAATACACTACTGATCCTGAGCTTATATTGGAGAAATGGAATAACCGAGTTGATTTGGTAATTGATGGAGGTTATGGTGATAATGAAGCGTCCACTGTTATTGACCTTTCAGAAGAAGAACCAATCATTGTTAGGGAAGGTAAAGGGAGTTTGGAGATATTTTAAATAAAAAAGCTCAACCATTGGTTGAGCTTTTCTTTTTCTATAAAGAAGCAATTAGTTAGTACCAGCTTCTAAGTTTTTCATTTCTTTTTCAATCATATCGTAGAACTCATCGATTTTTGGTAAAATCACAATTCTAGTACGACGGTTAGCTGCCTTACCTTCAGCAGTGTCATTAGATGCAACAGGAACAAACTCTGCACGTCCTGCAGCAATAAGTTTAGATGAAGAAACACCTAAATCTTCAAGTACGCGAACTACAGATGTAGCACGTTTAACACTTAAATCCCAGTTGTCAACCAATGGTGGTTTGTTGTAAGGAACAGGGTCAGTGTGTGCTTCTACCATACACTCAAAGTTTGGTTTGCTGTTAACTACTTTAGCAACTTTACCTAAAACTTCTTTAGCGCGTTCGTTTACAACATAGCTTCCGCTTTTAAATAAAAGTTTGTCAGCAATTGAAATAAATACAACTCCTTTTTCTACGTTTACCTCAATGTCAGGATCGTTAATACCAACTTCTTTTTTCAAGCTAGTTACTAAAGCCAACATTACACTATCTTTTTTAGTGATAGCATCTTGTAAACGAGAGATTTTAAGGTCTTTTTCTTTCATGCTTTCTAAAGTTTTTTCAACGTTAGAAGCACCTTTTGAAGTAAGAATAGTTAAATCCTTGTTACTTTGAATTAGGTTGTCGTTAGATTTTTTTAAGTCAGAAATTCTGTCTTCTAAAGCTTCAGCTCTTGCAATTGCAGAAGCCTTATCAGATAAACAGCTGTTTAATTTAACAGTTGCAGTATTTAATAGGTCTTGTGTTTCTTGTTGTTTCGCTTCAAGTGCTGCATATTCTTTTTTAGATACACATGATCCAAAAAGCAACATGGCTGAAACACTTAATAACATTAGTTTTTTCATAATTAGTGTGTGATTAAATAATTTGTAATTTAACATACCAAAATTATATAAAAGATTACTCCGTTTGGTATATGTTAACAAAAACTTTAACAATTTTATAAACAATTAAAATCTTTTATCCTTATTTACGTAATAAGACCACACTATAGATTTTTTATGGTAGTAATTTTCTTTCTTTTTTTGTGAATTTCGAAATTTTAAAAGCTTAGGAAGTTTTGCGTAAAATGCAAAATGTGCTTTAATGATTGCTAAAAAATGCTGAGGCTTAAATTCTAGTAAAAACTTGATGCCAGCTATACCATCTAAAAGTAACCTAGTAAACACTTTTGGTATTATTGAGCCATGAGCATTTTTAACTAAGGTATAAAGACTATTTCTAAAGTTTAAATATGTTTTTTTAGCATTAGAGTTTTTAAGTGTTGCACCACCAACATGGTATATGCTTGATGTGCCAATATATTTTGTTGTATACCCTTTGTTGTAGGCTCGCCAGCACAAATCAATTTCTTCCATGTGGGCAAAAAAGTCTTCATCAAATCCATTGAGTTCGCCAAAAACAGATCGCTTAATAAATAAACAAGCACCTGTTGCCCAAAAAATAGTAGCTATATCATTGTATTGACCATTATCTTTTTCAAGAGTGTTAAAGATACGACCTCTACAAAAAGGGTAACCATATTTATCTAGATAGCCTCCTGCAGCTCCAGCATATTCAAAATGGTCTTTTTGTTTGTAATCTAAAATTTTTGGCTGCGCAATAGCAATGTTTTTATCGTTGCTAAAAGCCTCTTGAATAGGTGTAAGCCAATTAGGAGTTACTTCTACATCGCTATTGAGTAAACAAAATACATCAGCATCAATAGTATTAAGAGCATCGTTATAGCCTTTGGCATAACCACCATTTGTAGAATTGACAATAACTTTAATGTTAGGATATTCTGTTTTTAAAAACTCAACGGAGTTATCAGTTGAAGCATTATCAGCTACGTAAATATCAGCATTTTGAGAATAAGCAACAACCGATGGTAAGAACTGTTCTAAAAGTTCTTTTCCGTTCCAATTAAGTATGACGACAGCTATTTTCATTTTTGATATTCAGGAATGTCTCTTAAAAACACATAGCGTTCATTTTCAAAATCCATTTGGCAATAATAATGATTAATTCCGTTGGTAACCATTAAATAGGTTGCGTTTAACTCTAAATTGTAACGTGCAATTTGATCAAAGACGGTTTGGTTAATATTAATTTTTGGAGCTTTACATTCTACAACCAAATGTATTTGTCCGTTTGGGTTATAAACGACTATATCGTAGCGTTTACGTAAATCGTTGACCGTTAATTCTTTTTCAACATTAATTAAAGATTTTGGATATTTTTTCTCTTCAATTAAAAACTGTAAACAATGTTGTCTTACCCATTCTTCAGGTTGTAAAACCACAAATTTTTTGCGAATAGCATCAAAAATAGAAACTTTATTTTCGTTATTTTTGAATCGAAACGAGTATGTAGGAAAATTTAGTTTTTGCACACTACAAATTTGGTGAAAATTTTTCAATGGACGAAGTCAAAGAATTAGTAAGCGATATACGAAAAGGACACATTAAACCTGTTTATTTTTTAATGGGTGAAGAACCTTATTATATAGATAAGTTGTCAGAATTTATTGAAGACAATATTTTAAGTGAGGAGGAAAAAGGGTTTAACCAAATGGTACTTTACGGAAGAGATGTGAGTGTTGAGGATATTATAGCTAATGCTAAGCGTTTTCCTATGATGGCCGAACACCAAGTGGTTATAGTAAAAGAAGCTCAAGACCTCTCTAGAACTATTGATAAGTTGGAAGCCTACGTTGCAAATCCGCAACCAACAACTATTTTGGTTGTAAATTATAAGTACAAGAAAATTGATAAACGAAAGTCGCTTTACAAGGCCATAAAGAAAAATGGTGTTGTCTTTGAAAGCAAAAAACTATACGACAATCAGGTACCAGATTGGATTAGGAGAGTGTTGTCTGGTCAAAGCTATTCAATAACTCCAAAAGCAGCATTGATGCTTGCTGAATTTTTAGGAACCGATTTAAGCAAAATAAATAATGAGCTTGAAAAACTAAAGATTGTACTTCCTGAAGGCACTGAGATTACTCCTGAGCACATTGAGCAAAATATTGGGATTAGCAAAGATTATAATAATTTTGAATTGCATAAGGCTATTGGAGATAGAGATACTAAAAAAGCCTTTAAGATTATTAAGTATTTTGGTGAAAACCCAAAAGATAATCCAATGGTAGTTACAGTTTCATTACTTCATAGTTATTTCTCTAAACTATTGCAGTTACATGGATTAAATGATAAGTCGTCCAGAAACGTTGCGTCTGCCTTAAAAATAAACCCTTATTTTGCTAATGAATATATTGTAGCAGCACGTAACTATCCAATGAAAAAAGTAAGTGCTGTTATTGCCTCACTAAGAGAGTTTGATGTAAAGAGCAAAGGTGTTGGTGCTAACTCAATACCGCAAAGCGATTTACTTAAAGAATTAATGGTTAGAATTATGAATTAAGCTTCTAATTGCTCTAATTCTATAGTGTAATCGTATTGTAAATCTTCATGTAGTGTTGCAATTATTTTTTGAATGGCAACAAGTTGTCTTTGATATATGTTAGTTAGCGTTACATTGTGCTTTATTGAAGGTTTAAACGCTTTTAGTTGCTTGCAAAAGTAGAGTAGAAGCTCAACTTCGGTTTCTTTTTTAAGTGAGTATCGTGCGTATTTTTTTATGAGTCTCAATATTTTTCTGACACTTTTTTTAATGTAGAAATAGCTGTTGGTGTTAATTTGTTCAAACAAGTCATCAATTTCAGATTTTACAGCTTCAATGTATCCTATTTCATCATGAGATTCAAATAGTAAATAGGTGAGTAGCTCTTTGTTTTCTTTTTTGAATTTTGATAACCGTAAGCAGAGTTCTATTAATTCTTCAGAAGAACGATGCTGTAATTCTTTTTTAATACTAACTACAGTTGCTGCTTTCATAGGTTTCCTTTTAGTAGGTTAACACTAACTGTGGCGAGTTCACTATCAGGAAATTTTGAAAAATAATGCTCACTTGGAACTAAACCAGCTTCTTTAGCAATACTATTAAAAACATCAACTTCAATAATGTATTGGTCGCTATAACCATGAGTAGCGTCGTAAGCGGTAGCTGCAGTTTTTCCTAGGTTAACAGCAGTGAGTTTAGGGTTTATGGTATGTAATTCGATAATGAGTAAACCAAAACGTTCTACATAAGGTTTCCATTTTTGTAAATGTTCTAGCAGAGAATCTTCTACTAAATTATTACTAATGCGTTTTCCTTGATAAGCATAAGCACCAGATGATTGACTAACTCTGTTAGTAATTGTTTTTGGAGCTTCCCAAATGCGGTTGTGATCTAAAAATGTGCGTACATTAAGTAAATCTTTTAAATCGATGTTATAGTCTTCTTTTAAATCTTTTGCTAATAAATCTGGACGTCCTATGTCTCCCCAAATTACTTTAGCCCAAATATCAGCTTTAATTAAGTTGGCTCTGGTAACTTTTAAAGCAGCTTGGTTAAAATCGGCTCCAACCAATAATAAAGGATGTTCTTCTAATACTTTTCCTCTTGAAGTTTGGTGCTCGATAACGTCAAATATATGCTGAATAAACGCACCATTTCCACAACCCATATCAAGTATGCCTTTTGGTTGTTCGTCTATGGGTTTGTTAAAGAGTTCAATAATAACTTCGTCTATAACCTTGAAATACGTTGAATGCGCACCACCACTTCCCCAAACATTCATTTCTCTGTCAACATGTTTTTCCTTTTCATCGGGAGAATCGGTTTTTAAAATCATAGGATTTCCAAAAATCAACTCATCTAGTTTTACAAAGGTTGGAAGGTAAGATACGGTAACGCCATAAGCACTTGCTCTTTTAGCAAAAAACAACCCTTTGTCGGTAAATTGATAAGTGTTCTTTTTCTTAGTAAACCAATCTAAATGTGTGAAAAAGTCTAATATTTTCTTAAAACTTTCTGGGTCTTTATGGTATTCTTCAGCAGTAAAAGAGGCTTCCATAAAATATTTATGAAATAAACCATTAACTCCCAATAACACAATTATTGGAGCAACAATAACACCTTCAATGTGTTTTAAAATTTGTTGTTCAATACTGTTTTCTTCTACTTTGCCTAATCCAAAGTTTTGCTCAAATTTTTTGAATATGCGTTCAAGAGCAATAAATGCATCAGCACCAATTCGGTCTTCAGGAAATTTAACCGAGTAATCCAAAAGCTTTACAGCATCTTCGTATAAATGAACAAGTTCAAAGGCCTTTTTGCTATTAGTATTAATTTCGTACTCTACTTTGTCATTGGCATTGTCTAGGTGCTGAGTAAGCCAACCTTGAGCAGACAAAATTCTTAGCGCAATATTGAGATAGCCATCGTTAGCATTGAACTTTTCGGTTAATTCTGTTAGGCTACATGTTTTATTTTCTAAAAGGTACTGTAATACTCCTTTTGAATTCAAAGTATGAGCAGTAGTAGCAGTAGCAATACCATCAAGGTGTTTAAAAATATTACTTCTTAATTGCTGTTTGTCTTGCTTTGTGAGCATAGTTTTGGTGTAATCGAAATTATTATTGATTATATTTTTAAAGAAAAATGACCTCTATATTCTTTTCCTTCAGGAAGTTTTAAGTAATACCAATAATCGTCAGGTGTTAATAGTTTACCATGAAATAAACCATCCCAACCATTTGATGTATTTGGGTTGAAAGCTTTTAGAAGTTTGCCATACCTGTTAAAAATATAAATTGTAATATCAGGATAATCGTTTGGGTCTAATCCTTTTATATTCCACGTGTCGTGTCTTCCGTCATTATTTGGTGTGAAGTATTTAGGAAACCCAATAATATTAAATGTTTCAGAACTAATATTGCAGTTAAAAAGGTCTTTAATATATACTGTATGAGAACCTGCTTCTACATTAGTAAATACATTGCTAGGTTGGTAGATTCCGTTAGGGTCATCTAGTGAAAATACAAAATCTCCAATTGTGGCGATGAGGTTTATAGTTACATCATAATCGTTAATAACTATACTTTCTACTTGAGCAGTTTCAATTTGATTAACAGTAACAGTTATATGTTTTTCACAGTTTAAAGCAGGGTCAATTATTGTTAAATTGTAAATACCAGGTTCGTTTATGTAAATCTGATTGGTGGTATCATTAGTATTCCATAAATAATTAAAGTTAGAAACATCACTATTACTTAAACCAGAATCAATTATTATTGGAAATTCAGAAGGACAAACATTAATAGTTTGGTCGTCTATTAAAGGAAAGTCTTTTACAATTAATTCTAAAACGCCACCACCATAACATACGTTATCGCTTTCAGCTCTAATATAAAGGCTAGTAGAAGATGAAGTATAGTTTAATGGTACTGCATTTATGCCAATAGCAGCATCTTGTTGTGTTTCATGAAAGGTAACATTAATGTTTGTAGGTAAGTTGAGTGTGTTTACGATATTCTCAACTGCATTATTTAAATCAAATTCAGCAATACCAGAATTATCTAAATCACAAGTTTCAAGCTCAAAACTATTTAAATCAACTGACTGTGTGGTTTCGAGTCTTATTGATGCGATATTAAAACATTGTGTATTGGCTTTGTATACTTTGGCATATAATATTTCGCCTTGGTATTGATTCTCATAAACATTGTTTAAGGCATTTGAGTTGTGTTCATCAGCTAGAGCTTCTGCTTCAGAATGGTAATAGTAAACCTGAATAGCTTCAGAAGTGTTGAAGGTTAAAGGTCCATTGGCTAAAGCTAAATTAAAGGTTGCAATACCATCATTTGGGTCGTTGTCATACGAGTCGCATTGTACCAAATCGTAAGTGTTTTGCATTACATTAGGAGCTTCTGAAATATTTATTTGTTTAACCATTGGGTCATATTCAACACCATTAATTGATAGGGTTAATGTAGCTGTATAAGTTCCTGGTTGGTCATAAAAATGATAAGCTTCTTCGTTAGTTGAGGTTTGACCGTCACCAAAATTCCATTCTACAGTATCATAAGGCTCTTCAGAAGTTATAAAAAAATGAGTGGTATCACCAAGACAGGTAAACTCGTAATCAAACGTGTAAAGAAATATAGATTGTATAAAAGGCGGAAGTCCTAGTTGAGCAGTTTTTCCTTCTAAAAAAAGAGAATTATGAGAATAGTTACATGCAGAGCCAATACCATTTGGGTTATTTATAACAGATAGATATTCTCCTTCTCCAAAAACAGGATATCCTGCTCTGTAAATTTTACCGTTAATAGCTAATTGCAAAGCGCCAGCAACATTTGAAGAGCTGTTAACGGTTTGCTGTGTAGTCTCAACATTAGCAGCCTCGGTTTGGTATTGATACAAATAACTTGTAACAAATAAATCGTCCTCATCAAAAACGCTAGTAGTAACATATAGTAGCTCTGAATTAGGCGAAAATTCAACTCCGTAAGGATAGGTATTTGAAATTACGTTTTTTTGATTGCTTACAACACCTGTAGCGTTATTAAAATCGTACAATAATACCTTTCCTGATTTTTTTGTTCCGTTTCTCGGGCTACCTAGATTTGTTGAGCTATGTGCTATTGCAATTTTTTCTCCATCAGGTGATACTTTTAAGTACCCAATAGCAGTAACATTTGCACCTTCTTCATTAATCCTAGGCTCTACCATTTGTTGAACCGAAGAAACAACAGGAGTATCAACAACACCAGTATAGTCAACTAAAAACGCATAAAATTTATTTCTAAAATGTGTAATAACCCAAACAGCGCTTCCGTCACTATGTGTTACAGCTGTGATTTTTTCGGAAGATTTATACTCGCTTTGAGTAGCATTGTTAACGTCATAAGTGATTAAATGTATGTTTTTTTGAGTATCAACAACATCACCTAAGCCATTGTTAAGTGTCATGTCAACTTCAGAATAATTAACACCATCAATAGGTTCGTCTTCTGTTAAAAAATAACTTGGTTTGTCAATAGTAAAAATGTAGTAGGAGTTTGAATTACCGGGTTTAGGGATAATAAGTGCAGATTCTGTACTAGAAGAATGTCCTAAAAGTCCTTCGCCATTAGGCATAACTTGATGTTGTCTATCCCAAACAGTTCTACCATCAGTATAGAATAATAAGCTACCATTAGCATCAGAAATTGTAGCGCATCCTTCTTTGGTAATGAGTTGTCCATTTAATAAAACTGAAGGATCATCTCCAGTGTTAAAATCAAGACCAGCATTGTAGCCAAAATACCAAATAGCAGATTCGTTTTGCGAAAACAAGCTAATAGTAATTAAACAAAAAATAATCAACAAAAAGTGTCTTATCATGAATAACCTATTTATTCACCTTGAAAAAGGAGAACTTATAATAAGTAAATATAACTATTTGATTTTTAAGTTGAATACATCAAACAGTAAATGAAGTCAAATTACCTAATTTTTGGATAACTTGAAGGGTTTACTTCATGCATAACATTATAAACAGCCTCAAATATATCTTCGGAAGAAGGTTTTGAGAAATAATCACCATCAGTACCATAAGCAGGTCTGTGTGCTTTAGCTGTTAATGTTTTAGGTTGACTGTCTAAATATTGATAAGCGCCTTGAGTATTTAATATTTCGTTTAAAATATATGCCGAAGCTCCTCCTGGAACGTCTTCATCAATAACCATTAATCGGTTTGTCTTTTTAACACTCTTCACTATATCATGGTTAATGTCTAGTGGAAGCAGTGACTGTAAGTCAATAACTTCTGCATCAACACCAACTTCTAGAAGCTCTTTAGCAACATCTTCAACAATACGAAGTGTTGATCCATAGGATACCAAAGTAATGTCTGTTCCTTCTTTAACAGTTTCAACAACACCAACAGGTGTTTTAAGTTGTCCTAAGTTATTAGGCATTTTTTCTTTTAAACGGTAACCATTTAAACATTCTACAATAAGTGCAGGTTCATCACTTTCTAAAAGTGTATTATAAAATCCTGCAGCCTTAACCATATTTCTAGGAACAAGAATATTAACACCTCGCATTAAATGTAAAATTCCACCCATTTGAGAACCAGAATGCCAAATACCTTCTAGTCTGTGTCCACGAGTACGAATAATTAATGGTGCCTTTTGCTTGCCTAAAGTTCTGTAATACAATGTAGCAAGGTCGTCACTAATGATTTGAAGTGCGTACATTAGGTAGTCTAAATACTGAATTTCAGCAATTGGACGCAATCCTCTCATTGCCATTCCAATACCTTGACCTATAATTGTAGCTTCTCTAATACCAGCATCAGCTACTCTAAGTTCACCATATTTTTTCTGTAATCCTTCTAAGCCTTGGTTAACATCACCAATATTTCCTGAGTCTTCACCAAAAACTAAGGTTTCAGGATAGTTGCCAAAAATGGCATCAAAGTTATCTCTTAAAATTAAACGTCCATCAACTTCTTCTGCATTGTCATCATAAGTTGGTTCAACCTCTTTAATATTTAGTACAGAATGCTTGGTTTCGCTATATAAATGCGAACTGTATTTTGGTTGAACTCTGTCTAAGTTAGTGTTAATCCAGTTTTGTAATGTTGCTTTTTCTGCTGATTCTTCAGAAATCACATAACGAAGTGCTTTTCTTGCAGAAGAAAATACATCTTTTCTGATAGGTTCTTTTATGGCAGATAAATCATTGACAAGTTTTGTTAAAAACACCTTGTTTGGACTAGAAGATGCAAGCTTAGTTAAAATATCAATAACTTCGTTTTGCTCTTGCTTGATTGGTTTTAAGTAAGCATCCCAAGCTCTTTTTTTACCTTCTCTTACTTGTTTTTTTATGTTTTTATCAATGCTGTCTAATGTTTCTTCATCAGCAATATTATTGCTAACCATCCATTGGCGCATTTTTAAAATACAATCGTGCTCAGCTTCCCAAGTTAAACGCTCAGGAGATTTGTAACGTTCGTGAGATCCAGAAGTAGAGTGACCTTGAGGTTGTGTAAGTTCAACCACATGAATCATTACAGGAACGTGCTCTTCTCTTGCAATTTTAGAAGCCTGTTGGTAGGTTTCCATTAATGCTACATAATCCCAACCATTAACTTTAAGTATTTCGTAGCCTTTATGTTTATCGTCTCTTTGAAATCCTTTTAAGATTTCTGATATGTTTTCTTTAGTAGTTTGGTGTTTAGCATGTACAGAAATTCCATACTCATCATCCCAAATACTTATTACCATTGGTACTTGTAATACACCAGCAGCGTTTATGGTTTCAAAAAATAAACCTTCACTAGTACTAGCGTTACCAATTGTTCCCCAAGCAACTTCGTCACCATTTACCGAAAACTTAGTAGCGTCTATACCTTTAACATTTCGGTATATTTTAGAAGCTTGTGCCAATCCTAATAAACGAGGCATTTGACCAGCAGTAGGAGAGATGTCAGCGCTTGAGTTTTTTTGTTGTGTTAAGTTTTTCCAGTTACCATCCTTGTCTAAACTGTGAGTACCAAAATGACCTCCCATTTGTCTTCCTGCTGACATAGGGTCAGCTTCAATAGAAGGGTGTGCATATAAACCAGCAAAAAACTGGTCAATGGTTAGCTCACCAATAGCCATCATAAAGGTTTGGTCTCTGTAATAACCAGATCTAAAATCTCCATTTTTAAATGCTTTTGCCCATGCAAGTTGCGGGACTTCTTTACCGTCACCAAAAATTCCAAATTTTGCTTTACCAGTCAAAACTTCACGTCTACCTAACAAACTACATTCTCTGCTTGTAACAGCAATTGTGTAATCGTTTATGACTTCGGCTTTGAAATCATCAAAAGTGATGTTGTTTATAGTGTTTGGTTCAGTATGCATTTATAGAGGTATTTTTAAGTTGCAAATTTAGGGAAACTTTCTGTTCTTTACAATGCTTAAATTTGTTATAATATTAAGAATATATCAAAAAAAAGCAAATATTTTTAATATTTCTCTATTAAATCGATAAAAATTAAGAATCTGTTAATAAATTCCTAATACCACTTCCTTCTAAATAGGCCTAAAAGTGCTTGTGGGTCTACTGTAAATTTAAACCTTATTTTTTGATCGTAATGTGGTTGAGCAATTTCCCATCCTAAATTGGAATATACAGGGAAAAATACTTCAAAATAATCTGGTACTAAGTTTAATCGTATTCCGGAGTCATAAACGACTTCAGCATCAGAGTATTTGTTTTTTACAAGACCAAGGTCTCCATAGGCTTCAATATATTTCCAAATGCTTGTACTGGTATTTATAGTTGTCATCCATTGGTTGGCAAAAGCAGGTCTTAACTTTGATTTAAATCCACCTTCGGCAATGATAATTTGTTGACTAAAAATACCAGAAGCTTCAGAGCGTCCTAAATAATCGTAATCAAATAAATAATCAGTAGGTCTGTCTAATGCAAAACTAAAGTAGTTGTTATTGGCATCGGTTTTATTGTATAAAAATGTACCAGCAAAAAACCTAAAGTTAAATTGTCTGTTATTTTCAGAAAGCTTACGATACTCGTAGTTTACAGCTATTTTACCAAATTTATTGGCTATTTGAAAGTCTGTATAAATTTTATAAAAATCAACCAAACCAGGATTAGAGTTTATATATCTAATATTGAAAACACCATAATCTGGTTCTTCAGTCAATACAAGATTGTTGTCTTCTTGCTTTCTTGAAATATCCAAATACCTTAAGTTAATGTAGTTAGACTTGTTAGACCTAAAGTTTTTGTCATCTCTAAAATAAAATGAAAGTGTAGGCGATACTATGGTTACAAAAGCATTTTCAGCAAAAGATGAATAACTAGCGGTTAAACCGTAGGTAATATTGTAAAGGTCGTTGTTTTCAATATTGTGAGTAAACAAAACAGTTGAAGATCCTGTTAAGGTCTTAGAGTTTGTTGAGTATTGTGGAGAAAACTTGTAGTTTAATTTTTTACGCAACAATGTTTTATTATAGATTTTTGCTCCTAAATTTAAACCATCGTAAATATTTTTATACTCTACAATTGGCATTAAAAATACTTGGTTGTAATGAGGATCTTCAATATCCTTAAATAATCGGAATTGAAATGGTTTATTGTTGAAGAAAAAACCTTTTAAGGATTTTTGGTTATCTCTTAGGTTTATTTCTGGTATTGCATTGTCGTAATTTAAAACCAGCTTATTAGCGTCATTTCTTGGTATGGTTAACGTTTTACTTCCATTAACATTTTCTATCCAAGTTTTAGAAAGTATTGAATCGTTATTTAAAGTAAATAACGACACAGGCATTGCATTTTTACGCTTGTTTTTTATAGTAAATGTTATTGAATCTTCGGTTTTTGAAACATTTTTAATTTTAAAATCAATCTTTTTTCTTGTTGTTAGATAATCATCAAAAAACCAATCGATATCTTTTGAGGTGTTTTGTTTTAAAAGTGATTCAAATGCTTTAGAAGAAGTTGGTTGTAGCCTAGTTTCTTTTAAAAATTGAACGATAGTCTGCTCAAGTATATTTCCATTAATAAAATCGTCTAAGTATTTTAAACCCAAACCTGCTTTATACTTACTTGCAATATTAGCATTGAACTTTAATAAAGAATCTTTAGACATTGCCAAAGGTTGATCTCTGTTAGTACGAGCCATTTGCATAAAAAACAACAGGTATTGGTCGTTGAATTTTAAATCGGCAGCATGAAAAGATCTTACTCCCCAAACATCAGCTAATGTTCCTAGAAGCTTCATGTCTGGATAATGTTCTTCAATATATTTCATTAGAAAATAAACCTGAAAACTATCTTTTAGCCAATAGTCTTTACGAGGATTTATCAATAATGTATTTTCAAGATATTTGTTGAGAGCTGTTCTTAAAAGCTTCAGTTCGTATTGAAAATTATCAGGAAAAGGCCTAATAAAACTTGGTAACTGGTTAAGGCCATACAAAGGGTCTTTTTTATACTCAATTTCGGTTAACAGCATTCTTTCATGTGGATACTTTCCTAAGTTGTCATCAATAAAACTAAGTACTTTATCAGTTATAATAGCTCTTTCATGTGCTTCTAAGTTTTCTTCTTTTAAATTAGTAATAACAGTTACATTATCGGTTTTTACATATTTAAAATCAGGAAATCGAGCTAGAGATAAAAAAGAATTAATACGATCTTTTCCATTTATAATAGTAATTAATGTACTATCAGTTTGGTTAAGCGCAAGCGTGTTTAACTCTGTCATGAGCGCATAGTTTCTTGGGTGCTCAATTTCAAACGTTAAGTCGGTTTTTGGTAGGTATAAATCGTCAAGATTTTTATTGCTGTAGTAATGCCATTCACCATCATAAATAGCAGGTGTTACATACCAATACTTTAAATTGAAATCTTTGGTTTCGGTTATTCCATAACTGGTAAAAGTATCATTAGGAACAACTAAGTTGTAATTTAAAAGAATATTGTACGATTCTCCTGGAGGAATAGCGTTGTTAAGTGTGATTTCAATAACATCAGGATGGTTTTTTAAACGAGTAAACTCTAAATCGTCACCTTCATTTTCTTTAACCGATGTAATAGTTGTGTAGCCTCTTTCATCACTTTTAGCAAAATGGAATTTGTTATTAAATTCTTCAGTAAAACGTTTTGCTAACGGACTAGTTTTAACGGAGTAGGCGTTGTTCCAATCGTTTAAATATATGGTCTTTAAAGTGTCTTTTGAGGTGTTTTGATAGGAAATATATTGCTTTATATGCAGGGTTTTATTAGGAATGTCAAACTTTGCATTTAGCTCAATTTTATTTTGAGCCCATGTACAAAGGTTTACTAATAAAAGTAGATATATAGTTATTGCTGATTTCAATTCGCTACCACAAACTTTAAAGGGTTACTGTTAAATTGGGACAAGGTAATATAGTATAAACCATTTGATAGATTTGAAATATCTTCCCTAATATATATCGAATTTTTTAAAGGAATGGTTTTTACCAATTGACCAATACCATTATAAATAGTTATAGTCGTTTTAAAAAGCGCTTCAGAACGGATCTCTAATTCTAAAAAAGAAGTATTCAAAATATTTGAACCAACAAAGCGTATTGGTTGTTTTAACTCAGGACTGTGAGTGTTTAAAACCTCAGTAGTTTGTAATTGTAAAGTCACTGGTAAGTGATCGCTAAAATAGTACAGAGCATTTCTAATATTAAAATCAAAATCGGTTCCTGAGCAATTGGTTGAATTTATTTCTTGATTATGACAAGAGGTGTTAGCGTTATTACCAAATACTTTATAAGAATCGTTTACATAAAAAATATCAGTATTGGTAAGCATGTTTTCTGAAGCTAAAATAAAATCAAATCTGTCGTCAAAACCACCTGTAGTTCCTCCTAAACCAGTTTGCGTTCTGGTTGATTGAGTAAAAACGTCAACGTAGCTACTGTTGTTGTGCCAACTTCCAATTCTGTTAGCAGGATCAACAAATGTAATGTTGTTTGAAGTGTCAATTAGTTCTTGAAAAGCAGGTTCGGAATGGGTGTAAACATTTAAGTCGCCTCCCAAAATAACGTTGCTGTTTGCAGGAAAAGTGGCCAAGTAATCTATTAAATCTTGAACCATTTGAAGTCGTAATGCTTGATTGTCTGTTCCGCTAGAAGCTTTTAAATGACAAACAATAACATCAATATAAATAGGATTTGTGCTTTGATTTACAGTGTTTAACTTTAATCTGTAATGATTAAAATCCCTATAAATAGTAATCACTTCATTCTGACTTTCTAAAATAAATTTTGAAGTGTCAAAATAGATAAGGTTTTGTAGGTCATTTTGATTACCAAGATTGTCATCAGAATTATTAAGAACAAAAGCAGCTCTATTATAATTAGGATTTATGCTTTGCATCATAGCTAATATGTCATTAGCTCCATTTTCATTATTGAGTTCACAAACCATAAATAAGTCTGGTCGGTAATCATCAACAATGGTGTTAAGGTATTGCAACCTATTTTCTACATTGTTCTCTAGAGGATAGTTTAAAAGATTATAGAACATAACATTGAAGGTCTCTTGCGAGAAGAGACCATAAATATTAAGCATACAAGCTAGTACAAGCAATGCTATGTTCTTCTTTTTCATAACTATATTTTGGAAAGCAATTTTCTCTTAGAAGTTAGGACTCAAGTTGAATTCTTTGTAGAATGCATCAAGAATTTCTAAAACTTCATCAGCAGTATCCACCAAATGAATTAAATCTAAGTCTTTAGGGCTAATATTATTGTGAGTTTCTAAAAGTGTTGCTTTAACCCAATCCATCAATCCGCTCCAAAATTCTGTTCCTACAAGTATAATAGGGAATTTTTCAATTTTATTGGTTTGAATTAAGGTAATCGCTTCAAACAACTCGTCTAAAGTTCCGAAACCACCAGGCATTACAACAAAACCTTGAGAGTATTTTACAAACATTACTTTTCTTACAAAGAAATAGTCAAAATCTAAACTCTTGTCAGAATCAATATAAGGGTTGTCATGTTGTTCAAACGGCAACTCAATGTTAAGTCCTACCGATGTTCCTCCAGCAATGTGAGCTCCTTTGTTTCCAGCTTCCATAATACCAGGTCCACCACCAGTAATTACACCATAACCATGGTCTACAATTTTACTAGCAACTTCTTCAGCTAGTTTGTAGTATTTGTGGTCTGGTTTTGTTCTTGCTGAACCAAAAATTGAAACACAAGGTCCAATTCTGCTTAATTTTTCATAACCATTAACAAACTCTCCCATGATTTTAAAAATTGCCCAAGAGTCGTTTGTTTTTATTTCATTCCATCTTTTGTGATGTTGTTCGTTTCTCATAGTGTAAATCTTATTTTTGTAACATGCTAATTTAGTTCTTTTTTAAGGAATTGCGCAGTGTAACTTTTTTTGTGTTTTATTATTTCTTCTGGAGTGCCTTCAGCAACAATTTGTCCGCCACCTTTTCCGCCTTCGTAACCTACATCAATAATATGATCCATCATTTTTATAACATCCATATTGTGCTCAATGATAAGTACAGTATTTCCTTTGTTGGCTAATTTATTAAGTACTTGCATAAGTACACGAATGTCTTCAAAATGTAAGCCTGTTGTAGGTTCGTCAAGAATGTAAAAGGTGTTTCCTGTATCTCGCTTGCTAAGTTCAGTAGCTAGTTTAATACGTTGTGCTTCACCACCTGAAAGCGTTGTACTTTGTTGACCCAATGTAATGTATCCTAAACCAACGTCTTTTATGGTTTTTAGTTTTTTATGGATTTTTGGAATGTGCTCAAAAAAGTCTACAGCTTCGCTAATAGTCATGTTGAGTACATCGCTAATGCTTTTACCTTTATATCTAATTTCGAGGGTTTCACGATTAAAGCGTTTGCCTTGACAGGTTTCGCACTCTACATAAACGTCTGGAAGGAAATTCATTTCAATAACACGTAAACCACCACCTTGACAAGTTTCACAACGACCTCCTTTTACGTTAAAGCTAAAACGACCAGGTTTGTAACCTCTAATCATAGCTTCAGGTATTTTAGCAAAAAGGCTTCGTATTTCGCTAAATGTACCAGTGTAAGTTGCAGGATTGCTACGAGGTGTTCTACCAATAGGTGATTGGTTAATGTCTATAACTTTATCAATATGCTCCAAACCTTTAATGCTCTTGTAAGGCATTGGTTTTTTTACGCCATTAAAGTAGTGCGCATTCATTATTGGATATAAGGTTTCATTGATAAGTGTTGATTTTCCACTTCCTGAAACACCAGTAACTCCAATCATTTTTCCTAATGGAATAGTCACTGAAACATTTTTTAAGTTGTTACCAGTACAACCTTTTAGTTCAATGAATTTTCCATTGCCTTCACGACGTTCTTTTGGTACTTCAATAGCTTTACTACCATTAAGATAATCGACAGTTAGTGTATGATGTGTTTTTAATTCATCAGGTGTACCAATACTTATAATTTCGCCACCATATTTTCCTGCTTTTGGTCCAATATCAATAACATAATCGGCACGTTCAATCATGTCTTTATCATGTTCAACAACAATTACCGAGTTGCCAATATCTCTCAACGACACTAACGAGTTGATAAGTTTTTCGTTGTCGCGTTGATGCAAGCCTATACTAGGTTCGTCTAAAATATAAAGTACACCAACCAGTTGCGACCCAATTTGAGTGGCAAGCCTAATACGTTGTGCTTCTCCACCAGAAAGCGATTTTGAGCTTCGGTTAAGCGATAAGTAATCAAGTCCTACATCTAACAAAAACTGTAATCGTGTTGAAATTTCTTTTAGTATTTCTTCAGAAATTTTAAACTGTTTTTCTGATAGATGTTTAGGTAATTCTTTAAACCAATCTACCAAATCAACAATGTCTTTGTTTGCTAATTCAGAAATATTAAGACCATTAACTTTAAAGTATAAAGATTCTTTTCTAAGTCTAGAGCCTTCACATTCGCTACATTTTACTTTATCCATGTAGTCTTTTGCCCAACGTTTTAAAGATGTTGATTCTGCATTGTTGTATTGGCTTTCAATAAAATTAGCAACACCTTCAAACTCGATTTTATAATCTCTGGTAACACCAAGTGTTTTACTTTCTACCGAAAACTTTTCATTTCCACCATAGAGAATCATTTGTTTAGCGTCTTCAGGAATACTTTTGTAAGGATCGGATAAGCTAAAGCCATAGCGATGCGCAATGGTTTCTAACTGTTTAAAAATCCATGAGTTCTTTTGTGGTCCATGAGGTGCAAGTGCTCCTGCTTTTATAGATAAACTGTCGTCTGGTATAATTTTACGTTCGTTGATTTGATAAAGTCTACCAATACCATTACACTTTGGACAAGCACCTTTAGGTGAATTGAATGAAAAGTTATTAGGTTCTGGGTTTGGGTAAGAAATACCAGAAGAAGGACACATTAGGTTTCTACTAAAATAACGTGCCTCGTTAGTGTCTTGGTCTAACACCATAAGCACATCGTCTCCATGATACATGGCTGTGTTTATGGTTTCTGTTAAGCGCTTATCGTTATCGGCAGAATTATCAATTTTAAGTCGGTCAATTACAATTTCTATATCATGCGTTTTGTAACGGTCTAACTTCATACCTTTTACAAGGTCTTTTATTTCGCCATCAGTACGCACTTTTACAAAACCTTGTTTTGCAATTTGCTCAAAGAGTTCGCGATAGTGACCTTTACGAGATCTAATAACAGGCGCAAGAATATTTATACGTTTGCCATTAAAAGACTCTACAATAAGTGTTTTAATTTGCTCATCGTTGTAGCTCACCATTTTTTCGCCAGTGTTGTAACTATAGGCATCACTTGCACGAGCAAAAAGAAGCCTGAGGAAATCATATATTTCGGTAATAGTACCTACTGTAGAACGAGGCGACTTACTAGTTGTTTTTTGTTCTATAGCAATTACAGGAGATAGTCCATCAATTTTATCGACATCAGGACGCTCCAATCCACCTAAAAACTGACGCGCATAAGCCGAAAAGGTTTCAATATAACGACGCTGTCCTTCGGCATAAATAGTATCGAATGCTAAAGAAGACTTACCACTACCTGAAAGACCTGTGATAACCACAAGCTTTTCGCGAGGTATTGTAACGTCTATGTTTTTGAGGTTATGGACTCTTGCGCCTTGAACCTCTATATGTTCTTCAAATTGACTCATAGAATTGCAAAGTTGCAAAGGTACAGATTTAGTAATACAAAACGAAGTGAAGCTGTTTTAGAGTTTTGTTAAAAAGATATTACTGAGCGTATTAGTTTTTGCTGAATTTTAAAATATAGGTTGTCATAAAGTAATGTGGAAAAAAGTACAATGTTATGATGCTAAAAGGCATAAAAGTGTATATTAGTGAGTGTAAATTTTGATTTGTGAAAATGAAAAACAAAAACGTAGCATTTGTTCTGTTAAGCATGCTTATGTATTTAGGATGCAATTCAAAACCAGAAAAAAAGAAAATAGAAGATACTAGTAATACAATAGTAGTATTAACAACTAATTATGGCGAAATAACCTTAGAGCTTTTTAACGACACTCCTAAGCACAGAGATAATTTTATAAAACTGATAAATGAGCATGCTTATGACAGCTTGTTGTTTCATCGTGTCATTAAAGACTTTGTCATACAAGGAGGAGATCCTGATAGTAAAAATGCACCAATAGGAAAGTTTTTAGGCGAAGGTGATTTAGATTATACTGTACCAGCTGAATTTAGACCAAATTTATTTCATAAAAGAGGTGCCTTGGCTACTGCAAGAGAAGAAAATTTAACAAGAGCATCAAGCGCTATGCAATTTTTTATAGTTGATGGTAAAGTGTATAACGATAGCTTGCTGGATGTTGCTCAACAACGCATTAACACTATGACTGCGCGTTTTCATGTAATTAAAAGTAAAGCGCATAAACCTTTGTTTGAAGCATTAAAGATAGCAAGTGAAGGTAATGATGAGCAGCTCGCAACTAAGCTTAATGATAGTATACAACAATTAGCTGAAACTTATACTGATTTTGAAGCCTACACTATTCCTGAAGCACATAGAGCAGTCTATAAATCTATAGGAGGTATTCCGCATTTAGATCAAAATTATACTGTTTTTGGCGAAGTAATTGACGGTATGAATGTAGTAGATTCAATTGTAAATTTGCCAACCGATGAAAATGACAGACCTTTGGAAAATGTAATAATTCTTAGTACAGAACTAAAAAACTGATTGACTGATACAACTTTATGAATATAACAATTGAAAATATACTTTTAATAGGTTCGTTATTGCTTTTTGTGAGTATTGTTGTGGGTAAAACTTCCTATAAATTTGGAGTGCCAACATTACTACTTTTCTTAGTGATTGGGATGTTAGCAGGTTCTGATGGTATTGTGGGGATTTATTTTGACGACCCTAAGCTAGCGCAGTTTATAGGTATTGTATCACTTAATTTTATTTTGTTTTCAGGTGGTCTCGATACCAGTTGGAAATCGGTTAAACCTGTATTAAGAGAAGGTTTAATGTTGTCTACTTTAGGAGTATTGCTTACAGCTACTTCGCTAGGTGTTTTTGTTTGGATGGTTACCGATTTTACGATTTATGAAAGTTTATTGTTAGGTTCTATTGTGTCGTCAACTGATGCTGCTGCTGTATTTTCAATTTTACGTTCTAAAAATCTTTCGTTACGCACTAATCTTCGCCCTACACTAGAGCTTGAAAGCGGAAGTAACGACCCAATGGCTTATGTGTTAACTATTGCATTTTTAACGTTGGTAGTAAATCAAGACCAAAGTGCGTGGTCAATCATCCCTTTATTTTTACAGCAAATGGTTATAGGCTGTATAGCAGGTTTTGGATTTGGTAAATTGAGTAAGTTTACTATAAATACTATTAAACTAGGCTTTGAAGGGTTGTACCCAGTTTTAGCAATAGCACTAATGTTTATTACATTTTCAGCAACCGATTTTATAGGAGGTAATGGCTTTCTTGCTATTTACATTTGTGCTGTTTACTTAGGAAATCAAGACTTAATTCATAAATCTACAATTTTAAAGATGTTTGATGGGTTGGCTTGGTTAATGCAAATTGTTTTATTCCTTACCTTAGGCTTATTAGTATTTCCTTCTCAAATTGTTCCTTATATAGGTATCGGACTACTTATTTCTTTGTTTCTTATTGTTGTTGCTAGACCTATAGGTGTTTTTATTAGTTTGATGTTTTTTAAAATGAAACTAAGAAGGCGTGCTTACATCTCTTGGGTTGGATTGCGAGGAGCTGTACCTATTGTATTTGCTACATATCCTTTGCTAGCAGGAATTGATAAAGCAAACATGATGTTTAGTATTGTATTTTTTATTTCGGTAACATCGGTTTTAATACAAGGTACAACACTTTCGATTTTTGCTAATTGGTTAAAAGTGGCTTTACCAGAAGAAACTAAAAAAATAACTGAGGTTGATAGGCTTATACTAGATTTGCCTAAATCGTCATTTCAAGAGTTTGTGATTTCACCTCATTCTTATGCAGCTAATAAACGAATAGTTGATGTTAAGTTTCCTAAATCGGCATTTATAGTAATGATAAAAAGAGGTAAAGAATATATTAGACCTGGAGGCTCCACGGAATTGTTAGAAAATGATGTGTTAATGGTGATTGCAGATACTCAAGATGATTTTATAGAAGTGAATAGCTGTATTAACGGGTAGTTTTTTGCAATAGCAATGTCAATTATGAAACAGTGTTTTGTGTGATAAATTGAGGAGTTGATTTTTAGTATTCGTATAAAAAATAACTACTTTTAACTCTGCGAATGTATTTTAGTTTGTCTTAATACATCCAAAAATTTTAATTTTAAATAACAAGCATTTTACTTAAACATAAAACTTATAATTTATGCAATTACTAGGAATAGGTTCTAGAATAAACCACAACGAGTACGGAAAAGGTGTAGTGACTAATGTTACATCAAAACACTATTGGGTAACTTTTATTGAAAACGGATTAGAAACTATTGATATCGATAGCGATTTTGAAGTTATAGAACTTTGTGAAGACGATGTTGATACTATTAGTTTTTGTGAAGTTGAAAGTAGCTTGGTACAAATTTTAAAACGTTGGAGTGATGTAAGTGAAGTAGTGCCAATTGCTGATAAATGGAAAGGCGGTAAACTTGTTATGGAACCTGGAGATACAAGTTTACAAGGAAAAGAGTTACCAATAGATACTTTTTTTCATAAGATAACAATGGTGCGTGATAGATTACGTGTTATGGAACAAAAAATTAACTCCAGTAAAAATCTTGATGAGCAAGAAAAAATAGACTTACAACAATACATCACCAGGAGTTACGGTAGTTTAACAACCTTTAATGTGCTTTTTAAATTAAAATCGCAACAGTTTATTGGTCAAAAAGGAGGTTAATTAATTACTAAGATTCTTTTTTGAATGCTTTTTTGATAAGGTAAATACTGATAGCAATTGGTATAACAACGCATATAACTACTGATGAGGTGGTGTAATTGCTTCCTACTGCATTAAAACTTCTTAAAAAGTCTGCAGATGCATCAAACAACTGATTTGAAAATTCTGAAAAACTTTTAACGCTTAATAGTGTAATTACTACAATGAGTGTAAATGCAATTTTTAAGTAATGACGTTTTATAATCTTGTCAATAAGTATGCACCAAAACAAAGGAATAATAATATACCAAATAATAATGTTTACCTCTTTGTAGCTAAATCCTGTGAGGTTTGAGATAAAAATAAGAACATCATAAACCAGATTGAATATTTTCTTTAGCATTTACTTAGTGCCTTTAACATCTTGGAGTTCCATCCCAAAAAACATAAACTTGTGAAAGGTTGGTAGCTTTGCACCACTTTCGGTAGTTGTCCAGTCTTTCCAAGAGAGCTCTACACCATCAAAAGGGAGTTTGTCATTCCACATTTTAAAACTGGTAGGCATTCCGTTTGTGTCTAGTTGCCATAAATAAGTATCATCAGGTTGGTAGTTTACAAGTAATTCTTGTTTTCCGTTTACATTAACTACACTACGCGTAACACCTTCATCAAAGACTCTGTATGGTGCAACCAACCAAAATGAGTCTTCACTAAAATATGTATGGGCTTCAGCAATCAAGTTTTTAGCTTGTTCGCCTTCAACTTTAAAATTATGAACGTAAGCTTTACTGCTGTTTAGCTCATTAAGTTTTAAATCAACTTTGTATTCTTCCCAATAAACAGTACAAGAATGTTCGCTCTTTTTCCATTTGTAATGCCTACGTTTTTTATAGGTCCATTCAATATACTTCGTGTTTTTATAAGCTTCATAATCAAGAGCAGTTAGCATTTTTTTTGCTAAAGCGTCAGCTTGCTCATTTTGTACACCAACAGGAAGGTCTTCATCATATTTAAAATGCAGATATCCAAAAAGCAAAAGGCTAGGTAGAGTAATAAAAATGATTACTCCAGCAACTATTTTTAATATCTTTTTAGATGACATATATTAATTTTTGAAAGGTTAAGTTAAGCGATTTTTTTAATTGCTATTCAATTGTACGTTGACTATTAAATTATTTCGATTAAAAGCCATTAGCAGTATCATCTCCTCGATGATCAGCACCAGCTTCTAAGGTGCCATCATCTAATACTAAAATAGCATCTACTCTTGCGGTAATAGGAGGTGCTTCTTCATTGATAGGATAACCGTTTTTTTGAAGTTGTTGTTTAAGTTCATCAGGAAAACGGTTAACTTCCATTCTAATTTCATCAGGTAACCATTGATGGTGAAAACGAGGAGCATCTACAGCTTGTTGCATTGTCATACCAAATTCCTCAACATTAAGTATAGTTTGCAATACTGATGTAATAATGGTCGATCCTCCTGGAGTTCCAAGTACCATGTGTAATTCGCCTTCTTTTTCAACAATTGTAGGTGTCATAGCGCTTAACATGCGTTTTTGTGGTGCAATACTATTGGCTTCAGCACCAATGAGGCCATACACATTAGGAACTCCTGGTTTGCTGCTAAAGTCGTCCATTTCGTTATTAAGAAAAAAACCTAGTTCATCAACATACAGTTTTGAACCATAAGCACCATTGAGTGTTGTTGTAACAGATACAGCATTCCCAAATTGATCTACAATAGAGTAGTGCGTGGTTTGGTCACTTTCATAACCTGGAATTATTCCGTAAGATAGAGAATCGGAAATGGTAGGATTTTTAAAAGAAAAATCACTCATGCGCTCCTGTAAGTATACATCACTCAACAAATGATTGGTTGGAATATCTACAAAATCAGGATCGCCTAAATAAAAACTACGGTCAGCATAAGCACGACGTTCTGCTTCGACAATTACTTTAATAGCTTTTAACGAATTATGTCCATGCTGTTGAATGTCGAAAGGCTCAATCATTTTCATAATTTGCGCTAGACAAATACCACCACTGGAAGGTGGAGACATAGAGACTACTTTAATGTCTTTGTAATTAAAAGTAATTGGATCTCGCCATTTAGCTTCATAGAGTTCTAAATCTTCAAGTGTTATAACCCCACCTTTTTGACTTAAAAAATCAACTAAGTTTTGCGCTGTTTCACCTTTATAAAACTCTTCTTTTCCTTTGCTGGCTATACGTTTTAAAGTTTCAGCAAGTTTAAGGTTTTTGATGGTGTCGTTAGCTTTAGTGTGTTTTGAAAACAGTATTTCTTTTTCATTAACAGCTTTAAAAATACTGTCATATTCTGTAAAGCGTTGCTGTTGTTTTTCAGTAATAACAAAACCATTGTTTGCTAAGTCAATTACAGGTTGAAGGATTTCAGCAACAGGTAAAGAGCCAAATTTATCGTGAGCCGCAAAAATACCAGCTACAGTACCAGGAACTCCAACCGCAAAAGCACCAACTGTACTTTTGTCTTTTATAACATTACCTTCTTCATCAAGATACATGTTTTTTGTTGCTGCTAAAGGAGCTTTTTCTCTATAATCCAAAGCGCCAAAAGTGCCATCGTTGAGTCTGTAAACCATAAATCCGCCACCACCAAGGTTGCCTGCATAAGGGTAAGTTACAGCCAAAGCCATTTCAGTAGCCATCATAGCATCAAATGCATTACCTCCTTTTTTTAAAATATCTGTTCCTATTTTTGAAGCTTCAGCTCTTGCAGAAACTACCATAGCTTTTGAAGTGATTAAACCTCTTTGCGTTTTGGGTTGGGTTTGTTTCTTAGAGTTTTCGTTACAAGAAATTAAAGTGATACAGAAGAGTGAGAACAGAATGAGTTTTTTCATTTATGCTGAAATGTTTTTGTTATGTCTATTCGTTTTTGTTTGGTAAAGGCTCTTAATTCTTCAAAAAAAGAAGTGAATTCATTTTCAAACTCAGCGTAGTATTGCTTAAGTTCGTTAGTAGCAGTGTTCATACCAGAAATGTTTTTAGTACGACGGTTCATACCATCCAAAACGCGTTGAATACCTTCAATTTTAGCATAACTTAACAACCAGTTGTCAGCTATCATGTGTGGTAACATTCGTTGTGTACGATTGGGAAGCATTTCAAAATTAGCTTCTAACGAATCATAAAACTGTTCAACATAAACTTCTAAAGGAACATTGGAATAGTCTTTCCAGTTTTTTGCCAAAAAATGATCGTACAAAATATCAACTATTACACCACTGTAATGACTGTAGTTTTTATGCAAGCGTTTTGTGCTCTGTCTTACAATAGGATGTGCGTCAGTATATGTGTCAATTTCGCGATGTAGTAGAATGCCTATTTGAACATCAATTGGGAATTTTTTATACGATTTTCCTCTAATACCATCAGCAATAAAATTACCAATAGTTACAAATTCGTTGTCTCCAGAAAGGTATATATGAGCTAGAAAATTCATAGGTCGAATTTACGAATTACGATTTTAGGTTTACGGTTTTGAAATGGTATATTTGCTAAAAATAAGAATAAATTCATGACACTTATAAAATCTATTTCAGGAATACGAGGTACAATTGGCGGACAAGTTGGTGAAAACTTAACACCTATTGACGCTGTAAAATTTGCTTCGGCTTATGGTACGTGGTTAAAACAACAACGCCAAAAAGAAAATTACAGAGTAGTAGTTGGTAGAGATGCTAGAATTTCTGGTGAAATGATACAAAACTTAGTAATGAACACTTTGGTAGGTTTAGGAATTCATGTTATAGATTTAGGCTTGTCCACAACACCAACGGTTGAGGTTGCTGTACCTATGGAGCATGCTGATGGAGGCATCATTTTAACCGCAAGTCATAATCCAAAACAATGGAATGCCTTAAAGTTGTTGAATGCTAAGGGTGAATTTTTGAATGGTGCGGAAGGTGCTAAGATTTTAGAAATTGCTGAAAATGATAGCATGACTTTTTCTGATGTTGATAGTTTAGGAAAAATCACAAAAAACCAAGCATATATTGATATGCACATTGATGAGGTTTTAAATTTACCTTTGGTAGATAAAAAAGCCATTGAATCGGCTAACTTTAAAGTGGTAGTTGATGGTGTAAATTCTACAGGAGGTATTGCAATTCCGTTATTGTTAGATCGATTGGGAGTGCATACCGTAAAACTATATTGCGAACCTAACGGACAGTTTCCGCATAATCCAGAACCTTTAAAAGAGCATTTAACCGACTTATCAGAAGCTGTTGTAAAAGAACGTGCAGATTTAGGAATAGTGGTAGATCCTGATGTTGACCGTTTAGCCTTTATGGATGAAAATGGCGACATGTTTGGAGAAGAATACACCCTTGTAGCTTGTGCAGATTATGTGTTGAGTAAAACTCCAGGGAATACTGTGAGCAATATGAGTTCTACAAGAGCATTGCGTGACGTTACAGAAAAGCATGGAGGAACTTATGAAGCTAGTGCAGTAGGAGAGGTGAACGTTGTGGAGCTTATGAAAAAAAATAATGCCATTATAGGTGGAGAAGGTAATGGAGGAATCATTTATCCTGAGTTACATTATGGTCGTGATGCTTTAGTTGGGATTGCGTTGTTTTTAAGCTTGTTGGCACAAAAGAAAAAGATGCGAGTAAGTGAGTTAAAGGCAACTTATCCTTTGTATTATATGAGCAAAAAGAAAATAGAATTAACACCAGAATTGGATGTTGACGGTATTTTAAAGCAAATGGAAGCTAAGTATAGCCATGAAAAACTTACCACTATTGATGGTGTAAAAATTGATTTCAGTAATAGTTGGGTGCATTTAAGAAAGAGTAATACTGAGCCTATTATTAGAATTTATACTGAAGCACCTTCTCAAGAAGAAGCTGATACTTTAGCAGATAAAATCATTTCAGAAATTAAAGCTATTAGTAATTAGTAAAAAAAACTTCCGTAGAAAAATTAGTAACTTTATCTTTTAAATCACAGACTTATGCTGACGACTGAAATGACTCATAACACCACTGAATTAGAACAGTATTTTCAACAATTCAGACAGCATATTATAGGAATTGACCAAGAGTTTCAATCACCTTTTGGAACTCAAAAAATCATATATACCGACTGGACTGCATCAGGACGTTTGTACAGACCTATTGAAAACAAAATAGCTAATGATTTTGGACCTTTTGTAGCCAATACACATACCGAAACCACTGTGTCAGGTACAGCAATGACTAAAGCGTACCATAAAGCACGTCAAATTATAAAGCAACATGTTAATACCAATGAAGACGATGTGTTGATTGTATGTGGTAGTGGAATGACTGATGCTGTAAATAAGTTTCAACGTATTTTAGGTTTGAAAGTGCCTGAAAACCTTAAGAGTTACACTGCTGTTCCTGACGAAATGAAACCAGTTGTTTTTATCACGCATATGGAACATCACTCTAATCAAACATCATGGTTAGAGACCATCGCAAAGGTTGAGGTAATTCCACCAGGAGAAGAAGGATTATTCAGTTTAGAAAATCTTGAAAAATTACTACATCAATACAAAGACAGAACCTTAAAAATAGCTTCGGTAGTTGGAGGTTCTAATGTTACAGGAATTGAAACACCATATCACGATATTGCAAAACTGATGCATCAACATGGAGGCGTTTGTTTTGTGGATTTTGCTTGTTCAGCACCTTATGTAGATATTGATATGCATCCTAAAGACGAAGCAAAAGCCTTAGATGCTATTTTCTTTTCACCTCATAAGTTTTTGGGTGGACCAGGAACTTCAGGTGTGTTGATTTTCAATAAGAAATTGTATAAAAATATGATTCCTGATTGTCCAGGAGGAGGTACTGTAAGTTGGACTAACCCTTGGGGAGAACATAAGTATTTTGATAATATTGAAGATAGAGAAGATGGTGGAACACCAGGTTTCCTTCAAACTATTAAAACTGCTTTAGCGATTAAATTGAAGGAGCAAATGGGAGTTGACAATATGCTAAAACGAGAGCATGAGCTATTGACTACGCTTTTTAGTGAATTGGGCAATGTTGAACACTTAAATATTTTAGCAGGTCAACATGAAGAAAGACTAGGCGTATTTTCGTTTTATATTGATGATTTACACTATAATTTAGGCGTAAAACTACTTAATGATCGTTTTGGAATTCAAACACGTGGAGGCTGCAGTTGTGCAGGAACCTATGGACATTATTTGTTGCATGTAGATTATGATACTTCTCACGAGTTAACTCAAGAAATTTCATTGGGTGAGCTAACGCGAAAACCAGGTTGGATACGACTTTCTATTCACCCAACAACAACAACTGAAGAAGTAAATTATGTTTGCGAAAGCTTAAAAGCATTGGTAGCAAACCATAAGGTTTGGGCAGAAGATTACAACTACAATAAGATGACCAATGAGTTTATTCATAAGAACGCGACAAACTCAAATAATACACCAATTGACAATTGGTTTAAGTTGTAATTATAAAAACTTTTCAGGCACTTTGTCTCTATGTTTCCAACGTTTGTGAGTCCATAGATAATACTCAGGAGCTTCATAGATTTGTTGCTCTACCAGCTTTAAAAAGATATCAGTGATTTCGTAGTCTTTATATTCTTTTGGATTTAGTGTAATAGTTTCAAAAGTGGTTTCATAATATCCGCGTTTTAGCTTTTTCACTTTAAAAAATACTACAGCCATATCTAGTTTTTTGGCTAGCATTTCAGCTCCAGTATATACAGGTACTTTTAAGCCCATAAATTCATTCCAGTGAAATGCTTTACTAGGCTTAGGTGATTGGTCTGATACAAATCCGTTTATCGTTAAAATCCCTTTTCGTTTTAAGTCAATAAGCGTTGGAACAGTTTCTTTAGTAGTGATAAGGTAGCTGTTGTATTTGGCACGAATACGTTTTACTAATCGGTCAAAATATTTATTAGCTAATCTCTTGTAGACAGCATTTCCTCTATATTTTACATAAGTTTGAAGAATAAATATCCACTCCCAACTCCCATAATGAGCACACATTAAAATGATACTTTTATTTTGCTCTTCAATAGCTTTTATAACATCAATATTAGTAAAGGTGAAACGTTTTTTCATTTCAGCTTCAGAAATGGTCATGGACTTAATAGACTCCACTATCATGTCGCATAAGTGGTGGTAAAAAACTTTGGTAATTCTATTAATTTCTTCTTTTGATTTATCAGGAAATACTAATCGAAGATTTTCTTTTACAGTCTTTTTTCGGTAACCAAAAATGCGAAAGACAAAAAGATATACAAAATCAGAAAATGCATACAGTAGTCTGAATGGTAAAATAGAAATAAGCCATAAAAAGGGATAAACCAGAATGTAAACTAGAAATTGCATTTTTTAGTATTAGATTTGCATCAGCAAATATATGTTATATTCTATTTAAACGTTTACAGTTTATGGGTAATTTAAGTTTAGTTACAATTGTTATTATTGCTGCCAATGTTATTATTTCTTTCAAAGGACTTAATGATTATGGCTTTTTTGAGCGCTATAAATTTAATGTAGGAAGTATAAAACGAGGAGAACAAATACGCATGTTTAGTTCTGGGTTTTTACATGTAGATACAATGCACTTGTTTTTTAATATGTTTACCTTATACTTTTTTGCTGATGTTGTTATTGCTTATTTAGGCAGTTTAAACTTTATTATAGTATATATTGCCAGTTTAATTTTAGGGAGCTTACTCTCGTTATATTTTCATAAAGATGAATATTATTACAGTGCAGTAGGAGCAAGTGGAGCTGTTACTGGTGTGTTGTATTCTGCGATATTATTGGAGCCTAATATGGGACTTTATATGTTTTTTGTTCCTATACCAATACCTGGATATATTTTTGGGATTGGGTATCTTTTATATTCTATATACGGAATGAAAAACAGAATAGGAAATATAGGACACGATGCGCATTTTGGTGGAGCAGTAGGAGGCTATATTGTAACTCTAATGCTGGCACCTTGGTTGTTTGAAACCAATTTGTTATTTGTAGGTTTATTAGCTGTGCCAATACTTATTTTATTTGTGATGCATAAAATAGGAAAGTTATAAAAACAAAAAAGCCTTCATAATTGAAGGCTTTTTTGTTTTAGTGCTTGTGTGTTGTTAATCTAATAATTCAGCAATTTTATTTTCTAAAGCTGGACCTCTGAGGTTTTTTGCTACAATTGTTCCTTCTTCATCTAAAATGTAAGTTGCAGGAATAGAATTAATCGCATATTGTTTAGCTACAGGATCGTTAAAATAAGCTAGGTTAGATACATGATGCCAAGTTAATTTGTCTTTTTCAATAGCACTTAACCATCTGTCTTTTTGACCTTGCTTATCTAAAGACACACCAATAATTTCAAGACCTTTGTCGTGGTATTTTTCGTAGACTTTTACTACGTTAGGGTTTTCTCTTCTGCAAGGTCCACACCATGAAGCCCAAAAGTCGATAATAGTTACTTTTCCTCTCATATCTTTTAAGGCAAGCATTTTTCCATCTGGGTCTGGTGCTGAAAACTCAGGAGCAGCTTTTCCTATTTCAAGGTTTGCTAAACGTTCTTTTTCTTGTTTTTTGGTTATTATTCTAGTGTTAACTCTCATTCCGTAGATTGATTGTTTAATGTCACTTTCAAGATTGTTAAATGCATTGCTGAGTTTGTCTAAATCGGTATTGTTACCTCCTAATAACGATTCAATCAATACTAAAGAGAAGAAGTTGTCATTGTTTTTGTTTATGAACTCAAAAGGATAGCTCATCATTTCGTTAGTAAGCTTGTCTAAATCTTCTTTGATTAGTTTAGTTTTTGCAGAATCTGTACCTCTTTCAGCTTGTCTATGATTCATGCTTAAAGTTCTGCGTTTTTGAGAAAGCTCTTTTACTTTAAGATTATATTCTTCAAAGGCTTTATTGGACTTTGTTCCTGATACTTTAGTAGTATGCATACTGTCCTTTTCAACCTGTATGTTTATAACTCCATTTTCAATCATAAAAGGTTTGCTTCCAGGAACGCTATTTACTTGTAAGAACCACATTTGAGGGTTTTCAATTTTGCCTTCAAACTTAAATTTCTCATCTACAATTATAGCTGTGTCCTTAAACATTTCTTTTCCTTTGTCATCTCTAGATTTTAAGTACACTCTAATACCATTTAAAACCCCTTTGGCAGTTCCGTTTACTACATATCCATCAGGCTTTTCGGTAGTTTCACAAGCAGTTAGTAATAAGCTTACTAATAGAAAACCAAGTATTTTTTTCATTTTATATTCTTTTTAAAGTTGCACAAATATACTAATGAATATAGGAGAATGTCAATGGTTTTTTCTTAATAAAATCCTAAAGAAACTAGGTTCAATTAGTGAGTACTAGTAATTTTACAATACTTTTGTTAAAAATTATATCAAAGATGTTTCATCAAGATACTATTGTAGCTTTGGCAACACCATCAGGGAGTGGTGCAATAGCTATTATACGACTTTCCGGAAAGGACGCTATAGCAATAGCAGATAGTTGTTTTCAATCAGTAAAAAACAATAAGTCACTTAAAGACCAAGCGACACATACCATACATTTAGGACATATTGTAGAGGATAAACGAGTGTATGATGAAGTATTAGTTTCGGTATTTAAAAATCCAAACTCTTACACTGGAGAGGACGTGGTTGAAGTGTCTTGTCATGGTTCAGCCTATATACAACAGGAGATTATTCAATTATTTCTTAGAAAAGGCTGTCGAATGGCTAATGCAGGTGAGTTTACGCTACGTGCCTTTTTAAATGGAAAACTTGATTTGAGTCAAGCAGAAGCTGTTGCAGACCTAATAGCTAGTGATAACGAAGCATCTCATCAAATAGCAATGCAGCAGATGCGAGGAGGTTTTTCGAGTGAGATTGCAAAGTTGAGAGAAGAGCTTTTAAATTTTGCATCTTTAATTGAGTTAGAGCTTGATTTTGCTGAAGAAGATGTTGAATTTGCAGATCGTACACAGTTTAAAAGTTTAGTTGACCGTATTGTATTTGTATTAAAACGTTTGATAGACTCGTTTGCTGTTGGAAATGTCATCAAAAACGGAATTCCTGTAGCTATTGTTGGTGAACCAAACGTTGGAAAATCTACTTTATTGAATGCGCTATTGAATGAAGAGCGTGCTATTGTGAGTGATATTGCAGGTACTACAAGAGATACTATAGAGGATGAGCTATCTATAGGAGGTATCGGGTTTCGATTTATAGATACTGCAGGTATAAGAGAAACAGAAGATGTTGTTGAAAGTATTGGAATTAAAAAGACTTTTGAAAAGATTGAACAATCTCAAGTCACAATCTATCTCTTTGACAGTACAAAAGGGATTACTGACTTAAAATCGATACAAATAGAACTTGAAAAAATAAAAAATAAGTACCCTCAAAAACCTTTGCTTATTATTGCCAACAAGATAGATTTACTTGATGATAGCCAACTTGCTACATTACAGCAACAGATTGAAGGCGTGCAGTTACTCTCAGCAAAAACAGGTTTTGGTGTAGAGCAATTAACCGATTCGTTATTGAATTTAATTAATACAGGTGCTCTTCGTAACAACGAAACTATTGTAACTAACACTCGTCATTATGATGCTCTTTTAAAGGCTTTTGAAGAGGTTCAGAAAGTGAAGTATGGACTAGACTCTGGGCTTTCAGGAGATTTATTGGCTATTGATATACGACAAACGCTTTACCACTTTGGTGAGATTACAGGAGAGATTACTAATGATGACCTACTTGGTAATATTTTTGCTAATTTCTGTATCGGGAAGTAATTAAGCTTCTTTTGGTTAGTTTTTGCTTGTTTTTCAGCGGTTTACATATTCTTTTTTGTTGCCTAATTGCCCTTTTTTAACTATATTTGTTTCATATATGTTGCCCAACATACGGATTTGTTGCCCAAATCTGTTGGCAAAAATAAAGGCGAAATGATGCACCATATTGCCCCACGTTGCACCATAACGCTACATAAAGCACCATTTATGAGCAGTAATTTATACATCCCGAAAACTTGTAAGCATTGCGGAAATGCTTTTACAGCACGTACAACAGTAACTCAATACTGTGGTAATTCTTGCGCTAAAAAAGCCTATAAGGTCAGAAAGCGTAAAGAAAAAATTCAATCAACTCTTAATGCTGATATGAAGCAAAAGAATGAAGTGGTTGAGGTTCAAAATACAAATGCTGTAAACAATAAAGATTTTTTAAGCGTTACAGAGGCTTCTCAATTAATTGGTGTTAGTAGATGGACCATTCAAAGAATGATTCAACAAGGACGTTTAAAAGCTGTTCCTTTCGGAAGAAAACGTATTGTAGCCAGATGGCAAATAGAAAACCTTTTTAATTAGCATCCTATGAAAGTAACATTAAGACAACGCAAGAAGAATGACAAAATAAGTTTGTATTTAGATTACTATCATAAAGGCAAACGTAAAACCGAATATTTGCGTTTATACCTTACACCTAACCCTAAAACTAAAACCGAAAGAGAGGTTAACAAGAAAACCAAACAATTGGCGGAAACTATTTGTGCTCAACGACAGATTGAAATTCAAAACGGTATTTATGGGTTCCAAGATATTGAAAAATTAAAAGGGAGTTTTATTACTTATGTAACAGCATTAGCAGAGAAAAAGAATACAAGCTCTGGTAATTATGGTAATTGGAACAGTATGCTAAAACATCTAAAAACGTTTTGTCCAACAGACGTAAGTTTTCAAGATATTGATAAGGATTTCGTAGAACGCTTTAAAGAGTATTTAGATAAGGATGCAATGGCAAGAGCAGGTAAAAAATTATCTCAAAACTCTAAATATTCCTATTACGGAAAATTCAACGCTGCATTAAAACAAGCTGTAAAGGATGGTATTTTAAGAATAAACCCAGCAAATGGTGTTGAGTATTTTAAACAAGGTGAACCTCAACGAGAGTTTTTAACTTTGGATGAATTACAAATAGCAGTTAACACAGAATGTGAGTTACCACTTTTAAAAAGTGCTTTTATATTTTCTGCGCTTACTGGTTTACGTTGGTCAGATATTGAAAAACTAATTTGGTCAGAAATTCAACATTCTAAAGAAATGGGATATTATATTCGTTTCAGACAAAAGAAAACAAAAGGGGTTGAAACTTTACCTATTTCAGACCAAGCAGCAGAATTATTAGGAGATAAAGGTAAACCCGAAGAAAAAGTTTTTCAAGGTTTACATTATAGTGCTTGGTCAAATTTAAAGTTACAACAATGGATGCTTAATGCAGGAATAACAAAAAATATCACGTTCCATTGTGCGCGACATTCATTTGCTACATTGCAGCTAACTTTAGGTACTGATATTTATACAGTATCAAAAATGTTAGGTCATAAGAACTTAAAAACAACTCAAATTTACGCTAAAGTAATTGACGACAAAAAGAAACAAGCAGCGTACAGAATAAACCTTAACCCAAATGGCTAAAGACCTATTTATCGACTTACTGTATGTGGAAAAGGTTACTGATGATAAAAGAACCGAAAACCAATTTAAAGAGCTTTTAAAAGGCTTTAAAAAGCAATACCTCAATACAACGCCTAAATATGAAATTGACTTCAAAAAGGCGTATTCTAACAGGCGTAAATACTATTTAAAGTTAATTGAAACCGAGTACATCAAAAATTTTAATCAAATCAATGATGCACTTGAAATCAATACTACACCAGGTCATTTATCTTTCTTGTATGATAAAGAATATAACCGTATCAAAAATTACCTAAACCAAATTAGTAACTATGTTTCTGATAACGATCTTGACGAAACCTTATACTTAAAGCCAATTCAAAACGATAAATCAGATGAAGCTTATATTATTTCATTTTTAAAAGCAAATGCGATGATGCTTTTTATGGAACTTCAAGAACGATTTTCAGAATTGGGTGATGCAGAAATTTATGCAATAGAAGAATTACACGAAGTCTTTTTTAAAGAAGAACCACCAAAGGAATTAATTGTAAAAGATTATACCGGAGCAGAAATAAAAACGGTTAGAAAACAAGTAAAACAAAGTTCAATTTTCAACGCTATACAAGGTGATTTTAGAGAGGAAAACAATGATGTCTTATCCTATAACGAACTTATTAATAAGATTAAACAAAGAGAATTTGCAAAATTAGAGGAGCTGTTAAATGAAAAAGGCATTATAGATGATGAATATAACTTCATAAAGGATAGAGGTAATAAAATATTACTTGCAGCTTTTATGGTTAAGTTAACAGAAACTAAATATTTTAATGAAAGAATATTTTTTGAAAGTAAACCATCTAAAAAAATAGAGCCTAAACACATTTATAAATTCTTTGCTTATCGCTATGGACCAAGTAGTAATGCTGGTAAAGAATACCGTAGATTTTTAGGTACTGAAAAAAGAGCCTATCAAAAATTAGTTGAAGCCAATTTTTGGCTTGACCAAATCAAATAAAACTTCACTTTTTAAAAGTGGTATTTTCTCTACTTAATACCAAATAGATAATACCAAAAATGGTGTAAAACATTGTTTTACAATGGTTTAATAATACCGTTTTTTCTCTTTTCTGTTATACCAAACACCTTTTTTAATATTTGCTATGTCCTTGACAATCAAGGATGACTTTTGCGCAGAAGTCCATTTTTAAATTAAAATTTATAAAAAGATGGACGTTAAAATAATTGAACGTTTAGAACGCATCGAAAAGTTGTTAGTAGAACAACAAACGTTGCAAAAGCAAGTATTGAATTTCAATGAAACTTGTCAGTATTTAGAACTATCACAATCGCACTTGTATAAACTTACAAGTACGGGAGCCATTCCACACTATAAACCGAATGGTAAAAAAATCTATTTCCAACGTCAGGAATTAGACCAATGGTTATTGCGTAACCGTATGGATTCCCAAGACGAAATCGAGCAACAGGCAGCTAATTACTTAATCAAAAAAGGAAGGATTTAGTTATGACTGAAATCATCGATTTACTCTTGGCACTCTCACAAGAGATTAAGGACTTAAAGGCACGTATCGAATTAATAAGAGCTACGAGAGCAGAACGCTTAAAAGATACGTGGATTGACAATCAGGACGTAATGCAAACGCTACATATTAGCCAACGGACATTGCAAACATTCCGTTCAAATGGTACGATTCCATATAGCAAGATACAAGGTAAATTTTATTACAAAGTATCTGATATAGAGGAACTATTACAAAGCAATTATTATAACCCAAATTTTAAATGCGATGGTAATAAGTAGAGAAAGCATCTTAAAGAAAACGCATTACGGTTTAAATATCTATGCGTATGTATTAAGGCAGTATTATCCTAAAACAACAGTCCTTTCCTTAAAAGGAAGGGACTGTGGGGTAACCCGCAATCCTTTTAACGGAGGTAAATCAACATTACAAATTAATGTTATAGATAATAAGGCAATGCATTACGATACTGAATTAACCGATTTTAAAGGTGATGTATTCGATTTTGCATCCTATCATTTTAAAATCATTAATGAAGAAGAATTGTTACTAAAAATCAATGAGGTACTGCATCTAAATTTTGAAGTTAAAAAAGAAGATGAATTATCCTGGTTAGATGAACCCGATGATACTTGGTATGCTTACAGCAGTTTTTATAAAGCACCAATTAGAAATGTTTTTCCAACTGAAAAAGTAAGATTACACCAAATATTTGAGCGTATTACAAGCGATAAGTATAAAAGTATCACAGAGCAATTTAGAGCGATTAAAAACCCTAAAGAAGCACGAAAATTTAAAGCAAATCATTTTGATTATGTAACATTTTCAGGCGTGTTTTCTAAACGAAATGATGCTAGCTTAATTGAGCATTCATCATTATTGACAATCGATTTTGACCATTTGCAGAATCTTGAAGAACTAAAACAACAATTATTAAACGATGAATATTTTGAAACCGAAATGTTGTTTACATCACCTTCAGGAGAAGGCTTAAAATGGATAATTAGAATCGATTTATCCAAAGTGTCACACAATGAATATTTTATTGCGGTGGCCAATTACATAAAGCAAACATATAACATTGAGGTAGACCAATCGGGTAAAGACATTTCCAGAGCGTGTTTTTTATCCCACGATCCATTGGCATACCTACATAAAAGACATCAAAAGCTATGACAAAAATATTCAACCCGAAAGATTGGTTAGCTGTTCCAGAGCAAAAAGAAGTACCTAAAAAACCAATCAACAACAAACCGACAACGGTTGTTGCAAATGATATTGAAACATATATCAACGCTTTAGAACAATCAGGTATCGATATTACTGATACTTATGAAAAGTGGCGTGATATTGGTTTTGCTATTTCAGAGGAATACGGTGAAGCTGGACGTGATTACTACCATAGAATTAGCAGAAATTATTCAGGTTACGACCATAAAGAATGCGACGAACAGTATAATAAATGCTTACAAGCAAAAGGACACGGTATAAGCATAGCAACCTTATACCACCATTTGCATCAAGTTGGTATTAAACCAAAACAGCAACAACAAGTTGTTGAAGTATCGCAACATCCAGAGGAAGAAAAACAACCATTGCCAACAATACCAACAACAGTTTACAACAACATCCCAACATTTTTGCAACAAGTAGTAAAACCATCAAGCAGTAATGAAGAACGTGATATTTTGTTGTTGGGTGCATTAACTGCATTTAGTGCCTGTTTTCCTAAATTGTTTGGTGTGTACGACCAACGGAAAGTGTTTAGCAACTTGTATTTATTTGTTACTGCACCTGCTTCAGCAGGAAAAGGGAGATTAAACCAAATTAAAAATTTGGTAAATCCTGTTCACAAAGAAAAGCGCGAACAATCCAAAACCCTAAAACAACAGCATCAAGTTGAAATGGCTACTTATAATATGAATAAGGGCAAAAGTGAAACTATGGAAAAACCGAGTAAACCACCTGAAAGAATGCTGTTTATTCCGGCTAACAATAGTGTAACAGGTGTTTATCAATTAATATCGGATAATGAAGGTAGAGGGTTAATTTTTGAAACCGAAGGAGATACTTTAGCACAAGCTTTTAAAAGTGATTACGGTAATTATTCCGATGGTTTTCGTAAAGCATTCCACCACGAAACCATTAGTTACTATCGTAGAACGGACAGAGAGTATGTAGATATTGAAAGACCTTGTTTGTCAACGGTGTTGTCTGGTACACCAAAGCAGATTCAGGCATTGGTTCCAAGTGCTGAAAATGGCTTGTTTAGTCGTTTTATGTTTTATTATATGAATATCAAACCTACTTGGAAGAACGTTTTTCAAACTGATACAACCAATGGTTTAGATGAATATTACGACCAATTAGGAAAAGAATTTTTTGGGTTATACAAAACCCTAAAAAACAATCCTGATATTGAAGTAAGGCTAACAACCGAGCAACAACAAAAGTTTAATGTGTTTTTTGAGAAGCTTCAAACCAAATACCTCAATCTTCAACCCGATGACTATATAGCAACTGTTAGACGTTTGGGGTTAATAGCATTTAGAATTATAATGTTGTTTTCTGTATTTCGCATTATGGAAGATGGTGATGTAAACCAAGTAAGATATTGTGAGGATATAGATTTTGAAAATACATTGGAAATGATAAGCGTATTAGTAAAGCACAGTAGTAAGGTGTTTAACGATTTACCTATCGAACAAAAAGAAGTAAAAAGAGCCAATCGTAAAGAACGTTTTTTAGAAGCACTACCTTATCAATTTTCAAGACAAGATTACCTAAATATAGCCGACAAAAACAAGATTCCTCATAAAACAGCAGAAGGCTATATTACTAAATTTGTTGATGCTGGTCTAATACATAGGGAAGCACATAACAATTATACAAATCCCACAAAAGCACAATAAGGATTTTGAGGATTTTAAGGAAACGAGGATTTATAAAAATACTTTATATCCTCAAATCCTTAACTTCCTCATTTCCTGTTTATAATTGTTAATATCTTTTTGTTAGTTCTTATTTTCTTTTTCTTACATTAGACAGATATTGACAAGTCAAAATCTCCCTAAAATGACATTTGGCGAATACATCAGAGAAATACGAGAGGAACAACAATTACTATTAAGAGAGGTTGCATCTCAAATGAATATTGATACGGCACTTTTAAGTAAAATTGAACGTGGTACTCGTATAGCTCGTAAAGAACAAGTTGAAGCATTAGCTAAAGCATTAAAGCAAAACAAAAGCGAATTACTTCAATATTGGTTAGCAGATAAAATTGTCTTTATGTTAAAAGAAGAAAAAAACATTACGGAAATCCTCAAAATTGTAGAACAAAAAATTAATAGATTGAGCAAGAAGTAGAATTAATAAGCCCAAGTCTTATGAGTCAGGAACTTTATTTTAATATCATAACATTTGATTTACCAGACAAACCAATAACTTTTTATTTAAGTAAAGAGAAAATTGGTAATGCACAAAAGTTGTATAAAACAAAGTTTCCAACCAATATAGAAGATTTGTTTCCTGGTATAAAAGAAGAAAATCCTGATTTTATCTACACATCATTTATTTATGAAAAGGAAGGCTATTTGCCTTTAAAACTCAATCTAAAACAACAACCAACCGACTTAATAAAGCATTACTATAATTGGCGAATCAAAAAATTCTTTAAAAGCATAAAAAAACTTGTTGGTCAAAACTTTGTGAATGATAATCAAATTTGGATAGGTAATAGATCATATCAAAATAAAAGTTTTGCACAGTATTATAAGTTTACTGTCAAAGTACAAATTAAAGAAGTTAGTGAATATGGTGAGTTAGTTATTTCTTATGATGGTATGGCTAAAGTGTTTAAAAAACCTATTTCTGAAATTATAAAACATACCTCAACAACAAATCTTAATAAAGTTGTATATAAAATGAGGTTATTAAAATATCATAAGGAAAAGGAATTTATTGATGATAACACAAAGGCTTTTGCCATTTTGAATAACGATTTACGTAATGCGTTTAAAATTAAACCAGAACCCAAAGATGATTCCAATAAATACATAAGTTATAAACACAAAATCGATAAGTTTATTCAACATTTCATTTTAAGTGAAGAATTTAAGAAAGTTATCCCTGTTAATAATGACGATTACTTACCTGTAGAAATAAATCGAATAGGTGAAGTTACTGATGAAAGCAATGATTTAGTGTTTCAAAATGGTGTCGGTAGAAACCCCAAAATAGATTTTAAAAATTTAAAGCCTTTAAACCCTTGTCAGTTAGATAATGTGCATTTCTTCTTTATACATCATACAAGTTATACTAAAGAAGTAGAAAAGCTTCAAGAGTTATTAGAAGATGGTACAAGTTGGTATAAAGGTTTAAATATTTATGCAGGTGTTTTAGCACATTTCGATAATAATGTCAATATAGTATTTGATGATTTAGAAAATCCATTACCTCAAATTTCAAAAGGCATAAAAGATTTTAAATCTGACCCTAATATTAATTATGTTGCTATTTATTTAAGTCCTTTTAACAAGCACGAACCTAATCTTGAAAAAAGGTTAGTGTATTATAAGGTTAAAGAACAGCTTTTATATAAAAGAATTATATCTCAAGTAATAGAGTTTGATAGATTTAGAAGAAATCAACATAAGTTCATATACGATTTAACAAACATTTCATTAGCCTTATTAGCAAAATTAGATGGTACACCTTGGCAACTAAATGTTAAACCTAAAAATGAATTAGTTATAGGTGTAGGTGCATTTAAAAATACCGAAGAAAATATACGATATGTAGCAAGTGCATTCAGTTTTAAAAATAATGGAAGGTTTAATGAATTTCATTATTTCAGTAAATCAGATACAAAGGGATTAGCTGGAGCAATTAGTGAAGCAATATGGCAATATGTTCCAACCAACAAAACACCTGAAAAAATAGTTATTCACTTTTATAAGGATATGAAGGATGAGGAAATACAACCTGTATTGGAAATGATGGATAAACTTAAATTGCCTTGTCCTCTATTTGTTCTAAATATCAATAAAACAAAATCAGAAGATATAATAGCTTTTGACCAAAATTGGAATGGTGAGTTAATTCCAATGAGTGGTACATATATAAATATTGGTCCCAAAGGAGTATATAAATATTTACTCTTTAATAATTTGAGGTATAACAATACTGTAAAATATCCAAGTAATTCAAGTTACTCATTTCCAATAAAACTTAAAATATCAAGTCCAACACCAGAGGCTTTAAATGATAGTAAAATGATTAGAAAGCTAATAGAGCAAGTGTATCAATTTAGTAGGCTATATTGGAAATCCTTACGTCAACAAAACGTACCAATAACAATTAAATATCCTGAAATGGTTGCAGAAATAGCACCTCGTTTTGAAAGCAAGGAAATACCACCTTTTGGTCAAGAAACCTTATGGTTTTTATAATCCGAAGCCTTTTTTCTTTGCACAACCATTGCATTAAAAAATTCTTATATTTGCCTTAATGAAATTTTCAGCATTCATATTGTCAATCTATATCTTCACACTAAATTTAGTGCCTTGTGAAGATACAGGTACTTTTGACAATGAAGTTAAAACAGAAATTTCTCAAGATTTAGGTGATAACCACCAACATCAAGATGCAGATTTATGTTCCCCATTTTGTATTTGCCAATGTTGCCATATAAACGCAACTTATTTCAAATTCGCAGAAATAAAATTTGAGTTTAAATACATTTCTTCTCAAGATTTTCTCTACTTAAACGGTATAAAAAAAGATTTTACCACTTCCATTTTACAGCCACCACAGGCATAATTCAGTTTTTTAAAGGATAGCTATATCCTTACGCAATGCTTTTTAACAAAAGCATTGCTTCGCTTTTATTTTGCGCGAAGCGCAAAATGATATGTTTAACTGAATTAAAATTTTACTATGATTAATAAAATCATTGATTTTTCAATCAATAACAAATTCATTATTGGTTTGCTTACGCTTACCATAATTGGAGCAGGTATTTGGAGTATGACCAAAGTGCCAATCGATGCTGTTCCAGACATTACCAATAACCAAGTACAGGTTATTACACAAGCACCTAATTTAGGTACAGAAGATATTGAACAATTTGTAACCTACCCTGTGGAAGTTGCAATGAGCAACCTGCCTGATGTAAAGGAAATTAGGTCAATCTCTCGTTTTGGCTTATCGGTTGTTACCATCGTATTCGACGATGATATGGGAACCTATCTACCTCGTCAATTAGTAGCCGAAAAACTAAACGAAGTCAAAGAACAAATTCCAGCTGGTTTTGGAGAACCTACTATGGGACCTATTTCCACAGGATTAGGGGAAATTTATCAATACACCTTAAAAGTAGCACCAGAGTATAAAGACAAATACGACATTGCAGATTTACGCTCAATGCAGGATTGGATTGTACAACGTCAAATGGCAATGGTAGAAGGTGTGGTTGAGGTTAACGCCATAGGCGGTAAAATTAAACAATACGAAGTCGCGGTTGACCCAAACGATTTAAACGCAATTGGATTGACCATTACAGATGTCTTTAATGCACTTGAAGCCAATAATCAAAATACAGGTGGTGCATATATTGAAAAGAACCATCAGGCTAATTTTATTCGTGGAGAAGGCTTGGTACGGAGTTTAGAAGACATTAAAAAAATTACGGTAAAAACCGTTAATAATATTCCTGTAACTATTAATGATATTGCAACTGTGCAATTCGGTTCTGCCATACGTTACGGTGCATTAACCCAAGATGGTGAAGGTGAAGTTGTAGGTGGATTGGTGATGATGCTAAAAGGTGCAAATTCCAATGATGTTATTGCCAATGTAAAAGAGCGAATGGCTCAAATTGAAAAGTCATTACCTGAAGGTGTAATTATTGAACCCTTATTAGACCGAAGTAAATTAATTGGAGAAACAACTTCTACTGTAACCACAAATCTTATTGAAGGTGCATTGATAGTTATTTTTGTGCTTATCTTCTTATTGGGTAATTGGCGAGGTGGTTTAATCGTTGCTTCAACAATACCATTATCCTTATTATTCGCTTTTATTTTAATGAACGTGTTCGATGTTTGGGTAAACTTAATGAGTTTGGGAGCAATAGATTTCGGTATTATAGTTGATGGCGCTGTAATTATTGTAGAAAGTACAGTATTTCTCATTGCATCACAAGTACTAAAAAAGAAACAGCTTACATCCAAAGAACGAGATAAAGTGGCGTCTAATGCTTCAAAAAAGATGATGAACGCTGCGTTTTTCGGTCAGTTGATTATCCTTATCGTTTTTCTACCCATTTTAGCCTTACAAGGTATTGAAGGAAAGATGTTTAAACCAATGGCATTGACCTTTATTTTTGCTATGATTGGTGCAATGGTACTGTGTTTAACCTATGTGCCAATGATGTCTGCTTTAGTGTTAAGAGCACCAAAAAATGATAAAAAATCTTATGGAGATAGATTTGTACATTGGGTTGAAGACAAATATCAACCTTTATTGGTTAGAGCCTTGCGAAAAGGTAAATGGGTAATTGGTATTGCAGTTGTGTTGTTTGGGATAACCGTTTTTATGTTTTCAAGAATGGGTGGTGAATTTATCCCGCAACTCGATGAAGGTGATATTGCATTTCACGCTATTTTAAAACCAGGTAGCTCACTTACAGAAACTATTGAAACTACGACCAAAATAGAACAAATAGTAAAAGCCAAATTTCCAGAAGTCGAAAAAATTGTGAGTCGTATTGGTGTTGCTGAAATACCAACCGACCCAATGCCAATGGATTTAGCTGATGTTTTTGTTATTCTGAAACCTAAAAGCGAATGGACAACAGCAGAGACAAAAGATGAATTGATTGAGAAAATGAAAGAAGCGGTTGAAATCGTTCCTGGTGTTAATTATGAATTTACTCAACCTATCGAAATGCGTTTTAATGAGTTGCTTGAAGGTGTGCGTGAAGATATTGCCATTAAACTCTATGGTGAAGACATTGACATACTATCCCAAAAAGCTGAAGAAATATCTAAAATTATTGCAGGTACTGAAGGTATTGGAGATATGAAAGCGGAAGCCACAACGGGTTTACCACAAATGACCATCAATTACAACCGGAATAAATTAGCACAATACGGACTTCAAATAAATACGCTCAATCAAACCGTACAATCTGCATTTGCAGGTGGTACAGCAGGTGTGATTTTTGAAGGTGAAAAACGCTTCGATTTAGTGGTGCGTTTAAGTTCTCAAAACCGAAAGGATATAACAGATGTTCAAAACCTGTACATCAATTTACCTTCAGGTGCACAAATTCCACTTCGTGAAGTAGCTGATATATCTTATAAAGCGGGACCTATGCAAATAAGTAGGGACAATACCAACAGAAGAACCTATGTAGGTATCAATGTGAGAGGACGTGATGTAAAATCGTTGGTAGAAGAAATTAAAACCAAATTAGATGCACAATTGGAACTACCATCGGGTTATTTTGTACGCTATGGCGGTGCTTTTGAAAATTTAGAACGTGCCAGTAACCGATTACAAACCGTTGTTCCTATCGCCTTATTACTCATATTTATACTAATATACTTTGCATTAAAATCACTACCTCAAACCTTAATGATTTATATAGCCATCCCAATGGCAACTATTGGTGGTGTAGTAGCCTTATGGTTGCGTGATATGCCATTTAGTATTTCGGCAGGTGTTGGTTTTATTGTGTTGTTTGGTGTTGCGGTATTAAATGGATTGGTAATGATAAGCGGACTCAACGAATTAAAAGAAGAAGGTGTAACCAATCTAAAGGATAGAATAGTTGAAGGTACTAAACGAAGAATCAGACCTATTATGCTAACTGCTTTTACAGATGTATTAGGCTTTCTACCAATGGCTATTTCATCATCAGCTGGTGCAGAAGTACAACGTCCTTTGGCAACGGTAGTTATTGGTGGATTATTAACTTCAACTTTGCTTACCTTATTTGTTTTACCAATTTTATATCATTGGGTAGAAAACAAATCTTTTACGTTTAAGCCAAATAAAAAGTTAGTAACAGCAACAGCAGTTGTATTATTACTATTTGGCTTTTCACCACAAAGTAATGCACAAGAGTTGAATGATACAATTCCCGAAATTTCATTACAGGAAGCTGTTAAACTCGCAAAAAGTAATTATCCATTATTGAAGCAAAAGCAGTTGGAAATTACAAAACAAGAACAATTAAAAGCGACTGCCTATGATTTCGGAACGACTCAAATTTTTACAGGTGGAGAAGAAGTTAATAGTGGCAATGGTATTTATACAACCATAGGTATTGGTCAATCTAATATTGATGTGTTTGGTATTGGTTCAAAAAGGAAGTTACAAGAACAACGCATTCAGTTAGCACAAAAAGCCTTTCAACTTTCCGAATTGGAATTGGAATTAGAAGTCAAAAAGGCGTGGTCAAAATGCTATCAAATGAAACGGAACTATAACTTGTATAAAGAACTGGATTCCATTTATTCCAAATTTGAACAAGCAGTAGCTTTAAATTATGAAGTCGAAGCCATTTCTAAATTAGAATATTCAGCAGCAAAAAATCAAGCGTTTCAAATTCAGAATAAAAAAGCGCAAGCCTATAGTAATTATCTTATTGCCTTACAACAATTCAATTTGTGGTTGGTATCAGAAGAAGTTTTTACAGTTTCAGATGAGTTTGACGTAGTGATGGAGAATGATATGGAAACGTTCAGTATTGAAAATCATCCATTGTACAGTATGTCGCAGAACATAGTAGATGAAGCAGAAGCCAAATATAAAGCTGCAAAGGCAGATAATTTACCGAAGTTCAATCTTCAAGGTGGCTTACAAAAAGTAAATGGCAATTCAGGATTTTACACCTATCAAGCAGGAATTTCAATTCCGTTTTTATCAGGTTCTAGCAAAGCACAAGTTAGAAGTGCCAAAATTGATAAAGAAATAGCAGAAACCAACGTAGCGTTCAAAAAACAGGAAGTACAATCAAGGTTTGTTCAGGCTAAAGAAAATTATTTCAAATGGAAAACGTCTTGGGAGTTTTACAAAGACCAAGTTTTACCATTAACAAAAGAGCAAAAAACAGGTGCATTACTGGCATATAGAGAAGGCGAAATTGATTATACTGCATTTACGCAGTTGATAAAAGAAGCAATTCAATCGGAACTTGAAGCACAGACTGCATTAGTAAACTATTTAGAAAGCACATTTCAATTACAATATTTTAATCAATAAGACAATGAAAAATAAAATATATAAAATTCTTACCGTAATGGTGTTAACCATTTTTGTTTCAGCTTGCGGAAATAAAGAAAATCATAACGAGAATGATGGTCATTCCCACGATGAGGAAGAAAAAACAGAAGTTAATGAAGAACATAATGAAAGCGAAGAAGTAATGCTATCACAACAGCAATTCGATGCTTTAAAAATGAAAATAGATACGTTGGCATTACGTAATATGAGCGGCTATGTAGAAGCAAACGGAACGTTAGAAGTACCACCACAAAACGAAGCAGCTATTACTACTGTTGTTGGTGCAAATGTCGTTTCAATTGAAGTGATTGAAGGTGATAAGGTTAATAAAGGTCAAGTTGTGGCTTATCTATCGCACCCAAATATCATACAAGCGCAAACGGATTATTTAAACGCTTATAGCAATAGCGAGCTTGCAAAGAAAAATTATGAACGTCAACAAAAATTATACGATGCTGGTGTTGGTTCTGGTGCTAATTTCCAGAAAGCAGAAGCAGAATATCAAGCATCAAAAGCAATGGTTAATGGTTTAGAAGCGCAATTAAGAATACTCAACGTTAACACTATATCAGTTCGCAATGGAACAATTGCACAGCGCATAGCATTGCGAAGCCCCATTGAAGGTTTTGTGCAAAAAGTTGAAGTAAAAACAGGTCAATATGTAGAACCGCAAACCGAATTATTTGAAATTGTAAATACGCATCACGTTCACGCCGATTTAATGGTCTTTGAAAAAGATGTCCATAAAGTACAGAAGGGTCAAAGAGTAAACTTTACGGTACAATCTATACCAGATACAGAACTTACCGCAGAAATCTATTCCGTAAGCAAAACCTTTGAAGACAACCCTAAAGCGGTTCACGTGCACGCCGAAATAGAAAATAAATCAGGTAATCTCATTCCTGGTATGTACATTCAAGGAAGAATACAAACCGATAATGCTTTAACAAAGGCATTGCCTGAAAGTGCCATTGTAAAAGATGGCGATAGATTCTTTGTTTTTATAGTAGAAAAAGAAGGGGAAAATTGGGCATTTAAGCCTATAGAAGTGATAACTGGAGAGAAAGATGGAGGTTGGATAGCAGTTGCTTTTTCACAAGAAACACCTGTAAATACCAAGTTTGCATACAATAATGCCTATTACCTTATAGCAGAAATGAAAAAAGGAGATGCAGAACACACTCATTAATTATGGAAAGAATAGAACAATTATTAGATTCAAAAGATATTCGCGTTACGGCAATGCGGTTGCTTATTTATAAATTTCTTGCAGAAAAAGAAATTGCTGTAACGTTAAGTGATATTGAAAATGCTTTTGAAAAAGCAGACAGGACAACCTTGTACAGAACCGTAAAGACTTTTGAAGAAAAAGGCATCGTGCACCAAATAGACGATGGTACGGGCATCACCAAATATGCGTTGTGTGAGCAAGGTTGTAGTTGCGATATTAAAACAGATTTACACTTACACTTTCATTGTACTAATTGTGGTGAAACAGTTTGTTTAACAGACCACAAAATACCTCAAATCAAGGTTCCTGAAGGTTTTATTTCCGAAAATGTAAACTTGGTAGTAAAAGGTATTTGTGATAAATGTAGTGGACAATAATTGCACTTCCATTGCACTGTTTTTAATTGCATTTTTGAAATCAAAGAATTAAGTAATTATGAAAAGTAAATTAGCGATAACAAGTTTGCTTACAGCAATTACAGCTTCATTATGTTGTATAGCCCCAGTTTTGGCTCTAATCGCGGGAACAAGTGGATTTGCTTCAACTTTTTCTTGGATAGAACCATTTAGACCTTACTTAATAGGGCTAACAATAGTAGTTCTTCTATTTGCTTGGTATCAAAAACTAAAACCAGAAAAAGAAATAGACTGTGAATGTGAAACGGATGAAAAACCAAAATTTATGCAGTCAAAAACCTTTTTAGGTGTTGTAACAGTATTCGCAATAGTGTTGTTGGCTTTCCCATACTACTCAAGTATGTTTTATCCCAATTCAGAGAAACAAATTGTTGTCGTTGATAAATCAAATATAAAAACAACAGAGTATAAAATAAGTGGAATGACTTGTGCCAGTTGTGAAGCTCACGTAAACCACGAAGTAAATAAACTTAACGGAATTGTAAACTCAAAAACATCATACGAAAATGGTAACGCAATCATTGAGTATGATAAAACTAAAACAAATGAAGCGGAAATTGAGAAAGCAATTAACGCAACAGGTTATAAAGTAACTGATAAAAAAGAAAATTAATGAAAACCATATTAAAATCGGAAATCACTTGCCCTAACTGCGGACATAAAAAAGAAGAAGATATGCCAACAAATGCTTGTCAATTCTTTTACGAGTGCGAGAATTGTAAAACGGTACTAAAACCAAACGAAGGTGATTGTTGTGTGTATTGTTCTTATGGTACAGTTCCTTGTCCACCAATTCAACAAAACAAAAGTTGTTGCTAAAACAAAACTAAATGAAAAAAAAGAAAGTCAATTTAAGAGATTTAAAACCAAATTCAGAAGTGCAACACACGCATAATGATGGTCATAATCACGGTAATGGAAGTGCATTCAAAACCTACGTGCCTGCAATAATAAGTTTTACAATGCTTATCATTGGTATAGGTTTAGATTATTTTGATGTTTCATTCTTTAAGGATTGGATTCGTATTGCTTGGTATGGTATTGCATATCTTCCTGTAGGGTTTCCTGTTGTAAAAGAGGGTTGGATTAGTATTAAAAAAGGTGATGTTTTTACAGAGTTCTTTTTAATGTCTATAGCAACCATTGGTGCATTTGTTATTGGTGAATATCCCGAAGGTGTTGCAGTAATGCTATTTTATGCAGTAGGAGAATTATTTCAAAACGCAGCAGTTAATAGAGCAAAAGGAAATATTAAAGCCTTATTAGATGTTCGACCAAAAGAAGCCAATGTATTTCGTGAGGGAGATTATAAAAGTGTTTCGCCTGAAGTTGTCAATATTGGAGAGAAAATTCAAATTCGTGTAGGTGAAAAAATTCCATTGGATGGCATTTTATTATCCGAAAAAGCATCTTTAAATACAGCTGCGTTAACAGGAGAAAGCAAACCAGATTCCATTCAAAAAGAAGCAAAGGTTTACGCGGGTAGTATTAATTTGGAAAGCGTTATTGAAGTTGAGGTAACCAATAAGTTTGAAGACAGTTCTATTGCGAGAATATTAGACTTGGTTCAAAATGCAACAGCACGTAAATCTAAAACAGAATTATTCATCAGACAGTTTGCTCGTATCTACACACCAATTGTAGTGTTCTTGGCTATTGGTGTTACTTTTATACCTTACTTTTTTGTAGATGATTATATATTTAGAGATTGGTTATACAGAGCATTAATATTCTTGGTAATATCTTGTCCTTGTGCGTTAGTGATTTCAATTCCATTAGGATATTTCGGTGGATTGGGAGCAGCTTCAAAAAATGGAATATTATTTAAAGGTGCTTCATTTTTAGATGCAATGACCAAGATAAATACTTTGGTAATGGACAAAACAGGAACCGTAACTAAAGGTGTTTTTAAAATCAAAGAAGTAAAAGCAATTGATTGGAAAGAAACCGAATTTATGCAATATTTAATGGCGATGGAAGAACAATCCACGCATCCAATTGCTAAAGCAATTTTAGAGTATAAATCAGAAGGAGAAGATTTTGAAGCTCAAGACGTTTCTGAAATTGCAGGTAAAGGATTAAAAGGAATTGTAAATAGTAAAACAGTTTTAGTAGGTAATAAAGCATTAATGATTACTAATAATATAGAAGTCCCAGCGGAAACGGAAAATATTGTAGAATCTATTGTATTAGTTGCAATAGATAACAAGTTTGCTGGTTATGTGGTAATAGCAGACGAATTAAAAGAAGATGCCAAAGAAACAATTGTCAAATTACAAAAAGTTGGTATCAAAAATATTATGATGCTTTCCGGTGACAAAGATTCCATTACTCAACAAGTCGCTAAAGAGTTGAACATCGAAAATGCAAAAGGTGATTTACTTCCAGAAGATAAGTTAAACGAAGTTGAAATATTAAAAAATAATCCTGAAAATAAAGTAGCATTTATAGGGGATGGTATAAACGATGCGCCTGTTTTAGCAGCAAGTAACGTTGGAATTGCAATGGGTGGTTTGGGTAGTGATGTAGCTATTGAAACAGCAGACGTTATCATTCAAACCGACCAACCTTCAAAAGTAGTTAGAGCCATTAAAATAAGTCGTTCCACACGAAAAATTGTTTGGCAGAATATCATTTTAGCTTTTGGTGTTAAAGTCATTGTCTTAATTTTAGGAGCAGGTGGTTTAGCTACAATGTGGGAAGCAGTTTTTGCAGATGTAGGAGTAGCATTATTAGCAATTTTAAATGCAGTTAGATTACAACGAATGAGTTGGTAATTGTCCCCACAAAACAAAACCCAGTTTTTTCGTACCTCAAAATCCTCTGTCTTTTGTTTTGTTCCGCTATCCACCGCACTTGTAGTTTTTGGTTGCCAACCCTCACACAGCACATTGCTTATTTTATTTGCGGGTATATTTTAAAAAGTGGTACAATAAAAAAGCAAAGAGCTGTTGCCATCCCTCACACCAAAAACCACCCCAAGCTATGTTTACATAACGGGTAGTTATAATAGCAGCCGCTACACCCACCGCATCACCAAAGCTGTAGTTATAACGCCATTATGTAAAATAGCCGCTTTTCCCACGCTCACATCCGAACTTTTAATAAAAATCCGAACTAAATTGAAACAATAACCATTTGAAATTTTAGATTAAAATGAAGCATATTCGTTATCTCATTCAAGCTGCACAAAACCATCGTTAAGTCCAATTATTCCTTACCTCAAGTCTTTGTTTGTTTCATTTCGTTAACAAATATAAAAGACCACTTTTCCCCACCACCCAAGTCAGCGGTTATAAAAAAATAGGTTCATAAAATGTAGTAATAAGCCATAGCATATTGCTTTTTCTCGTACCTCAAAAAAACAAAAAGCTATTGCCTATAAATCCTGTATAAGTAGCTTGTTTAAATGCTGTTTTATCAAACAACTATTTAAAACGCTACCCATACAACCGCTTCATCCAATGCTCAAATACGTATTGTAACCTATTTTTTTAAGAGTTTATGCCCCAAAAAGTGGAAATCAATTAACTAAAAAGAAAACAAGATGATTACAAAAACAATCCAAATCACAGAGGTTACAATAGATGAATTAGCAGATGCGGTAGCAGATAAACTAATGTTTAAAATTGAAAACTACCTTAAAGAATTATCTAAAAAACAAAATGATGAAATCCTAACAAGACAAGAGGTATCCGATTATTTAAAGATAAGTTTAGTAACAATACATTCCTGGAATAAACACGGCATTTTAAATCCAATTCGTATGGGCAACAGAATTTTTTATAAAAAAGAAGACATATTAGATGTTTTAGAACAACAAAAAATACATAAAAAAAGGTAGCAAATATATGTGGCTACCACAGCCAACGCGCAAGGCTATAAAGGTCACGCCCTACGGGTTTTGAAAAAAATCTCCACCCCAATATTATTTAAAAAAGAGGGTAGTATTTTTTCCAAAAACCTTGACAGCCTTATCCACGCCACAAGAACATACGGCTTTCTTTTTTTATTGTTTTTCTTTTAAAAAATTAATGGTGCGAAGCGTAGCGAAGCAATTTTAAATTGGATAGCTATGTCAACTTTTGAACTGAAAACACACCAAATCGGAAGAACCTATTCGCAACCTCATTTTTTTATCCTGAACAAAGGGCAAAACAGCGGAAAGCCTTTAATAAATCCCTGCCCTAATTGTTTTGTGGTGTCTGTATCAACCGAAGAAGAAAAACAAACCCTTTATCATTTATCAATGATGTTACAAATAGGCGGTTTTTATGCTTATTATTTAAAAGGGAGTGTTATTCCGTTTATCTCAATAGATGATTGCCGAAACACCTTAAAAAACAGTTACACCTCATTGTTAAGTGATGAATTTCAGTTACAAAAGCATATTAATATAGTTTCAGCTATTTGTAAAAAAGAAGCTGAACTTCAAAAAGTTATTTCAAAAATGGCAGATTTAAAGGTGTCATATATTCAAAACCTATTTTCTAAAAAGCAAAATCGGGCAACAAAAGGCAACAAAAACCAAATCAATCTATTAGCATAGTATTTGCCATATATTACTTGTGTTGGTTAAAGACCGTACCAAGTCCGAACCAACTTCGAACAAGTATTAATTTTAAATTTTATATACAATGGGTGTTATTTCACAAGGAATCCTGGGCGGTGTATCAGGTAAAGTAGGAAACGTAGTCGGTGCTTCTTGGAAAGGTATTGACTATTTGAGAATTAAGCCTTCAAGTGTGGCAAATCCACGAACAGAAGGGCAAGTTAACCAAAGAAACAAGTTTACAGTTACTTTGGAGTATCTTCAACCGAATTTAGGTTTTATCAAGAAAGGGTATAAATCTTATGCGGTGCAAAAAACAGAGTTTAATGCAGCAATGTCTTATGTGTTGAATAATGCGATTACAGGAGCTGCACCAAACTTTACTGTAGATTATTCTTTAGCTTTATTAAGTAGAGGTAATCTATCTGGAGCATTGAACCCTGCAACAGATTTAGCAACTGCGGGACAAGTAGAATTTACTTGGGATGACAACTCTGCTGAAGGTAATGCCAATGCAACTGATAAAGCAATGATTTTAGTTTACAATCCAAGTAAAAAGGAATCAATGTATATTCTTGATGGTGCTGATAGAACTGTAGGATCTCAAATCATTACAATTCCAAGTACCTATGCAGGTGATACAGTCGAGCTTTTTATGGCATTTATTACTGCTGAAGGTAATACCGTGTCAAACAGCGTTTATTTAGGCTCTGGAACAGCTAATTAACGGTTGATGTTTTTATGTATGAAACCACTCTTTATGAGTGGTTTTTTTATGCTATATTCGTAATTGAATTTATTAATGATTGCCCTTAATTTACCCTTTTTAGGTGTTTTTTGTATCCTATTTGTTGCCCAAATGCTCTAACCCCAATAAATATAAGGTAAATTACATATTGTATCGGGAAGTAACTTTAGCAAACTGCCTCAAAATGAATCAATGTAAATAACTGAAAAACAATTATTTAAAATTTTATTATTGAATTGAACTTTTGTCTGTTTGTTCTAATTTAACTATTTTTGTTCTGTATTTGTACCTTTTTTAATTCGCGGTACAAAACGGTACAAAATTTTGTCACATGAATGTATCCATTAGAAAACGAAAGAAAAAGGACGTTAAATGAGTTCAGAAGGAGTAACTCCAAACCGTTCCTTAAATTTCTTATTAAAATAGGCAGAAGAACTGATACCAACGGCATAACGAACTTCTGAAAGAGTAAAGAAGGTTTTGTTTTGAAGATGAGCAAATGCCTTTTGTAACCTAATTTCCAAGATGAACTTTACGGGACTCATTCCTGTATATTGTTTCATAATTCTTGCTAATTGACGTTGACTATACCCAACATAGTCTGCTAATTCTTTTATTTTAAAATCATCATTGTCGATGTTTTCAATAACGTAATTTTCAATTTTCCGTAACAGTTTTTGGTCCGAACTTTCGGTTTTTGATAGTTGATCTGTGTTTTCAAGTTGCCACTGTATACGTGCAGCTTTATTTTTTAAAAGGTTTTTTACTCGTGCAATTAATTCATTTTTGTTGAATGGTTTTACAATATAATCAGCAATGCCTAACGAAAACCCTTTTATTTTGTCAACCTCTAATGTTTTGGCAGATATAAAAATAAATGGTATGTTTTTGTGTTTTTCTGTGGTATTTATTTTTTCACGGAGCTCAAAACCATCAACTTTAGGCATCATAATATCTGAGGCTATCAAGGAATAACTTTGAGTTTTTAATAGGTTTAAGGCTTCTTCGCCATTAAAAGCAATATCACAACTATAAGAATCTTCAAGTAATTCTTTTAGGTAAGACGCCATTTGTGGGTTATCTTCAACAATTAGAATCCTTTCTCTTATCATTGAATTAATTAAGTTTGATTGTTCTTGAGGTATTAATTTGGGTAGTTCATTACTATTTTTACTAGTATTTTCTATAACTTGTAAAGGGAGTTGCAATGTAAATGTACTACCTTCTCCAGGGGTACTATCAACTAACAGATTACCATTTAAAAATTCTGCAAATTCTTTTGATAGAGATAAACCTATTCCAATACCACCAATTTTACTTGCATTTTCAGATTGATAAAAGCGTTCAAATATTCTTTTTTGCTCATTGTAGTTAATTCCTTCACCAAAGTCGGTTACTGAAATTGTTAGGGTATTGTTTTTGAACATGTCGTTAACGATAATTTTGGAATTAGAAGGAGCATATTTAATGGCATTTGATAGTAAGTTGTTAATAATTTTTTCAATTTTACTGATATCAGTATACACAATAATTTTATTAGCAATATTGGAATTATAATTTAACTCTACATCTTTAATTTGTGCCATAGAATGAAATGAAAATACTATACGCTCTAATGATATTCGAAGTGGAGCAGATGTCATATTTAAGGTCATTTTCTGGCCTTCATACTTTAATAATTCTAGTATTTCGTTAGCATCGTCAGTTATCTTTTTTGTATTATTCAAAGCTACTTGAAGGTTTTTTTTTGCTTTGGTTTTATGATCTAGGTTTTCAATGGCTAGAGTCAAATTTCCTGACACTAAAGTAAGAGGTGTTCGGATTTCGTGGGCTACGTTTCCAAGAAATTTAGTTCGTAATTGATTGATTTCTTGCTCCTTTTCAAGTTCCATTTGAACCTGATCCTTTTTACGTTTTTGTTTATTAATAAACCAAAGAATTGCTATTCCACCTAAGAGAAGTAAGCCAATACTACCAAAAATTAATTGATTGCGTGCGTTTTTTTGTCTTGCAATCTCCAGTTCTTGTTGGGCAATTGCCTTGTCTTTTTCAGCTAGATTGAACTTGGCATCAAATTCGGCGAATTTACTTGATTGTATTTGTGTGTAAATAGAGTCTTTCAATGTCATTAATTGTTCATTTATAGCCAATGCTTTTTGATATTCATTAACCGATTTATAAGCTTTAGCTAATGCTTCTAAAGCAGACTGTTTATTCTCTAAACCTGAACTTTTGTATTTTAATGAAGACTCTAAATATTTAATTGCCTGAAATGGATTAGACTCTTCTAGTTCAATCATGCCCAACATGACCAAAGCAATTTGGGTAACCACATCATATTGTATTGCTTTAGATCTTTTAAGGGCTTGAAGAGCAGGTTGTTTCCCAGATTTATAATAGTTATTACTAAGCATGGCATTTGCTTTATTAATATAAAAATGAATCATGGTAACAGCATTGGTTGTATCTGTAATATTATGGAATGAGAGATTTGAATAATAATTAATACTATCAAGTTTTGTTGATGTCTTTGCGAGGTTTTGATAAGCCACTCTTAAATTTTCTTTAGGGCTGTTATGTCGTTTATAAATTCTCAATGCTCGGTGGAAATAATTTCTTGCTTTCTCTTTATTTACAGTAAAAAAATTATTTCCAAGATTGTTGTAAGCTGCTGCGATACGAGTTGAATCTTTCAATTCTTTAGCTAAATATAAAGCTGTTTCTAAATGTTTTAAAGCTTTATTGTCTTCATCTTTTAGATTATAAGCATAAGCATAAAGTGTTTCTTTTCTGAATTCAAATATTTTATTAGGTATCTTTAAAAGTTGACTGTCTAATACTTTAAGATGTCTTAAACCTTGATCAAAACTCCCTTTCATAATTGAATTATTGGCCTTTTTGAAATGTGTTAACAACAAAAGCGAATCACAATCGCAAGTCTTGGCAAGTTTTAGGGCTTCATTAAAATAAATATTAGAGGAATCGATAGCATTTTGCTTTTGTCCTTTACCATTTAAAAAAACAATCTTGTCTTCAACAGATTTTTGAGTTAAAGAATCTGGAATTAATTGCTGTGACCAAATGGTTTGAAATAGCATTAAACAAATAATAGATAGTAGGGTTTTAATTTTCATAGTGATATTACTTGTTCAAAGATACTAAAATACAGCATATTAGTGTTTTGGTGTCCGTTTTGAGTCGGTTGATGTCTAAAAAGCGTTAGGGTGTCTGTTTTGAGATGTACGATGTCCAATAATTGAAAGTTGAGACAACGCATAGCGGCTAATTTTGTATCCAGTTTTGTTCAAAGTTGAACAGCATCTCAAATTAACCATTCAATTATTTAAAGACTTAAAATTATGAAAACAATTACTACTTTATTTTTAATAATGCTAATATCAGTAACAGTTGTTGCACAAGATGTGTATGTGTGCGGGTTTGAAAACAATGGCACCAAAAATGTGGCAAAAGTTTGGAAAAATGGAGCCTCACAACCACCACTAACCAATGGTATGCATCATGCCATTGCTTACTCTGTATTTGTTGAAAATAACAATGTATATGCAGGTGGTGCTCAAGCGGTCTCTAATCAAATAGCAACGGTTTGGGTAAATGGGTCGCCTGTAGCACTTACAAGTGGTTCTAATAGTGCTGGTGTGTTGTCAGTATTTGTTTCAGGTGGTGTGGGCTATGCAGCAGGTTATGTTTGGAATGGTCCCATTTCAACAGCTACACTATGGGTTGATGGGGTGGCACAATCTTTAACAAATGGCTCTAATTCTTCATCGGCTAACTCGGTGTTTGTATCTGATGGCGATGTATATGTAGTTGGCTATGAGAACAATGGAAGTAAAGATGTGGCTAAATATTGGAAAAATGGAAACGAATTTGTTCTTACCGACGGCGGTCAGGATGCTCGGGCTAATGGTATTTTTGTTACGGGTGGTGACGTTTATGTTGTTGGCTATGAAACTGTTAGTTTAGATTCTACAAGTTGGCCAGTTGCAAAAATATGGGTCAATGGTGTACCCTCATCACTTTCTGGTTTAGAATCTAATGCATATTCAGTTTTCAAGAAAAACAATCAAGTTTACGTGACAGGCTATGCCATGTATCAAGGTGATCAGAGGGTAATATATTGGATGAATGGTAGTGGACAGTTTATCAACTTGCCATCGAATAACGGGGTTGGTCAATCCATATACGTTTCTGGCGCATTACCTGATGTATATATCGCAGGCTATGAAAGCAACGGTACCCATAATGTCGCTAAACTTTGGAAAAACGGTGTGCAACAAATCCTGTCTTCTGGAGGTACGGAAGCAGGTGCTTTTTCAGTTTTTGTAGATGACGAAACATTGAGTGTAGAAGCCCCAAAAACACTTCCAGATTTTCTTACGGTTTATCCTAATCCAGCACAATCCCTATTGCATATCAAAGCATCAAAACCTTGTGTTTTACAACTATATAATCTTCAAGGGCAATTGCTAAATACTATTGAAGTAGCGAATCAACATAAAACCATAGATATAACCAACTTATCTTCTGGTTTATACCTCTTGAAAGATATTGATACAGGATATACTCAAAAAATCATAAAAGAATAACGACTATGAAAGTGATTATAATATTATTCCTTACAGTATTTGTATTAACAGGATGTAGTAAAAGTGATGAAGGCAGTTCGTCTTCACAACAAAACCAAGCTCCACAAGTATTCAGTTTATCAGTTATGCCTAATAATGCAACAAGCGTAGATTTGTTACCAACCTTTGATTGGTTAGAATCCATAGATCCAGATGGTGATACCGTAACTTATAGTTTGTATATGGATACTCAAAATCCGCCAACAAAACTTGTTCAAGACAATATAACTGAAACAGGATTTGAAATAACAGAACCTTTGAGTCATTACACCACTTATTATTGGAAGGTTGTAGCAACTGATGGACAAGCGAGTACAGAGAGTTCAAACGTATTTAGTTTTACAACTCGTGGGATAAATCTTGCCGTTGAAGTAACTAATAGCGCTGGGTTTATTCCTAGGCGTTTTCATCAAGCGGTGTCGTTTAACAATAAGCTTTGGGTTATTGGTGGCGACAACCATAATGGTGAAGATGAAAATGACGTTTGGTCTTCTACTGATGGTGTTACGTGGACAGAAGTAAATAGCAATGCTGATTTTTCTGGTCGTTGGGGGCATACTGTTACCGTATTCAATAATAAACTTTGGGTTATTGGAGGTTATGATGGCACCAATGAAACCAATGATGTTTGGTCTTCTACAGACGGTATAACTTGGACAGAAGTAACCAATAATTCAGCATTTACAGCACGCAGTAAGCACCAAGCTTTGGTATTTGATAACAAACTTTGGGTCATTGGCGGAACCGACGTCAATGGTAATAACAACAGCGTTTGGTCTAGCAGCGACGGTGTAACTTGGACAGAAGTTACGGCATCGGCACAGTTTTCGGGAAGACACTCGTTTTCTGCTGTTACTTTTAATAATAAAATATGGATTGTTTCCGGAAGTGATGGCAACGCCAAAAATGATGTTTGGTCAAGTAGCGATGGCATAACCTGGACAGAGGTTGCTACTTCAGCAGAGTTTTCGCCTAGATACAGCCAAACTGCAGTTGTCTTTAGGGATAAGCTTTGGGTAATAGGTGGAGATGACGGCAATAATAAAAACGACATTTGGTATAGCAATGATGGAGCCAATTGGCACCAAGCTGTAGAACACGCCACATTTACCGAACGCTATGGGCATACATCTACCGTATTCAACAATAAAATATGGGTCATTGGAGGCGATGATGATACTGGAACAGGTTTTTTAAGTGATGTTTGGTCTATAAACTAAACTCTTATTTACACAATAAACTTTAATCTACTTAAATATGAAAACAATGGAAACAATAAAGTACATACTAAACAAAATATTAATGAACAAGATAATTGGCCTAATCATACTGTTTGTCTTAACAATAAATCTATTTAACTGTAGCAAAGACGATGATGTTTCACAACAACTTCTAGAACCAACCACTATGGAAAAACTAACAGCCGGTGATGGAATATGGTTTTTTGAAGCGTCTTCTGGAGCAATTTATAATGAATGTATTAAAACAAGTTTTTATAAGTTTAAGCCTAACCAAACTTTTGAAAGAGAAATAAATGATATAGATGCCAATAATGATTGTACGCAACAAAGCCAACAGGCAAACACTTTTGAAGTTACCGACGATAATAAGATAGTATTTAATAACGATTCGGGAGCAGATGTTTATCCTATAATTTCAATTACAGAAAATGAATTGGTTTTACAATATCCAACAGGCGGAGAGCTTACATTAGATAAAACCCCAGGAAACTACGTGCGCGAACCAACCACTAAGGAAAAACTAACTGCTGGTGACGGGAAATGGTATTTTGAATCTCCTGCACATAACGCCTGTTATAAAAAGAGCTTTATACGCTTTTTTTCTGAAAACACTTTTATTCAGGAAATACACGATTTAGATAGCAATGATAACTGTGTTGTTCAATCAGGTGGCACAGGTTCAGGGACGTATGAAGTATTAAGTGATACCGAGATAGATTTCACTTTTAGCGGTAGTACAGCAAGTACATTTACCATTATCTCACTTACCGAAAATGAACTGATACTTCAAATTACGGCTAATGGGACTACATCAACAATTGTTTTAGATAAAACCGAAGGCTAATCACCTCCATACACAACATTAAAAACAGCTTACAATGAAAACAATAATACATTATTTGTCAAATAAAAGCATACTGGCAACGATTGCTTGTATGATTGGGATTTATGCTTCTGCGCAAATCACGAACATTCCCGATGCTAATTTTGAGCAAGCGCTTATAGACTTGGGCTACGATACCGTTTTGGATGGTCAAGTTTTAACTGCCAACATAAACACAGTGACAAGTCTTGATGTAGAAAGTAAGAATCTAACCAATTTAGCAGGGATAGAAGATTTTTCAGCGCTTGAGTTTTTAAGTGTTACCAATAATTTATTGACTAACTTAAACTTAAGTCAAAACACCAATTTAACCGAATTACGATGTATGTCTAATGAGCTCACCTCAATAAACATTTCACAGAATACAGCATTGGAACGTTTGTGGTTAACGGGAAATGACTTAACAGCTTTGGATATAAGTCAAAACACTAATTTGGTCGATTTACGTTGTGCCAACAACCCATTTACCAGCTTGGATGTGAGCAATAACATCAATCTTGAGTACCTCGTAATATATTGGAATTCATTAGAAGTTTTGGATGTGAGTCAAAACATTAATTTAGCACATTTGGATGTTAATGGCAGTGCTCACTTAACAACCTTAAACGTGAAAAACAGCACCAACAACTTGATAACGTTTTTTGATGCCACTAATTCACCAAACTTGTCGTGCATTCAGGTAGATAATGCAGCATATTCTACAACCAATTGGACCAATATTGATACAACAACAAGTTTTTCTGGTTATTGTCTAGGCTATTACTCTTACATTCCAGATGACAATTTTGAGCAAGTGCTTATAGATTTGGGATACGACGATGTTTTGAATAATTTCGTATTAACACATCATATTAATACCATAACATCGCTGGATGTAAGCTCTAAAAACATTGTAACCTTAAGTGGTATAGAAGATTTTACAGCCTTGGAAACTTTGGCTTGTGAAAACAATTCTTTATCGGTTTTGGACGTAAGAAGCAATCCTAATTTAGAAACGCTTTCGTGCTATAACAACCAAATCACAGACTTGTATATTTATGATTTTCAAAACAGCTCTAACCTAAAGACGTTATCGTGTTACAATAATCAAATTTCTTATCTGTATTTTGGTTTGGACAATGTGCTTGAAGAGTTGCATTGTTTTAATAATTATATAGAAACTATTAGTTTACAAAACAATACCACATTACAAATATTAAATTGTTATGGTAATGAACTTACTGCTTTAGATTTAAGCCAGACTTCTAGCTTGAGTTGGTTGCGTTGCGACAATAACCAATTGAAAGCATTGGATGTGAAAAATGGCAACAATAGTCAAATTACATATTTCAACACATTAAACAATCCTGATTTAAGCTGTACCAATGTAGATGATGCCAATTATGCAACAACAAATTGGACTAACATTGATGCCACGGCATCGTTTTCTGAAACTTGCTCTGATTATTATACAGCCATTCCAGATTCCAACTTCGAACAAGCCCTGATAGATTTAGGAATTGACACTGCTATTGATGGGCAGGTTTTAACAGCCAGTATTAAGGCGATAACGTATTTAAATGTTTCAAATCTCTCGATTTCAGACTTAACAGGCATTCAAGATTTTGAAATGTTACAGTATCTAAGCTGTTCTAAAAACAATCTTACGGCTTTAGATGTAAGTCAAAACAGCAATTTAATAACTTTGAATTGTGATCAAAACGCTCTAACAGCCTTAGATGTAAGTCAAAACAGCAATTTAACAACTTTATATACTTATGTAAATGCACTAACATCCTTAAATGTAAGTCAAAACACAAATCTTGAATTGCTTTATTGTACAAATAATCAACTCACAGCACTAGATGTAAGCCAAAATGAACAGTTAGTAACACTTGTTTGTTCAGACAATCAACTCACATCACTTAACATTAAAAATGGGAACAATACCAACTTTTCTTATTTTGATGCAAAAGACAATCCTAATTTAAGTTGTGTTGAGGTTGACGATGTCACTTATGCCAATGCAATTTTAAGTTCTGGAATAAATGGGGTAACCGTTTTTTCTGAAGATTGTACTCCTTCGTATACAGCCATTCCTGATGTTAATTTTGAGCAAGTGCTTATAGATTTGGGTTACGATACCGTAATAAATGGACAAGTATTAACAAGCAATATTAATACTGTTACCACACTAAATGTCTATAACAAAAATATTGGTAATTTAAATGGTATTCAGGATTTTTCAGCGTTAGAAGAATTGAACTGTGCTGCCAATCAGCTCACAGCTTTAGATGTTTCTCAAAATGCAAACTTGGAAACCTTGTACTGCTTTCAAAACCAATTACAAGTTATAGATGTAAGTAATAATACCCAACTTACATATTTAGATTGTAGTAATAATCAGCTTACGGTTTTGGATGTAGATCAAAACCAATATTTAGAACGTTTATATTGTACCGATAACGACTTATTAGTTTTAGATGTATCGCTTAATGGCGACTTATACACTTTAAGCTGCTATAACAACAATTTACACGGCTTAAATGTTGCCAATGCCAACAACACCAATTTTAACCTGTTTCAAGCGCAAAACAACCCGAGTTTAACCTGTATTCAAATAGATAATGGATTTACACCACCAACCGGTAGTAGTTGGGAGAAAGATGCTACGGCTTCTTATAGTGATAGCTGCTCAACGTTGGGAATAGAAACAACAACTATAGATGCACTTAAGATGTATCCAAACCCAGTGGAAGAGTATTTAACCATTACATCAAAAACACCTTTAACCTTTCAGCTGTATAATGTGCAAGGACAACTTTTAAAGACTGTAAAAGTAGATGGAAATACAACGATTGATTTTAATGACTTGCCGTCTGATATGTATTTTTTAAGAAGTAAAAACAATTCGTTTTGCAAAAAGATTATTAAATATTAAACATGTTGACTAATGTTTACAAAAAAATATAGCAAGAGAAATTACATTTTAACCAATAAAAAAGTTTTAAAATAAGATTTACATTATATATAGCAATAGTCTTCTTGGCTTAACACTTCTGTTAAATGACGATAATTTCACTTTTTTATGTAAAAGAATGAAATCAAAGATCTAAATGAGGAAAGGTATTAACTCAATTAGAGTTAAATAAAATCATGAAAAAGTTCATTGTTATACTATGACAGTAGTTATTATTTATCAAAATTAGAATAAAGATATCCATATTTAAAAATTAATGATCATGTTATTATCTGAAAAGAATAAGGTTATATTTGATTTGATTTTTTTCTTTCTTATTTATACTAGTAAAGGACTAAGTTTGGGGATTTTGCAAAAGTTAATAGTATTTTAAGAAAATAAAATTTGATTTATTTTAATTTTTTAGTGTACCAAATTTGTACTTATTGTTTTTAAAACCTTATTAAATAAATAGTTTTACTTTCTGTATCGGGAAGTAATAGTGTTGTCAATATTTATAAAGTCCTGAAAGTACTTTATTTGCTCTAATTCTTAGTCATAATTGAGGTTTGATATTCTCTAGGTGTCATAGCGACTTCTTTTTTAAAGGCATTGTAAAAAGCAGAAGAGGTATTAAATCCAACATCGTAAGCGAGATCCTCAATTTTTTCGTTCATGAATTCAGGTTGTGATAGTTTATCTCTCACAGCTTTAATTCTAAAACTATTGATGACTTCAGGGAAACTTTTGTTATATATTTTTTTTGTAGCTCTAGAAACTAAGTAATTAGGAGCATCAATCGCTTCAGCAAATTGTGCTAATGTGATACCAGGTTGATAATAAATCTTGTCGTCTTCCATTGCCTTTGTAATTTTTCTTATCATTTTTTCTGGTATAACTTTAGAACTTGATTTTTTTACAACTGAAGGCGATTGTAATGCATAGAAAAATAAAAAGTAAATAACTATTGAAGAAAGAGCAATACCTGTTGCATATGCAGAAATTGTTTCTCCTAAAAGCTGATAAATCAATACTGCTGATAAAGCTACTAAACCATAAAACAAAGCTTTATGCCATTGGGTTAAATTATTTTCTTTTGGTTTTGAAATGAATGTAATAGCAGATATTACCAGATAGGTAGCAAAACTAACGTTTGCTAATAAATACATATCATAGGCAAAATTGCTATTGATGAGTATGATAACAAAACCAATCACTGGGAATAAAACATGCAATAATAGAATTGGTTTTAAGATTTTATGATTGTTTTTGTTAAGCGAAAGATAAGTAAAAGTCAAAGGTCCAATAAGAGCAAAACCTAAAAAGCCTAAAGCAGTTCCAATAGGCGAAATTTCTGGTAAGACATAATAAAAAATAGACTTTAAAATTCTTAGCGCAATAGCTATGAACAACAGTCCTAAAGTCAAATCTTGTAGTTTGGATTCTTTCCTAATAAACAAAAAATAACTAGCCAAAAAGACACAGGAAGTAACTGCAATACTTGAAAAAACTATTAACGCTATTGATGTGTCCATCCTACCTTTTTTTACAAATATATTTATTCGATTTCAAATGATTCTGTTAAAATCCTCATAAAAATATCTCCACATTTCACGAATTAGGAGATTAAACAACCTTTATCAGCATAGTTTAGCTTAAAATTTTAAAAAAACTAAAAATGAATAAATCGTTTGTATTTTCAGCTATTACATTGTTGTGCACCATAAGTCTATATGCGCAATTTCACACTTTAAGTATACCTCAAACCAGCCCTAAGATTCAAGAGAGCCAAATGCTTGGAGTCACAAAAATCACAATAGATTATAGTAGTCCAGCATTAAAAGGTAGGGATGTTTGGAACAACTCAGGTATCATTCCACAGCAAGGTAATCCTATTCCATGGAGAGCAGGAGCTAATATGGCAACTGTTATTGAATTTAGTACAGATGTGAAAATTGAAGGTAAATTATTAAAATCTGGAAAATATGGATTCCATATTATACCTAAAGGTGACACCTATGATTTATTATTCGCACACAATTATGACCAATGGGGAAGTTATTATTTAGATGTAGAAAATGATGTTAGTCTTCGGGTTTCTGTATCATCGGAATCTTGTGCAAAATCAGAACAATTAGATTATGAATTCTTAAACAGAACAGAAAGTTCTTTAGTTGTAGGATTAGAATGGGGAGAAAAACGAATTCCATTTACTGTAGAAGTTGATTTAAATACAACTGTTGTAGAAAGTTTTAGAAGTGAATTGCGAGGTATTAACACGTATCATTGGCAGTCATGGAATGATGCCGCATCATGGTGTTTAGAACATAACACTAATTTAGAAGAAGCACTGCAGTGGGTTAATCGTTCTATAAATGGAGGTTATGGAGGTTTTGCAGCAGATAAGAATTTAACAAATATCTCAACAAAGATCAGATTGTTAACAAAGTTGAACAAAACTGAAGAAGCTAAAACTACTATTGCAGAAGCAAAGCAATTGAATGCTACAGTTTATGAGGCAAATGGTTTTAGCAGATTCTTGCTTCAAAATGGTTTTTATCAGGATGCATTAGAATATTGTAATATTTCACTTAAATCAAATCCTGATACGTGGTTTTTAGAGTTAAATAGAGGGCTTAGTCAATATTTTTTGAATAATAAGAAAGCGGCATTAAAAGATGTCAGAAAAGCACTAAAGACAACACCAGAACAATTTCAATCACGATTAAAGGAAATTATTATCGAAATTGAAAATAACACTTACAAATTACCAAGAAGCTGAAGAAATCTTTGAATGAAATAGGAAGAGTTTGTAAAATTAAAGGAAGTTTGCTGGTTGCTTCTCATCAAGATAAATCTCTCCCATTTTTAATATGATAATCAATATAACAACAAGTTTAAACATGAAAATTAAATACTTATATATTCTCATTGTATTAGTTGCTTCAACAACATTACAATCTCAAACATTAAAGCGTAAAGGTATGTTAGGTATCATGATGCAAACATTAACCGATAGTATTGCAATGCAGCACAATTTTAAGGTTAAAACAGGAGTGCATATTACTGCTGTTATGCCAAACTCAACATTCGCAAATTTAGGAGTAAAGCAAGATGATGTACTTACAAAATTGAATGGGTCATCTGTTAGAACAATTCAAGATGTTTTAGCAATTACTGGTGAGATGTATGAAGGAGATTACATTGAAGCTGAATTTTATTCAGGCAATTCAAAGAAAATTAAATCGACTGCTTTATTGGGTAGACCTATAGAAACTTTTGAAAATGGAGATGTTACCTATGGTGAAGTAGTTTATGAAGGTAATGTCCTAAGAAGTATTCTGGTAACACCTAAACATAAAATTAAGGCTCCTGTTGTGTATTTTTTACAAGGTTATACCTGCGGAACTGTTGAAACAACTACCGATGATAATCCGGCAAAAAAGTTAATGTCTGATTGGGTTAATGCTGGTTTTGCAGTTTATAGGGTTGAAAAACCAGGCGTAGGAGATAGTAAGAGCAGTAAGCATTGTATGCAAATAAGTTTTGATGAAGAGCTTACTGCATTTAAAGAAGGTTATAAAGACTTGTTGAAACAAGAAACAATAGATACTGATAACATCTTTATGTTTGGACACTCAATGGGAGGTGTTATTGCACCACTTTTAAACGAAATGAAATCACCTCGTGGCATTTTAACCTACGGAAGCATAGCTCAGAATTGGTACGATTATATGGTAGATTTATATACCATACAACCAAAGCATTTTGGTGTTTCAGATTCTCAAATTAAAGAAGATAATAAGGTTAATTTAAAGTTTAATGAAGACTTTTTAATTAATAAACTTTCAGGTTCAGAAATTCTTGAGAACGAAGCTTATGCCAATTTTTTTAGAGATAATGAAGTCAATTTTAGACAAAACCAATACATAGGACGGCATTTCGACTTTTGGCAAAATTTAGCAGATGTAAATATTCCTGAAGCCTGGACAAAAGTAAAGACCAATGTTTTGGCAATGTACGGAGAGTTTGATATTCAGGCAATCAGTCCAAAAAGTGCAGAAAAAATAGCTGATATAGTTAATAAAAATGGAGGTAAAGGAGAATTTATTGTAGTTAAGAAAGCTGACCATGGTTTTGTGAATTTTGATTCAATGCAGCATAATGCCGAAACTTTAGGAAATGGTACTTACATGACACATGCACGCGACAATTATAGTGTCGCGTTAGGAAAAGAGAGTATTAAATGGATGAAAGCAAAAGTTAAATAATAACGAAAAGAAAGATGCTAATTGTTTTATATGGTTTGATAATGGTAAGCTCATTAAACTCACATAGGTTGCTAATTCATTTGATGAGGTAAAGTTTGTATCATTAAGAGAGAAGAGTACTCCAGCTTTTAATAGCATTAACAATTATAGTTCAATTTAATACAGAAGATTGAGATGATGAAGTATAGTAAATTACATAGTGTAATGATTCTTTTATTGGTTTCACAATTATTATGTTCTCAGAATATAAGCTTTGAAACTGTTCGCAAAGATTTTGTAAAGAATTATATCGCATTACAAATACCATATCATCAAGCTAATTATGTACAGAATTTAAAGTCGATTAAGCCAATTGAAAATATAATTCAGCAGGAGGTTTTTTTTAAAACGGTTGCAAAGCAATTAACTAATGTGGATGTTAAAAACTTAAATGAATATCAGCAATTAGATTATCACATTATGAATTACGAAGTTGCATTGAATTTAGAACGTATCTCTTTGGAAAAACAATGGGATGATGCAACTGAGTTGGATGATAAAAAGAGTATTTACACTATTAAGAATGGAAAAAATTGGTATGCTTATTTATTGAAGAAATGGGTTGATATAACTGTAACACCAGACGAAATGTTTCAATTTGGATTAGATGAGATTGAAAAAGTTAAGTCCAATATGAAAGACTTGCAAATAAGATCTGGACTTTCAGAGCAAGCCTTTCAAGAGTATTTAAACCATGCTTCATTTTTTTTGCATAATGTTGAGGATATTCAGCAAGCATTTGAGAACACCAAAAGAGAAGTTGCCAAAAAAGCAACAAATTTTTTCCCATATATTGATAGTATACCTGATGTAAATATAACTCAAGGTACAAATGAATCTCTTTCACAGGTTCCTGCATATTATAACAATAGCACATTCTATTTTAATTATTTTAATGAGTCTTTTAATGAGCGTCAGTTAGATTGGATTTATATTCATGAAGGCATTCCAGGGCATCATTACCAAATTATGGTTAATGCTATTATAAAACGTACAGATATACAGCAATTGTTTTGGTACTCTGGCTTTGTAGAAGGTTGGGGTGCTTATGTGGAACATTTTGGTAAAGAGTTAGGTGTTTATAAAACCATATATGATGAATACGGTAAATGGGAATGGGATTTAATACGCTCTGTTAGAGTTGTTTTAGATGTGGGTATAAATTATTATGGCTGGTCAGACGAAAAGGCAATTTCCTTTTGGAAAGCGCATATCGTAGATCAAGATGCTATTGGCTGGCGAGAAATTAATCGAATGAAACGTTGGCCTGCACAGGTTATTACCTATAAGTATGGTTCAGATGTATTTCTTAAATTTTTGGATGAGGCGAAAAAGAAAGAAGATTTTGAATATATAAAATTTCATAATGAGTTATTGAAGTATGGAGATATTCCGATTTCGCTCTTAGAGCTTAACCTAAAAAGTGATTGATTTTAAAATACTTGTAGTACAGATGAATGCTAATTCTGGTTAGATAAGTACTATCATCTATTGTTCTTTATTCTATTTTTAAGCTAACTTATTATCTGTTGCACCAAATTTGTATTGTACATTCGCTATGACAATGAATACAGGTAGCGTTACTATATGTGTCGGGAAACAACTCACTTAAAAAGCAATTCAACCAAAATATCCCCTAAAAGAATTAGCGATAATAAAAATTGTTTATCTTTTTGGTTTCAATTATTGATATTTAAACACTCATAAAGGACTGTCAATGTCCTTAAATAAAGTAGTTTAAAGTCATTAAAAACCTAGTGTCTTTTATGGCAGTTGTTTTTTCAACAATATATAACAAAGCTATTCAACTTGCCTTATCCGAAGGTTTAGCTAAAGTGCAACTTAATCACTTTTTAGATTATAAAGTAGAGAATAAGCGTGTGCCAATGGAATTGTTGCTAGAAGTGTATGAGCTGGCAGCAGATAAGCTACAAGCAGGTTTTGGATTACGACAAGGCAAGCAACTAGATACTACAGATTATGGAACGTTAGGCTTATCTTGGAAAACATGCTTAAAAGCTATCGATGTGTTAAACAATGTAAAACGTTACATGGTTTTGGTTACTGATGATGGCAGTATAGAGTTGAAAGCGTGTGAAGATAAAACTAAACTTGTTTTAAACAGAGAGGTTTACAGAACAGGTATAAAAACAGCCAATGAAGCCTCTTTTGTGATGCTGGTTGGAATTTTAAATGAAGTAACAGGTAAAAACATTAAGCCTATTGAGGTGAATTTTAAACACTCATTTTCTGATAGTGATTATTTTTCTGAATATTTTGACTGTCCTGTAAACTTTAATGCAACTGAAAATACGTTGATTTTTAACTCTAAAGCATTAGAGATCTCTACAATAAAAGCCGATAAATTTATTCATCAATTTCTGCTGGAACGTATGGAGCAGGAAAAATCAAAATTAAGCGAACAAGAAGATGTGCTCACTTCTAAAATCAATAAGCTACTAAAAGAATCTATGTCTAGTGGTATACCAAGCATTTCACAGGTTGGTGACTATTTGGGTATGAGTGCAAGAACCTTAAAACGAAGATTGGCTGATAGAAATCTGTCTTTTAGAGAACTTATTCAAAAAAATCAACACGAAACAGCTACTCAATTACTTTCCAATTCATCACAATCGGTTGGTGAAATTGCCTTTTTAACAGGCTTTTCTGAACAAAGCGCTTTTAATAGAGCGTTTAAAAGATGGACAGGTCAAGCGCCTAATGAATATCGCAAAAACCTGTAGCCAATTATACTGTCCTCAATAATCAATTTTTTGGCTTAAAAAGTCAATACATAAAACATAGATTGTTTGACATTTGTCATTGAACAAAAAACGTTTGAAGTAACAAATTTGCTTTTCATTCGTGTTCTTTATTCAATCAAAACAATCAAAAAATGAAAAAAACTATTTTATGTATCGTTCTTTTTTTACCAATCATCCTACTTTCTCAAACAAAAAATACCAAGAAAAAGGTTTTGATGGTGGTAAGCAGTTACGGAAAAGATATGGGATCTGTAAGACCAGGTTATGAGTTTGATGAATTCTCTCAAGCGTATTTAATTTTTAAAAACAATAATTTATCTATTGATGTTGCTAGCCCAAAAGGCGGCAAAGCAGAGCCAGATAAGTATAACAGTGAAAAGTTATACAACAAAACACTATTGGAAGACAAACAGGCTTTAAGCTTATTAGACAACACCATAGCTACGGCAAACATAAATGCCGATGACTACGATGCTATTTATATTGTTGGAGGTAAAGGTGCTATGTTTGATTTGCCTTTCGACCCTTCTCTTCAGGAAATTATATTGAATTTATACAAAAGAGAGCATACTGTTATTTCATCTGTGTGTCACGGTCCAGCAGCTTTTGTAAATGTGGTTGATGATAAAGATTACATTATAAACGGTGTAGAATTAACTAGTTTTTGTAACATAGAAGAAGAACTTTTTGGGAAAAAATGGGTAAATGAGTTTCCATTTAGTTTAGAAACCAAATTAGAATCAAGAGGAGCTATTTTTAAACAAACCGATTTTATGCTTTCAAAAGTTGTTGTTTCAGGAAAATTTGTAACAGGTCAAAATCCTTTTTCAACAACAAAATCAGCAGAAGCTGTTGTGGAATCTTTAGGACTTACGCCTGTAAAAAGGGAATTTTATAATGATGAAAGAAGTGCTTATTTAATTCAGGAGGTGTTGGATAACACCAAAACTATAGCTTGGGCTGAAGAAGAACTCGCTAAGAACAATGCTAATTACGATTTACCATTGGTAGCTGCGTATGGTTATTACAAGATTTTAGCATCGACTGATAATAATGAGGAATTGATGAAAGGTATTGCATTAGTAGAGTTGACTTCACCACACTTTTTTAATGAAAACCTACAGTATTTATTAGCTAAAACCTATGTGTCGTTAGGCGAGAAAGATAAAGCAAGACGCATTGCAAACGATTTGATTTCTAAAGATTTGATGAAAGAAGAATCAGAGAAATTATTGAAAGAGTTGAACTAATTACAACGTAACATAAACGTATACAAGTGCGTTGTCCCGAATTATCAAATCTTTGGCACTAACAGTCAATAAAAATAAGTGCCTATTTCTGAATTTTGCTTATAAATCAAAACGTCGAAATCATGAAAAGTGTAAAAGCGTTAGCGAGTATAAAACAGATTAGACTCACAGGATTACTTTACTTGTTGGTTATAATTTGTGCTGGTTTTAGTCAAGGGTATGTTAGAGGAACTCTTGTTGTACCAGATAATGCTGTAGAAACCGCAAATAATATACTGCAAAATAAAGGTTTGTTTCAATTAGGTTTAACCACAGATTTAATAGCATTCCTTTTAGATGCAGTAATAGCTATACTGCTGTATAAGATATTTAAACCTTTCAATAAAACTTTAGCAATGGTGTCTTCGGCCTTTAGACTTATCGCACATCCAGCGATAGGAAGTTTAAATTTATTGAATCACTACATGGCTTTGAAGGTGCTGGAAACAAGCGGAATGTCAGGCGCATTCAGTGAAGCACAAGCTCAGGAAATGAGCAGTCTATTGATGGAAGCGCATCATTATGGATATTTAATTGCTGGAGGATTTTTTGGTATTCATTGCTTGTTACTCGCTATGCTTATATACAAATCCAATGTATTTCCAAAAGTATTTGGCGGTTTGTTATTAGGTGCTTCAGCAGGTTATCTTATTGAAACTTTTGGAAATTTTAATGTTCCAGGTTATGAAAGTTATACAGCTTTAATTGTAGGAGTTGCCGCTGCTCTTGGTGAGGTAGGATTAACACTTTATATGATTACAAAGGGAACAACAAAATCCTATAAGAATTTAAAAGAATTAGCATTATGAAAGCTAAATTAATTAAGCATATTATACTTATTACCATTGTGGTTTTGTCTTGTCATCAATCAAATGCACAGTTAGCTAATAAAATAGAAATGACTGAAGATTATCAATTGTTGGGTTTAGGAACTCAACACAAAATTCAGTCTGATATTTTAAATGAAGAACGCCCTGTAATTATTTCTTTACCTGTAGGCTATAATGATAACCAAGCAGAATATCCAGTACTATATGTCTTAGATGGTTTGCAAAACATAAAACATATCGTTGGAACTGTTGAGCTGTTAACTGAGTCGGGATTAATTCCACCTATAATTGTGGTTGGTATAGAGAGTTTGGACAGAAATAGAGATTTTACTCCTTCAAAAGCTGGAAAGGATTTACAAGGAAGCACTGGGAATTCCAGATTACCACAGAGTGGAGGATCACCAAAATTTCTAGAGTTTTTAAGTGAGGAGTTAATTCCCTTTGTGGATAACAATTATAGAACTCACCCTTATCGTATTCTAGAAGGTCATTCTTTTGGAGGTTTGTTTAGTGTTTACACACTCATGGAAAACCCAGAACTTTTTGATGCTTTTATTATACAAGCACCAGCATTGTGGTGGAACAAAGAAGAAATGACTGAAAAGGCAAAAACTTTCTTCAAATCCAATAGGATACTAAACAAAACAGTCTACTTCGGAATTGGTGGTGGAGACGGTTGGGGAATGCGACAGGAGTTGAAGCGATATATTGATGTTGTAAAGCAACATAATCCGAAAAATTTTAAATGGCTGCATGAAGAGGTAGGAGATGAAGGTCATATGGCATCTAGATTACTGTTGAACTACAATGGTTTAAAGTTTTTGTTTTCTGATTTAAAACTAAGCGATGAGTTAATTAGTAATTTTAGTGATAATAGCTTTTTAGATGCTGAAGAACAATTGAAAACCAAGTATGGCAATATGGCAAGACGACCTGCTGAAGATTATTTTAATCTTGTTTCGGTTCTGGTCAATAAAGAGAATGACTTAGAAGCTATAACTGTACTAAAAAAAGCCTCAGAAGCCTATCCAATGTACATTGGGTTATTGACGCAATTGGCAAAATTATATGAAAAGACCAACCAAAAGGAAAAAGCGATAGAAACGTATCTTTTAGGTATTGAGGTATCTAAAAAATACAAGCAAGGACAAGAAGAAGATTTGCAAATAGCAATAGATAAATTGCGTAAAACCCAAGGCTAGACCAATTAATAATCAATCAAAAACGAACATTATGAATACATTAAAAATCGACAACCTAAATCTAACTTATAAAAATGGTTATAATGCCATTAATGGAATTTCCCTAGAAATAAAGAATGGGATGTTTGGTTTGTTAGGTCCTAATGGAGCTGGAAAATCGTCTTTAATGAAAACAATCGTAGGCTTACAAAAGCCAACTTCAGGTTCAATTGCATTTAATGACATTGATGTTGTAGAAGACGCAGATTATATTAAAAAAAATCTAGGGTTCTTACCACAGGATTTTGGAGTTTACCCTAAAGTAAATGCTTATGATTTATTAAATCACATAGCCATTTTAAAAGGGATTAATAACAAAACTGAACGTCAAAAACAGATTCAATATTTGTTAGAAAAAGTGAACCTTTGGGATTTTAGAGATAAAGAGGTACACACGTTTTCTGGTGGTATGAAACAGCGCTTTGGAGTTGCGCAAGCTTTACTTGGCAATCCAAAAATCATTATTGTCGATGAACCAACAGCAGGACTGGATCCAGAAGAACGTAATCGGTTTAACACGCTTTTAAGTGATATTAGTAGTGAGGTTGTTGTGATTTTATCTACTCATTTGGTTGAAGACGTGAAAAACTTGTGTTCTGAAATGACTGTCATGAATAGAGGTCGAATTCTTAAAACAGGAAAGCCCAAAGAATTAATCACAGAATTAGAAGGTAAAATCTGGTCAAAAAGTATTGCTAATGATGAGTTGGAAATGTACCAATCAGATCTCAATGTTATCAGTCAACAACTTATAGAACGCCAACTTCAAATTACAGTAGTTGCACCTTTACAACCTGAAGGATTTTTACCAGTTGATCCAATACTAGAGCACGTATACTTTAATGTGCTTTCTCAAAATAGTTAATTATGAATGCTATACTTCAATTTCAATTAAAGCATAGCGCAAATCGTTATGTTTTAGGATTAACAAGTGTCATATTGCTGGTTATAGGATGGTTTTGTGGTTATAAATTTAACCTAACTGCCGGTGAAGGTATTTATCTTAATTCACCATACACCATTGGATTTATGATGGCTTTGTTGAGTCTGTCCATGATATTTTTGGCTATTTTATTTGCCTTAGAGATTCTGTTTAAGGAATGGGATACAAAATTTGATATCATGTTATTCTCATATCCAGTTTCCCTTAAAACCTATTTAATAGGGAAGTTTTCAGGATTTACGATAAAAACATTTGTAAGTTTTTCAATCTTAATTATTGGTTTCGTTATTGGTCAAAACATACGAACAGGAAGCGAAATGCAGTTAGGGTTTAGTTCTTGGTCGTATCTCTATCCCTTTTTAATTTTCGGAGTTTTAAACTGCTTTTTCGTTTGTAGCGTTTTGTTTATGATTGCTTACACCACACGTAAGAAGTTATTAGTGGTCATTGGAGGATTGCTATTGTATGTGCTTTATATGGTGTTATTGGTGTTCTCTAATTCACCATTTATGGCAGGAAGCATTCCGCAATCTATAGAAGTACAACAGCTATCATCATTGTTAGATCCTTTTGGAACATCTGCCTATTTCTTTGAGGCTAGAGACTTAAGTGTTTCTGAAAAGAATCAATTCATCGTGCCACTAAAAGGTTTTTTGGCTATCAATCGTATCGTTTATGTGCTATTGTCAATGTTGTTTTTGGTGATTTCTTATCGTTTTTATGTGTTTAATAAAGCGACAAGTAAAAAGACATTGAAGCGTAAAAAACATAACGTTAAAGACGCAATAGTCAAATTAACAAAAGTCAAAACACCTGCTCTTAATTTTGGTTTTAAGTCAGAATTAAACGCAATTATTTCCTTTGCAAAAGTTGATTTAATTTACCTGTTTAAAAGCGTAACTATAGTTGCCGTTTCTATGCTATTGGTATTTTTCGTTGGTATGGAAATGTATTCAGATATTGATAAAGGCATACGTTTGCCAAATTATTATGCCAGTTCTGGACTTTTGGCGACTGCTATTTCTCAAAGTTTTCATTTGTTAGGAGGATTCATTTTAGTGTATTTTGTTAATGACATGTATTGGAGAAGTAGCTCTGCCAATTTTTACTTAATTGAAGACAGTGCATTTTTTTCAAAAGCAAAGCTAAAAGGACACTTAATGTCATTGGCTGTATTATTAGTATTCTTAACTACGCTACTTATAGTACTAGCATTAGTTTTTCAAATCGGTTATGGATATTCACAAGTTGATTGGTTGGCTTATTTTGGAGTTATCATATTTAATACTATTCCGCTTTTCCTTTTTGGTACATTGCTACTTCTCATCAATAGTATCATCAATAGCAAATATGTAGCCTTAGGTGTTTCAATCTTAGCGGTTGTAGCGTTTACAACACCATTAATAAAGATGTTGTTGCCCTATCCATTATTACATGTTTTTTCAGGGTTTAAGGGTGTGTTTAGTGACCTAAATGGTTATGGTGCTTACCTGTCAGCTTTTTCAAATAGATCGCTTTTTGGAATTTGTCTTTTAGGGTTATTGTGGATTTTTAATTCATATTTGAAATCAAAACGATGGTCTAAAATCAAATCTTTTATTGTCATTGTTTTCTTGGGATTGAGCGTTTTTACAGGTTTCAATTTTATGAAGGGTTATTTACCAAAAAATGAAGAGGCTCAACTAATTGAAGCTGTTAATTATGAAAAGAATTTCCGTCATTATGAAAACATATCTCAACCTACAATTACAGATGTAGATACAAAAATAGATTTGTATCCTTCTGAAAATGCTTATGAGATTCAAGGAAAGTATAGACTTCAAAATCTATCAGATGAATCGATACATAGGATTCTACTCAATTTTCACGCTGATTTAAAATTAGAGAACGCAAAACTTCAAATACAGAATGAAGTTATTTCAATCGATAAGCATGTGTCAGAAATCAAGCTTAATAAACCTTTATTGCCAAATGACACAGCGATTCTAGAGTTTCATTTATCATACAAATGGTATGCTGTCAATGGACATCAATCGTTTAATGCTATCGTGAATAATGGTTCGTTTATGCGTATTAGTAATTATTATCCATCATTGGGATACCAATCAGATAAAGAGATAGAGGACGAGCAAAAAAGAGAAGCCTACGAACTTGGAAATCCAACACCTTTAAAGACGCTTGAAGCACCAAAAGTTTTTAAAAATGACTTTATCAATTTAGATCTAGTGGTGTCTACAGAAAACAATCAAACGCCTATGGGAATTGGCGATGTAATTAAAACTTGGTCTGAAAACGATAGGTCATTTACGCAGTATAAAACTGATAGTATTCCATTTCGATTTGCAGTAGCCTCTGCTAAGTACCAAAAGCAATCTATCAAGCATCGTAATGTAGTGATTGAAGTGTTTTATCATGATATGCATTTTGAAAATGTAGACCGACTACTAAAAAATGCTAAATTGAGTTTAGATTATTGTATCGATAATTTTAATGTCTATCCCTTTGAAAAAATAAGCTTTGTTGAGGTGTCTTCTTTTACAAGCGGATTTGCAGCTACAGCATATCCAGCAACTATTTTTATGACCGAAAACATGATTTTCCACGCTAATATAGATAGTGATCCAAGCAAGGATGTTATTAATGAATTGGCAGGTCATGAATTGGCTCACATTTGGTGGGGAAATAGCCAAATAAACCCAGATGAAAGGGAAGGTGCATCCATGCTTACAGAGTCTTTAGCCATGTATACTGAAATGATGATTTACAAAAAGCTGTATGGTAAAGAGCGTATGATGGAACGTGTTCAAATTCATCAACAAATTTATGACAACGAAAAAGGACTTTATGGAGATCCGCCTTTATACAAAGTGCCTTATGGAGCTACACATATAGCTTACTCAAAAGGTGCGATTGCTATGGTGGAATTATCTGAATTAATTGGTGAAGATAAGGTAAATCAAGCGCTAAGAAGGTTTTTAGCTAATAATAAATATCCAAAAAAACCAACGTCTTTAGATTTGCTTGAGGAGTTTTATAAAGTGCTGCCAAATGATGCGTTGAGGTCTAAAGTTGATCAATTGTTTATGGATGTTAACAAATAATGATGACTAGAAACCAAAAAGAAAAGCTATAGAAGCATCTTTTTAAGAATTGTTATTTAAGTAAATATTTGATTGCTATTTACTCTAGTTATTAATTATACGTCTTTCTAAATTCAGAAGGAGACATGTCTGTTTTATTTTTAAAAAGTTTGGTAAATGAAGCTGGATGTTCAAAGCCTAAATTGTAGGCGATTTCGCTAATAGAGAGTAGTGGTGTTGCCAATTGCTCTTTAGCTTTTTCTATAATTGTATTATGAATATGTTGTTGTGTGCTTTGTCCAGTTAAGGATTTGAGCATGCTGCTTAAATAGTTAGGCGATAAGTTTAAGCGGTCAGCAACATCTTGTACGGTAGGTATGCTGTTTTCAATTGTTTGGTTTTTAGTGAAATATTCTGCAAGTACCTTTTCTAGTTGACTTAATACTTGATGATTAGAAATGTTTCGGGTAATAAATTGTCTTTCATAAAAACGTTCAGCATAATTGAGGAGTAGTTCTATTTGAGCAATTATGATTTTCTGACTGAATTTATCTATGTTAGACTGGTATTCGCCTTGAATTTGCATTAAAATATTTAACATCATTTGTTCTTCCTTTTCTGAAAGGAATAATGCTTCGTTTACGGTGTATCCAAAAAACTCATATTGTTTTATGGTTTTTGCTAAGGACGAGTTCCATAAAAAATCAGGATGTACCAATAGAAGCCAACCCGAAGGTGTATTGGTTTTAATGTTAGGATTTTCTCCTAAGCTCATAATTTGATTAGGCGCAATGAAAGTCATCACACCTTCATCAAAATCATATTCTTGTTGACCATAGAAGAACTTGTAAGGCACATTGCGTTTTAAGCCAATAGTGTAATAATCTTGTTTCCATTTTAGAGACTCAATATTTGAAGGATACTGCACCTGACTGTAATCCACTAAACTAATTAATGGATGTTCAGGTGCAGCTATATTGGCTTGTTTATGGTAATCACTTACCTTTTTAAAGTGTTTTAAGTCTTTCATTAGCTATAAAATTAAGAAAAGATTTTACACTAACATACCACCAGATACTTCAATACGCTGTCCGTTAATCCAACCAGCTTTTTTAGAGCAAAGGAAAGCGACAGTTCCACCAATATCTTCGACTTCACCTACACGACCAAGTGCTGTAATGCTAGAGATTAAGTCTGCTTTTTCTTTGTCTTTGTTGCTGCCTCCAGCAAAATCGGTTGCGATGGCTCCAGGGGCAATCACATTGGCTGTGATGTTACGTTTACCTAGTTCCTTAGCTAAGTAACGTGTAAAGACCTCAATTCCACCTTTCATCATAGCATAGGCAGACATTCCTGGTAAGCTAAAACGTGCCAAACCACTTGATATATTAATGATTCTTCCGCCTTCATTGAGATATGGTAAAGCTGCTTGTGTTAAAAAATAGACGCTTTTTAGATGTATGTTCATCATTTCGTCAAATTGAACTTCAGTAGTGTCAGACACTAAGTTAAACATTCCAGTACCTGCATTGTTAACCAAAAAATCAAAGTTTTTGCTTCCATTTTCTTGTTGTAAATAGTTGGTTGCTTTATTAATGAAATCTTGTCCGCTTTTAGGGTTGTTGGCATCAAAAGGAAATGCTGCTGCTTTTTGACCCATAGCTTCAATTTCAGAAATAACTTCGTTGGCTTTATTTTGGTTACTGTGATATGAAAAAATGATGTTGACTCCATCTTGTGCCAAATTAAGAGCCATGTCGCGTCCCAAACCTCTACTGCCACCTGTAATAATTGCTGTTTTTTGTTTCATGTTACTGTAGTTTTTTAATGATGATACAAATTTGAGCAAATACTAAAAGAGATAGTTTTCCAAATCTACGTTTGTTTTGTTTAAATCTATTCTATAGGTAGGTATGAAGTTTTTTTACGAGAAGGAAGCAAAAGATATCACTCGGAGTGTTTTTAGGAATTAATAAAAGTGAATTTAAATTATGCTAAATTTTAATAAAAAAGGATATTTATTTTTCATCTTACTCGGTGTTTAAACATTTCAATTTATCAAAGAAAAAGTCTGAATAATCGAAATCTTTAATATCTTCATAGTAGTCAGTTCCATTAAGTCTAATAGTCTTTATTGGTGATTTTAAAAGTCTACTTTTATCAGAATTAGTTAGTTTTCCTATCAATTCAAACTCACCACAGTTTATGTCACCAACATGATAAAAAGTAATTATGTCATTGTTTTCTAATTTTATTTTCACTGATGAGTTACTATTTTTATATGGAGAAGTGCAGCCTAAATCATCGTCTAATGCAAAAAAAATGTATTCTGAATTTTCGATTCTTTTGAGCTTTATCATAAAATAATAATTATTATATAACTTACTGGCGATGGTATAATATTCTGTAGTAATAACTCTTTTATTTGTGAATTCGTCTATTTCATTTAAAGTATAATGACAATTTTTTCTTCTTTTTATTTTTGCTATACTGTCTCTGATATTTAATTCAATTAGTCGTAAACTGTCTTTGATTTTTTCTTCTTTTAACTTGTTAGCTTTTATAATCTCTCTTTTTATTTTTTCTTGTTTTTCTATTGAGTCTCTTACTCTTCTTTCTGTTTCTATTTTTTGTTTTCTTGAACGGTTAAATTCAATTACTAAATTTTCTAATTCATCATTTATTTTTAAATCATAATAAGATACAAAACCAACCCATTTTTTGTACTTTACTTTGTAATAACTTCCTTTAAAATATTCTAAAACTATGCATTTGTCTCCTTTTCGATATTGAGTATATCTTAAACCATCTGGTCCAGGTTTATCCAATAAATCGCCTTTTTTTATAAAAATTGTTTCAATATTAGCCTCTTGTGAAATACTGAAATTAACAAATATTAAGGTTGAGAAAATCAATAATACAAATTTCATATATAGTTGTTTAAAGGTTTTTTTATATTTATACCAATATACAGTTTTAAGTCGTTATTGTGACATTTTGTAGTTTTTACTTTAGCATCTATAAGTATAGTTGTTTGAGTATATTCAGATATGATTTTAAGTAATGAATCATTGAAACCTTTATTTTTCTAACTTATTTCTACGTACTGTTAATTAATATAACTATTGTTTTTTCTATTAGTTATAGTTTTTTCTAAACTCTAAAGGAGTTAGTCCGGTTTTGGATTTAAATACTTTTGAAAAATAGGCGTAGTCTGAAAACTCGAGCTGATAAGCAATTGTAGCTAAGTTATCATGAGAATGCACAATTAATCGTTTGGCTTCTAGGATAATTCGCTCTGAGATAAGCTGACTTGTAGTTTTGTTAATGGTTTTTTGAACTACTCTATTAAGATGCTTGGTAGTTATATTAAGTTCTTGTGCATAAAACTTTGGTAGTTTTTCTTTAAGGAAATGGTTGTTTATTAAATGCTCTAGCTTCTCTAATATTTGCGAATACTGAGATGTTTTAAGCTTTTCTAAATTAATATTAGTGGTATATGCTCTAGTAAGTTCAATATAAATGTCACTAAACAAGTTTACTATTTTTAATTCTCTTAAAAGGTTAGGTTGCATATATTCGGTGTAAGCCTCTTTAAACTTAAGTTGTAGTAATGAGAGTTGTTGGCTTGTTAAATCTACTACAGGAGGATTTTGATAGGAGTAATAAAACGGAAATGAATGTAGGGTATGATTTAAAAACTTTAGGTCATAAAATTCTTGCGAATGAAAAAAGATATACCCTTCGGGTTGTGTCTTAAATTTCCAAAAATGAGTTTGTCCTGGTTTTAAGAAAAACACTCTACCTGGATTAATCGTATAAGAATCAAAATCTATTTCATGAGTACCAGTACCTTTGGTAAATAGTACACAAAGATAGAAATTATGACTGTGTGGTTTATTTATTAAATCTTTATTACGCTGTATATGTTTTGAAAATGAATTGATATACACTTCATTAAGAGGTGCTGATTCTTTAAACTGACTAATATTTAAAACAGGAATTTGCATAATATGTCCTAAAAGTACAAATAATAGTGCAAATTCTATATATGTAAAAAGGATTAGAGGTTTTACTTTTGTTGCTAATAAAATAGTTGCTTATGCGTAATGTCATTGCTGCGTTGACTTGTAAATGTCCTAAATGTAAAAACGGTAAAATTTTTAGTAATAGAGGTAATCTCTTATTGTTGAATATTCCTAAAATGAATGATAAATGTCCTGTTTGTAACTATAAGTTTGAGCGCGAAACTGGTTTCTTTTTTGGAGCTATGTTTGTGAGTTACGGACTTGCCGTAGCGCAAATGATTGCGAGTCTTGTGGTGTTCTGGTATTTTATTGATTTATCACCTTTACGAGTTTTTGCTATTATTGCTACAATAGCTGTTTTGTTAGGGACAATTAACTTTAAATTGTCGAGGTCTATTTGGATTTATATATTTTACAAGGATAAGGCATAATTATTCCTTCTTTTTAATGTCTTTTATAACCCATAGGAGCATAGTGTCTAAACCATTTTGATAGTCTTTCCAATTGTAATTTAATATTACATCTGGATAAATACCTTGGGTTATCGTTTCTGATAAATTGAATCTTCGTTTAGAATACGTAATAACAAGTTTAGAGTTTGGTAATTCAAACTGATCCATGTCTTGATAACCAGTTGGGTTGGAACCTGTTGGTTGTCCAATTATTTTTGCATTTAGTAACTGTTTAAAAAGAGCAGAATTACTAGTTCCTGCTGAAAATGTTACAGCGTCAGTCATAACATAAACGCCTTGTTTCCAATCTACAGTATCAGACAAATTTAGAGCATAGGCTAGTGCTATGCCAACATACAAATCGCCACCACCATTATTGCGCATGTCAATTACAATTTTTTCAATTTTATTTTTAGAAATAAAGCCTAACAGTTCTTCGCTAAAACGTTGCATTTTTTCAAAAGAAGGGTAGCTATCAAATCGGATATAAACCGCATTTGTGTTTTGAATAGGAGCATACCATAAATACTCAAAAGAGAGGTTTTCAGGCTTAATGATTTCAGGAATACCGATAACAAGTTCTTGAAAAGAATCAGAGTTTGAAGTTGTTTGATTTAAAGCGTCAAGTCTTAAATCTATACTTTGATGGTTTATGTCTTGAAAAGTAAATGTTGCTGAGTTTGATTTTTTTGTAATACCAAGAGCATATAACAATTCGCTTATGGTTGCATAGTTTCCAGTTCTAACTAATAATGAATGTTCGTTTTCGACAAATTGAGCAACTTTTGAAACCTTAGACATAACCTCGTCTATTGGAACACCATCAATAGCTACAAGTGTAGATTTTAATAGGTTTTTGTTAGTATTATTAATTTTTACAACGCGCCATTGATTTTCTATATGTTTTATTTTTAAGGGATAGTCGTGGATATCATAGTTACGAAGTGATACAGCTGTATGCCCATCATTTATAAGCCTTGTTAATTGCATTAATTTTAAGGTAATTTCAAAATCGTTTAATAAACCAATGCTGTCATAAATTTTACTCCATTCTGCATTAAATTTTTCTTCAGTTACAGAATGGTAAAGGTCTATATGTTTGTCTTCTAAAGATGCTTTGTAAATTTGTAAGTCTTCTTTCCAATCTATTTTGTTTGGTGTTTGAGCTAACATTGTACTTAACATCGAGACAAAAAGAATTAAAAGACAGGTTGTTTTTTTTTGAAATGTATTCATGAAACTTATTTTCTTTTTACTGCTTTTAGTAAATCAATAACCAAAAGTAAAGCATTTTTTGAAACTTCTAATTGATTATAAGTACCCGAAATATATGTATCTAATTGTGGGCAGTACCATAAGAAGGAAGCTGTAGATCCTGAATGTCCAATGAGTTGTAAGTCGCTTTCTGTATTAGTTAATTCACCAACAGAAACTTGTCTTATCCCATAACCGTATTCCATACCTTTAGTTTCAGTTACCCAATTTTGCATAGCTAAACGTGTGTCTTTTTTTACAATTTTATAGGTATTAAAGGCTTTAAAAAATGCAATTAAATCGTGAGTGGTTGATACTAAACCGCCTCCGCCCCAATCGGCACTCAGACTTTTAAGAGACGATAATTCATATTGACTAGCATAAAACTTAACAACAGGAAGTTTGTTTTCTATAGAAGACGATTTTAAGTTGACATAAGAACTATGCATGTTTAAAGGTTGAAAAATATGCTGCTTAAAGAACTTATCTAAAGATAAACCACTCACATTTTCAATAATCAACGCTAAAAGCACATACTCTGTGTCTGTATAATGATAGTCTGTCCCGGGAACAAAATGTGGTGTCATCTTGTCTTTTGAAAACTGAATCAGTTCTTCTGCAGACCACAATTTATTAGGATTCATTAATAGTTGATTAATGATATTTGGACTTCCGTCTTTAGTTTCGTCTGTGAAATAATCAGGTAAGCCAGAGGTGTGTTGCAATAAATGTGCAATGGTTAACTCTTTTGAATAGTTTTTACCATCCAATACATGAAGATTATTTACTAATGAATCTGGTAAATATTGAGCAATTTTATCTTCAAAATTTAATTTATTCTGATCCTTTAAAATACCAATTGCTGTTCCGGTGAACATCTTGGTAATGCTAGCTGTGTAAAATGGGTAATCTATTGAAATAGAATCCTCTTTACTTTCCGCAATCTGAATGTTAATACCACGAGATTCAGAATATACGTGCAGTATTCCACTTTTTATATTCTCTTTTTCTAATTCAGTTTCAAAGCGTTGTTTAATTGTTGTTTCTGTTGTTTGCTGAGCAATAGCTGATAATCCAACTAAAAATATTAAACTTAGAAATAGATGTTTCATAATGTTAGTTTTAGAATTTTAAGATGGTCTTATAGGTTAAAATTTTATACCAATATAAAGATTAGGCTCAAATAGGAAATAAGAATCCCATTTGTTGTCGAGTTGCTTAAATGAATCTGGCGTATTGGTGTCAAAATGCCAAACATTACAATGAAATTGTGGTTCTATAAAAAACTGTTTCTTTTTACCAAAAGCAAAATGGTAGCCTACATGATACGAGTTGTAAAGTTTAAATCCGTTGGCTATTTTCTTATCATCAAGATCTAAATAGGTTTTATACAACGGTAAAACTTCAACCGAAGCAAATAGTCCTTTCCAAAGCATGCGCTGATAAGATATACCAACACCTGTTTCGCGTAAATAACCAGGATAAAATTCGGTTTCCGAATCTATTTTGTCTCTAAGTCCATCCCACCATTGTATACCCATAGGTTGAAATAAGCGCCAAGTGGCTAATTTAACACCAATAATGTTTTTTGCATCAAGCTCGCGTTTAACATGTAATTCAATGTGTTGCGTGTTGGTTCTTTCACCACCTTTTCCTATATTTCCTATAATAATGGCAGGAAAACTGACTCTATATTTTAAATCAGCGTTATTGTGTTTTTCTGGTTCTGAAATCTGTTGAGCAAAACCATGAATTGTGAAAAGTGTTAAGCAGATAATTACTAATTTTTTCATTGTGATTGATGTTTAAATTGTTCGTTTTTTGATTGATTATTTGATGTGACAAAGATGAGACAGAAGTGAATGTCAATCGTCCTGAATTATGATTTGAAACCTTTTAAATATTTAGTTGTAGTTTCCTTTAAGTAGAACTTTAAGAAGTAGCTCTTGCATACTCTTGGATGCTTCCATCGGTATTTGATGACCTACATCTTTAAACCTATAAATTTCCTTTTCTTTAGATTTTATACCCTTAAAGAACTTTTTGGTTAACTTATAGTAAGCAGTATAGTCTTTATCTCCATAGAAAATAATCGTTCTACCTTGTATTAAAGGTTTGTTTTTTAGTTTGTTTATCTTATAAAGTTGGCTGTATAATAAACTCCATTTGGTGTACCATTGCTCGAAAAACTGTAAATATTGGCTGTAGAGAGTATCATTAATTGACTCGCCTTGGTATTCAGAGAGCCATTTGAACTGAATGGCCATATCTTTTGCATTATGATAAGGTATATTAATAGTTTTTAGTTGCGTAACTGCTTTTTGGTTTTTAGATTTCCTAAAATGTCTAATAAGCATCTTATTCAGACTTTTTTGACTTGACAAAAGATTTACAATCGGGCTTATGGCAACCAATGTTGAAATTTTGTCAGGATGTGTTTCTGATAAATGAAAAGCTAATGAAGTACCCCAAGAATTTGCCACTAAAATAATTTGTTGACGATGAAACGTATTTAAAATATAATTAAGTAACTCTTCAGCATCTGATTGCATTAATGCTAATGTTGGTCTTTGTTTTATATTATTTTGTTTTAAGGTTTTGCCTGCGCCTCTTTGATCCCAATGAATCACTAAAAAATCTTGTTCTAATGATGCTGTTATTTTTTCACTATGAGCAGATGACGCTGCACCAGGACCACCATGTAAATACAATACTATTGGTTTGTTCTTAATCCCTTTAAGACTAATGTATTGGTCTATATCTCCAATCTTTACAAAGTAGGATGTGTCTATTTTTTGATGAACGTTTTGTATATTTTGTGCATTCATTTTATATATAAACACACTTATAATTATTAAGATATTTGTTTTAAAATTCATTTTTAATTGTTTTTAGTTTATTGATACAAAGGTGCTTTGAAAAGTATTTTTTTTCGTTTTAGATTATAATTCAGTACCTATTTAGTCTATCCATCAAGTTTTTATAAACAAAAAAAGGCTTAACACAATTAGTGCTAAACCTCTTATTCGTTCTTAGGGTAATATTTTATAACAATGTTTCAGGATGAGATGAAAGTTTATCTACATGTTGAGTGATTTTCTCGATATCCCAATCCCACCATTTAAGTTCTAATAGTTTTGAAATGGTATCTTCAGAAAACCGCTTTTTAATAGGTTTTGCAGGATTTCCACCAACAATAGTATAGGGTTCTACGTTTTTTGCAACCACTGCTTTTGTGGCTATAATAGCGCCATCACCAATGGTTACACCAGGCATAATGGTAGCATCGTGACCAATCCACACATCATTACCAATAACGGTATCACCTTTGGTTGGATAGCTTTTACCATCCATAGCATGTTGCCACGCACCACCAAAAATGGCAAATGGATATGCTGATGTGGCTTCGGTTAAATGGTTGCCGCCATTCATAATAAAAGTTGCACCAGAAGCAATCATACAAAACTTACCAATGATGAGTTTATCTCCTATAAAATCGAAATGATATTTCACATTTTTTTCAAAGTTTGAAACCGTTTCAAAATCGTCGTAATAGGTGTAATCACCAACCTTAATGTTCGGATTTTTAATGTAGTTTTTCAAAAAACAAAGCTTATTGTAATTGGCCAACGGGAAAACGGTATTTGGATCTGGAATATTCATAATTTATAGCGTTTTAGCTTCTTCTCTAAAATAGTCTTTTAAATGGTATCTTCCATAGGTAGGTGCCACATTATCGTCTGCCATTAATGTTAAGAAAAATTCAATCGGACCATAGATTTTAACGCTGGTAAAAGTTCTTAAAGTCCAAATAGTGAATCGTCTTATCCAATCTGGTAAATGTGTTATTTTTATAGGCTTGTTTAATGAAGTCAGAGCGAGTTTACTAATATCATTTAAGCTTAATATATCAGGACCTCCAACGGTTAATTCGTTATTGTAATCTTCTAAGTTATCGACAATAGCTTTTGCTAAATCCTCTCCATGAATTGGATTGAATTTTTGATTTCCTGATCCAAATAAATACACACGACCCGATTTTGCCATTTGTAAAAAGTCTTTCATATCAGAGAAAAAACCATTAGGTCTAACAATGGTATAATTTAATCCTGATGTTTTTAAAGCATCAACAAACTTTTCTTTGGCTTCAAAAATTTTCAAATGTCGATGTTTATCGCCATTAATAGCAGACACATAAACAAAGTGGCTTACACCAGACTTTTTAGCTTCAGCAAGTAAATTCATATTTGCTTGATAATCGACGTCCATATACGTTAAACCATCCTTTTGTCTCGTAATACCAACGGTTGAAATGACCGTGTCTATGCCCTTACAGATGTCTCTTAAAGTTTCTGGTTTGGTGACTTCGGCGTGTTTAATTTCTAGATAGTTTTCATTAGGATTATCTATCTGATTTGGCTTACGGACAATAGCAACGACCTGGTTTTGTTTTTCAATTAAAACCTTTAATAAATGTCTGCCAAGATAACCAGTAGCACCTGCCAATAAAACGTTGGTATGTTGCATATCTGTAATTTATTGGTTAAACTCGTTTGTTAATAGTTGTTCAATAATGGTATTACGCTGTATGCCTGTATCATCCTGCTTATTGCTTAATAGCACAATGGTAGCGTTATGCTCTGGCACAAAACCAATCATACTCCAATACCCATTGATATCGCCACCATGCCAATAGAGTGTGGTATTGCCTTCTTGTGTAGTAAACCAACCTAAACCAAAATCTACATAGCCACTTGGTACATCTTGAACGAATATGTCTTCTTTTTCGGTAGTCGTAAACCAGTTTGTTTTTACCGCATTTGTCCACGTTTCCATATCTCTTGGTGTGCTACTAAAATCGCCTGCGCCAAACGCTAAATTCATCGGGTAAACACTGTTTACATTACCATTGTTGTAGCCTTCTGCATGTGTATTTGGGTTAATATTGTCTGTGCCTCTGTACGTGTTTGTCATTTGCAAAGGGTTAAGAATATTTTGCTGAATGTACTCGTGGTAAGACATATCTGTAAGTTCTTCAACCAACAACGCAGCGATAAGGTAGTTGGAATTACTGTATTGTTTACTTGCGCCTGGTGCAAAGTTGAGACCGTTTTCTGTAATTAGTTCAATAATAACTTCATAGATATCTTCTTCATCAAAAAAGTTTCCTTGTGTTGCAGCATCTTCAACAACAAATTGATAATCTGGAATACCGGATTGGTGTGATAAAAGTTGAGTAATACTAATTTGATTACCGAAAGGAAACTCAGGATCGAATTCGTTTAACGTTTGGTTGTAATTAGAAATATAGCCATCGCGTTTTAGCTGAATAATTGCTGCTGCAGTTAAGGTTTTTGATACTGAACCAATACGATATGCTATTTCGTAATCTTGAGGAAGTGCTGTGTTTTCATTGGCTAAGCCAAAACCTTGTCGTACCAAATCGTTTCCATTTTTTGTGATAATAGCATAACCTTGAAAGTTGATGTCGGTTAATAAATTTTCAGCAGTTGTGTAATTAATGGAAGCTGTGTTGTTGTCATCATCGGTTGAACATGATGTGAAAAGCATTAAAATTGCAATTATAAATGCCATTAAAAGTTTGTGTAAAGTTGTCATAACTGTTCGTTTTTAATTGATTATTTGATACTGCAAAATTGAAGTATAAACAGTTATGCGTCGTGCTAAATTATAATTTAGAACGTTCTGAATTTATAAAAAGAAGCGGTTTATTGAGAATGCTGTTGCACCCATTTACTAGGTGTAATGCCTTCAGTTTTTTTGAAAAAAGTATTAAAAACGCTTTTAGAATTAAAGCCACTATCGTAAGCTAAACCTAGGATAGTTATGTGTTTAAACTCAGGTTTTAGTGCAATGGATTTAAAATATTCTAAACGATAAGTATTGATAAAATCGTTGAAGTTTTTCTTGAAACTCGCATTAAGCAACCATGATAAATGATTTGGATGAATATCGATTTTATCAGCTAATGTTCGTAAAGACAATGTGGTGTCCAGAAAACACTCTTCGTTTTTCATTAGGTCCAAAATAGCGGTTTTACAGTGTGCTATTTGGTCTTTAGAAAGTAGTTGTTTTTCAGTGGTTTCTGTTTGTGGTTTACTTTCGTTAGACAAAGCGAAAATAATTTCAAGTTGATTTTTGAAACGCTCAAGATTACGCAAAGGCTCTAATAAGGGATCAACTTTAACCAAAGTCATTAAAGGTTCTTTGTGCAAAATGCCTTCATCAATTAAATCTAAAGCCTTGTTATATTGCTTCAAAAGCGTGTAAATATAAATCAAGAAAAAGCGTACTCGCTCACGACTATCAGAATTTAGTAAAGGCTTTAGTTTACTTATGTTAGACTCAACTTTTGCTTTGTCTTGCATTACTGCATGCGCTAAAGATGTCATTATTAATTGCTCCATTTTAGAGCCTTCCATTTCTGGAATACTCTGTGCAACTTCAATAATGTGTTCTGGTTGTTTGTGATACGCTAAGGCCAATGCATAAATGCCATAACCAACAATGAATTTGTTGTTGATTTCAAAACACCTTTTAAAATGCCTTTTTACAGCGTTTTCATCTTTATTGATATAGGCATTATAGCCCATAAAATAGTTGTTTAAATCGTTAAGCGGATCTAGTGTGTATGCAGTATTTATATGTGTGTTTGCTTCTTCTAGATTTCCTTCTAAAATTAAGGTTATAAAAAGCTTTTGATGTGCATCGGAATAACCAGGTTTTAATTCTAAGGCTTTTTTAAGATGGCAAGCAGCCGCTTTAAAATCCCATTTTTTATTAAGGGCGTCCCAACCTAATGAATGATGTACTTCAGGTAAATCTACTTTTAGGTTATGTGCTGTTTCAAGATAATTCCCGCCAATTTCAAAAGCTTCTTTTACAGGCATTAATCCACCAGCAGCAAGTATATTGTATGCGTAATGGATATTAACATGTGCTAATGCGAAAGTAGGATGCTGTTCTATAATTTCTTTTAAAATCGAAATTCCTTTAAACACATCGACCTTATTAAAGCGAGAGATAAGTTTTTTAGCCCTTAAATAATTGTGATATGATTCTGTAGAAATATTATGATGTGTTACCAGAGAATCGTCAACATTGAAATGCCCAAAGTTTTCTCTTATTTTATCGGCAATTAAAAGACTAATTTCATCTTGCAACTTGAAGATATCATCAAGCTCGCGATCAAAATTTTTAGACCAATAATGCGCACCATCTGATGTGTCAATTAATTGTGCAGAAATACGAACACGATTATTGACTTTTCTTACACTTCCTTCTAATATGGTTGAAACATTGAGTTCTTTTCCAACTTCTCTAACATCAACTTGTTTTCCTTTAAAGGCAAAAGAAGACGTTCGCGCAATCACTTTTAGTGCTTTAATATTAGATAAAGCATTAATGATTTCTTCAGTTATACCATCACTAAAATATTCATTATCAATATCATTACTCATATTGACAAATGGCAGAACAGCAATAGATTTAGAAGATGCTTTCAACTATAATGGTGTAATTAAATGTTTTACACTTCGAAAATAAATAATTTGATATAATCAGAGTAAGAATATGTTAATATTTTAATCACTTATGGCAACTGGTAATAGTTGTTTCTTATTAAGTTTAAACTCATGGGTTTTGTCATTTCGCATTACAGTTATTATAATACTGTCTTGTTTTTCATAATCCCAATCATTGTTTTTAAAAGTGGTGCAAATGGTGTCGATACTTAAGTTTTTAAATTCTTGATTATTGATTTTTAGTATTTTATCGCCTATTTGTAAATTATTTGTAGCATCAGAGTTTGTATAAATAGAGCCAATGTATATACCATCGTCTTGCCAATCAATACCAAAGCCAAAATCGATTAAGGAGTCGTGTTGGTAATTTCGTAATTCTTTCATGTAAATTTTTTCATTTTTCCAATCTAAAACTACATTATAATTCTCAAAGTACTTATTTCCAATATTATCGCTATGAGTGCTAAATTTTATAATTTTCTTCTCAAGATTTAAATTTCCAATTTTAATTGTATCTATAACACCATAAAAGAGAGTGTCATTTTTAGCTTTTCCGCCAACACCATAAGTTGTTGAGCCTATTGAATACGTTGAACTCACAGTTTTAGTTTTTTGTAGCGCTTGTAAAGCACTTGTGGGTATTGACATTTGACCATTTGATCCTGTATCAAATGTTAAGTTTTTGACTTTTACACCATCTATATCTAAATCTATTAAAGGTGTGCCTTGAGTTTTGGTCTTAAAATTAATTATTGAATATTCGTTTGTTAGTTCAAAACGATTTAAATCGTCAGTGATTTCAATTTTTTTGTTTTGGTAATCAATTCTCCAAAAGGCATTTCGCATTAAATTAGCACCAATAATTCCATCAATATTTAAGCATTTCATAGCCTGTGATGTTCCTAAGTCTTGAATAATTGCTCCTGTGTTTTTAAAAGTAACCTTACCTAAAGTAATAGTTTCAATTTGTATAAAAGCTTGATTGTTTAAAACATTCCCTCCAGAATCGCCAACACTACCATAGGCTAATTTTTTTAAATTAAGTTTTTGGGAAAACTCTTTTGATAGCACATTTGGTGCTCCTGTATCAAAAAGAAATCTACCTTTATGCCCATTTATAGTGGCTTCTACAATAGGAAGTTTAGCACCATAGTCAAAACTGATGCGTTCCATAAAGTTACTATTACTAACTTCGCCAGATTTCATTAGTTGTATTTTTTTTAACGAGCTACAGCTTACTAAAACTACTAATACGAAGAGCATTAAAATATTTTGTTTCATAGATATTTATTGGTGTTCTCTTGTTGGAGGATTAAAGATAGTGTATTTGTAATTGTTAGTTCTCAATTTTGATAACCTCAGGACCATACGAATACATACATATTTTTTTGTTGTTTGCTATAAATGTAAGTTTTGCTAAATGATAGTTGTTGTTTTCTTCAGGTAGAATACTAATAGTGTCTAAAAAAATGTTAGTATTTATTTTTAGTGTTTTGTCTATGGTTTTTAATTTTTTCTGAAAATGAGCTTTTATGTTAGTGTTTGGTGTTTCAAAAAAAGTAATTGTTTTTTCCTCTTTTTCAGTGGCATCATGAATAAATGAAGCGATGATACTTTTAAATTGCAACAAAGCCATTTCAGGATAATCTTCTGTTTTTTTACCAATATAGTCATCGTAATGCATAATAGGTTTTTCAGCAAATTCAGGGACTATAATAAATGAGTCAAATTCTCTAGGCATGTTTATAATGTTTGAAAAATCTTAAATCTCATTATTTACTTGATTAATAAATTCAGTCAATTTTTCAGGTTGAGTTTTAGCTTTTTCTAGTATTCCAATATTATTAATTATAAAACTTGTCAAAATTTCATTTGGTTTTTCAGTTCGATTATTTTTTTTCATTTTTGAGTTAAATATAAAAGACCTTATTGTGTGAATTGGTCCCCAAGGAATTCCCCACCAACCCAAAAGTGCAGATTTTGTATTTGCTTTATTGTGCATTTCATCAAGACAATTGGAACAAGAAACTTTTAAAGATTTTTCATAGTTTGTAATAATTAAAATACTAACAACTTGTCCAATAAAAGTAGCGTTAATTTTTTGTGTTCTAGATTTACAATTCGGACAAGGAAGGTTTCTTAAAATAGTATAGTATTCAATAAATTCAGATTCAGATAATTCTCGTCTTTGAGAATCAATACTATCAATTAAATTTAGGTTTAAATTTCTTTTTGTTATTTCGGATTTTAGGATTTCAATCACTTCAGGTTTTAGAGCGCTAGCTTCTTTTGAAGCTATTTTTTCGATTTCCCAATTATCATAATTTTTATAATTTTCTTTTATGCTGTTTAAATCCATTTGGTTTTAGATAATTAAATCATTAATTATTTTTTGCTGCATCATTTTTAGTTAACTCGGTTATTAAGCCTTTAAAAATGAATCCGTGAAATGGTAATACTAAGTACCAATAGAGTCGACCTAATAAGCCTTTTGGGCGAAATGTAGCAGTTTGAATAAGTGTGTTGTTTTGTATTTTAAATTCTAACCAAGCTTCACCTGGTAATTTCATTTCAGCAAATAATAAGAGACGTTTTTCAGTTTTATCAGCATAAAGTACTCTCCAAAAATCTAAAGTATCACCAGAGTTTATGTCGTAAATATTTGTGCGTCCTCTTCTTAAACCAACACCTCCAAATAGTTTGTCAAAAAAACCTCTAAGTTTCCATAACCAATTGCCATAATACCATCCTGTTTTTCCACCTATTTTCCATATTTTTTCAAGGCATTTTTCTTGATTTTCAACTGGTCTTTTTCGAACATCAATAAAGCATCCAAATTGAGGTACTTTTATATAGTCAGATATTCTGTAATTTATTCTTCCGCTTACTGTGGAATCTTTCCAGCTAGAAACCACTTCATTTTGCTCTATTTTACTAAATGCTTTTTTGATAGCCTCTTCATAACTAAGAGGTGTAATGTTGAGCAATTTTATGATGCTGTCATCTTTAGCAATAACTTCAACCTTCATACTGTCAACTAATGAAACAGCAAGTTTGTAAGAAGTAGAGGTGATAAAATACAACCAGTATGAAGATAGCTTAGGTGTCATTACTGGCACTGTCCAAATCATTCTTTTTAAACCACGCACTTTAGCAAAGCCTAATAACATTTCTTTGTAAGTAAGTATTTCGTTACCTGCAATATCAAAGCTTTTGTTATAGGTGTGGTTATGCCCTAAAACACCAGTTAAAATTTTAATAACATCTGAAATTCCTATTGGTTGACATCTGGTTTTTAGCCATTTGGGTGTAACCATTATTGGTAGTTTTTCTACCAAATCTCTAATAATTTCAAAAGAAGCGCTACCAGACCCAATAATTATTCCTGCACGTACAGTAGTTTGTGCATAATTGCCTTTGCTGAGTTCAATTTCAACGTTTTTTCTAGATTGTAAATGTTTAGATAGAGAGTTTGAGTTTACTATACCACTTAAATAAATTACTTGTTTTGCACTTGTAGTATTTATGGCTTCTCTAAAATTTATGGCTGACTGCTTTTCTAATTCAAAATAATCATCTGAAGTTGACATTGAATGCACTAAGTAGTAAGCAGCATCAATATCTTTAGGAATATTGTTAAAGGTATCTTTTTTAGTGAGGTCTAATTCAATTACTTTAATGCTGTCTTTAATAGAATCTTCAATATGAAATTTATTTTTGTCTCTAACACAACATACAACAAAGCATCCTTTTTCTATTAGAACAGGTAATAACCGTTTTCCAATATATCCTGTAGCTCCAGTTAATAATACTTTATTCATTAATCACAGCAGATTAGTTGCGGTATTAAAGATAATAAATCTGATTGGTAATTAATTTTATTACAGATTGTATGTAATTGCTATAGTTGCTTAACAACTTTACAAGGGTTTCCAAAAGCTAATACGTTATCAGGAATATCTTTAGTAACAACACTGCCAGCTCCAATGGTTACATTATTGCCAATGGTTACTCCAGGAAAAATTACTGAGTTTCCACCAATCCATACATTGTCTCCAATGGTTACAGGTTTAGTAGAGGTAAGGTAACGAGAATTATCTTCAGTTTCAATTATACGATCAGAAGCTTTTAAAGGGTGTGTAGCTGTGTATATTTGAACATAAGGTGCAATCAAACCGTTTTTACCGATAGAAATTTTGTTGTTATCTAAAAACATACAGTTGGTGTTTACAAATGTGTTTTTTTCTATTGAAATATTAGCACCATAATCACAAAAAAAAGGAGTTTCAATCCAAACGTTTGCACCTTTAAACTCAAAAAGCGTGTCTAAAATAGTATTGCGTTCATCAAGTAATTTAGAGTCTAGATTATTGTATGCTTTTAATAATTTTCGGGCATTGTGATACATTTCTATTAATTCAGGATATCTAGAGTTGTAAAAATCTCCATTCAGCATTTTTTCTTTTTCAGTCACGAGTTATTGGTGTTTTTTTATGATTTCTAAAAAATTATGGAATAAAGATACAGCTTTTGGCATTTTACTTAAAGAGCTGTGAGGATAATTATAGTCAACAAATTTTAAGGTTCTACTGAGTGAAATTTACTCTAGTGGGTAAAATTTACCCAGTGCGATTTAGTTGAGCTAAAAAGTTTTTGTAAAGAACCACTTAAATATAAAGTATTTGACGATAAGCGTTCAGTTTTTAAAACGAATTTGGTATATTATCTGTGATAAAAAGAGAGTCAAAATTTAATCGTTTATAAATATAATTGCCTATGCTTAAAAGAGTATTTCTTTCACCATTTCAAAAATTCATAAAAATTGAAGGATTGAGTGGTATTTTATTGTTATTAACGACTGTAATCGCTTTGGTTTGGGCCAATTCGGGTTATGGTGATTTGTATAAGTCAATTTGGGAGTATAAAATTGGAATTGCTTCTGAAAATTTTGAGCTTAAAAAACCATTGTTACTTTGGATTAATGATGGGTTAATGGCAATATTCTTTTTCCTTATTGGGTTAGAAATAAAACGAGAAGTATTAATAGGCGAGCTAAACTCATTTAAAAAGCTAGCTTTTCCTTTATTTGGAGCTTTAGGAGGTGCAATAATACCAGTAGCGTTATTTGTGCTGCTTAACAATAACCCAGAAACATTTTCAGGTTGGGGAATACCTATGGCTACTGATATTGCATTTTCTTTAGCAGTATTAAATGCTTTAGGTAAACGAGTTCCTTTAAGTTTAAAAGTGTTTTTAATAGCATTTGCTATTGTTGACGATATTGAAGCTGTTTTGGTAATTGCCATTTTCTACAGTGGTACTATTAATACTGTGTTATTGTTAATAGGGTTAGCCTTACTTGGTTTTTTATACATACTGTCTTTTAGAGGGTTTTACTCTAGGTTTGTAACCTTTTTTACAGGTGTTATTATATGGTTATTGTTTTTAAAATCGGGAGTGCATCCTACAGTAGCAGGTATTTTATTAGCATTTTCAATTCCTATAAGACAAAAGATTGATACATCAACGTTTTTAACTCAGTTGGAAACTATTTTCAATGACATAAAATCAGCTAGTGTTTTACAAAAACCTATTTTATCAAAAGAACAAATTGAACACATGGATGATTTAGAAGATTGGTCGAGCAAATTTCAGTCTCCATTACAGCATTTAGAACATAATCTTCATGGTTGGGTAGCGTATTTTATCATTCCGCTATTTGCACTTGCTAATGCTGGTGTGGTTATAAATAGTTCAGTCGAGCTTGATGTTCCTTTAATTGTAAATATTGTATTGTGTTTGGTACTTGGTAAAGGTTTTGGAATTCCGCTTGTTGTGTTTTTAGCTCAAAAACTTAACTTAATACAAATTCCAAATGATATCACTACAAGACATATTTTTGGTGTGTCTTTTATAGCAGGAATAGGGTTTACTATGGCTATTTTTATTGCTAGTTTAGCATTTGCTTCAACACCAGAATTTATTTCGTCTGCTAAAATTGGCATTCTTATAGGTTCTTTAATTTCAGCTGTTTTAGGATATCTTATTTTAAGAAAACGAACAGTTAAATCTTCAAATTGAGTAAATTTGTTTGTGTAATAAGAGGTTGAATTTAGAAGGATATAAAAATAGAAGTAGTATATGATGAATGAAACAGAATCAGCCTTAAAAGAGCGAATAAAAGAATTAACTTGCCTATATGAGGTGTCTTCAATTATAGCAAATTCTGATTATGAATTGGTTGAAGACACCTTAAAAGCCATAGCGTTTAGTTTAAAAAAAGCGTTTCAATACCCTAAAAAAACTAATGTTTTAATTGATTGCGAGTCTATAAAAATCGCAACAAATGATTTTCTTGATAAAGATTTAAAGATAAGCTCAACTATCAATATTTTTAATACTGAAAGAGGGAAGCTAGAGGTTTATTTAGAGAAGTCTAAAGCACAGCACATTAATTTTTTAAGAGAAGAAAAACAACTATTAGACAGTGTGGCTTTAAAAATAGGAAGCCTTTTGGAGCGTATAGAAATTCAAAAAAACGAGATTTCATTAAAGCGCCAAATGGAGCATGCTGACCGTTTAAATATTTTAGGAAAAATAACCGCAGGAATATCACATGAACTCAATACACCTTTAGCTAACATTCTAGGATTTGGTGAGTTACTTAGAGAAGATTTAAAGTCTAATAAAAAAGCGGTTTCCGACTTAGATAAAATAATTCAAAATGCTATTTTTTCGAGAGAAGTAGTTAAAAAGCTAATGTTTTTTGCATGCGAAATGCCTCAGGAAATGAAACTGATAGATTTAATTCCAAGTATTCATAATGCCATTAAACTTTTAGACGCAACTTTTAAAAAAGAACAAGTTAATTATGAATTGAAAATTTTTGAAGACGAATTGTTTTTGCGCGCAGACCAAATTCAAATGACTCAAATCCTTTTCAACTTATTAATTAATGCTATTTATTTTTCACCAAAAAATAGCATGATAACGATAGAAGCTTACAGTACAAAAAGCGATATAGTTTTAAAAATTTCTGACCAAGGTATCGGGTTTAAAAAAACCGATTTAGATAGAGTCTTTCAGCCTTTTTTTACGACCAAACCTCATGGAGAAGGAACAGGTTTAGGGCTAAGTGTTGTGCATGGTATTGTTGCGTCTCATAAAGGTTCTATAGTAGCTAAAAACAATCCAGATAAAGGAGCATTATTCATTATAAAATTGCCTATAAACAAGTAGCAGTATTATGAAATTAAGAAAGGAAAATATACTTATAGTTGATGATGATATTCATATTTTAGAATTATTACAACGACATTTACAATCTTGGAATTATCATGTCTTTAAGGCTGTGTCTGTAAAAGAAGCTGTAATGATTTTGAGAGATACACATATACATTTATTAATTACAGATTTAAAAATGCCAGAGGTTGATGGTTTTGAGCTTATTAAGTTTGCTTCAGAGCATTATCCTAAAATGCCAGCATTGGTAATAACAGGTTATCCTTCGGTACAAGGGTCGTTGCAAGCTATAAAATCTGGTGTTGTAGATTATCTTACTAAACCATTTACAAAAGAAGAATTAAAAGAAGCTTTACAAAAAGCGATAGGAACTTCTGAAACCACTGCAGACGAAAAAAACACAATCACTACAGAGCAAAAGCAAAAGGCTTATGGAGATATTATAGGAAATTCTGAAAGCATAAAAACTGTTTTTGAAATTATTGATCGTGTAAAAAACAATAAAGCAACAATCTATATACAAGGTGAAAGTGGAACAGGTAAAGAGCTTGTCGCAAGAGCTATTCACTATCAAGGGAAATTCTCAAGAGCACCTTTTGTAGCAGTAAACTGTGGTGCAATTCCTGAAAATCTTTTGGAAGCTGAGTTATTTGGTTATGTAAAAGGTGCGTTTACTGGAGCAGAAACTAACAAAGACGGGTTTTTTCAAGCAGCACATGGAGGTACAATTTTTTTAGATGAAATAGGTAACGCTTCATTGGCAGTTCAGTCTAGATTACTACGCGTACTTCAAGAAAAAGAAGTAATTAAAGTAGGAACAACCAAAGCCGAAAAAATAGATGTGCGTATTATAGCTGCTACAAATAATGATTTGTTGAGTATGATAAAAAATCAAACCTTTAGAGAAGATTTGTTTTATCGATTATCAGTAGTAGAAATAAGTATTCCTCCTCTAAGAAACCGTAAAGATGACATTGGTTTATTGGTAGATAAGTTTCTTTTAAAGTATGGTATTGAATATAAAGATAGGTTTTTAAAAATAACTCCAGAAGCACTACAAATACTAAAACGATACGATTGGCCAGGAAATATTAGAGAGTTAGAAAACATTGTTCAACGAGCAGTAATTATGAGTGACAAAATAATTGATGTTGAACATATTCCTGAGCGGTTAAAATATACAATTGACACACCAACTGATGAGCTTGTACCACTTCGTGTTATGGAGAAAAAATACATAGAAAAAGTGCTAAGAGCTACAGGAAACAATAAAACTAAAGCAGCAGAGATTCTTCAAATAGATAGAAAAACTATCCGACAAAAACTTATGGATTAAAATTTAGCTGATACGTTTTTACACATTAGGGGAAATAAGTACCAGTGTAAAAAAGTGAAAAGCAATTTTTAAAACCTCAAAACACCTTGTAAATAAAGGGTTTTGAGGTTTTTTATATACCTGTGTAATTCGTTTGGCACATGCATTGCCTATAGTGGTACATAATAAATACTAAATCATTTTTTATATGAATCACATTAATATTTGTCCAAGTTGTTTACACATGTCTAGTTGTGTTTTAACAACTCAAAAGGATAAGGTATGGTCTTGTAGTGAGTATGATGAAAAAGGTTTTGAAGAAAACCATTTACCAGAGAACGAAGTTTTAAATAAGACAGCAAAACTCGAAACAGAATTAGTTTAATTTTTTTAAAAAGAAAGAGAAGATGAACTTAAATACATTAATAGCAGCTGTTATTCCAAAGCAAGCAATAAGCAGTAAAAAAGCCTCTAGAATTAACAAGTATTTAAACGAGAAATATCACGAAAGAAGCATAAGCAACAGATATTTTAAATAACAATTAAAAAAATAAATTCAATAAAAGAAGTAGCAAAAAGAATGACAACATTAACAAAAGAAATAAAAAAAGAAGAAAAGAAAGTGCCTGTAAGAGGCATGATGGATAATGTTATGGAGCAGTTTGAAAGTGCTGCAAGCCAAATAAAACTACATCCTAACATCAAAAAAATATTAAGCATTACCAATAACGAAATTATTGTGAATTTCCCTGTAAAGATGGATAATGGTGATGTTGAGGTTTTTACAGGTTACCGTGTGCAACACAATAATGCTTTAGGTCCATATAAAGGCGGACTTCGTTATCATCCAACAGTTGATATTGATGCAGCTAGAGCATTAGCAATGTGGATGACTTGGAAAACCTCTTTGGCAGGATTGCCTTATGGAGGAGGAAAAGGAGGTATTAAATTAGACCCTTCAAAATATTCTCAATCAGAACTAGAGCGTATTACAAGACGTTTTACTTATGCGTTAGCAGATAATATTGGTCCAGAACACGATATTCCAGCTCCAGATGTAAATACTAATAGTCAAACAATGGCGTGGATGGCTGACACGTACATGAGTACGCGTCCGCCAGCGCAACGTTCGGCAAACCAGCATGTAGTAACAGGAAAACCTGCAGGTAGTGGTGGCTTAGAAGGACGTGACAGAGCAACTGGTTATGGAGTTTACCTTTCTATAAAGTTTTGGGCCGAAAAAAATGCTCAAGTATTAACCGATAAAAAATTTATTGTACAAGGCTTTGGCAATGTTGGTTATTGGGCAGCTTACTTTTTAGAGCAAGATGGTGCAAAATTAGTAGCAGTACAAGATGCAAACGGAAGTATACAAAATCCAAAAGGAATAAAGGTTGAAGACTTGTATAATTACAGTCAAATTAACGAAGGAAGTATCGTTAATTTTCCTCAAGCTCAACCTGTAGATAACGATAAATTTTTTGGACTTGATTGTGACATCTGTATTCCTGCTGCATTAGGCAATCAAATTACCAAAGACAATGCTTCAAAAATTAAAGCACAGTTAATTGCTGAAGGAGCTAATGGACCAACTAATGTTGAAGGAGAGAAAATTCTTTTAAAAAGAGGTATAACTATAATACCTGATATTTTATGTAATTCAGGTGGAGTAGTAGGAAGCTATTTTGAATGGTTGCAAAACCGAAACGGAGAATTGTGGCAACTTAATGAGGTTATGGCAAAACTTGATAAAAAGCTTAAAGAGTCGTTTGATAAGGTGTATGACTATTCAAGACAAGAAGGTATTGATATGCGTACAGCTGCTTACTGTATTGCTATTCAACGTATAGAAAGAGCTTATGTTCAAAGAGGTATTTTCCCTTAATTAATTTTAAATAGAAAAGAAGATGAAATATGGAAGTCTAATACTAGAAAAAAAAGAGTATGTGTATTTAAAACGCATACTCAACATATCAGGATATGCTGAAGATCACGAAACACAGAAGTGCTTAATGAGTTTTTCTGAAGAGTTAAAGACTGCTCATATTGTTGATCACGAATTAATGCCTACAGATATAGTAAGGTTTAACAGTATGGTTACTGTAGCTTTTAGTAATGACATACAAAGAACAATACAAGTAGTTACTCCAATAGAAAAAGACTTTAAGAGCAATAAAATTTCTGTTTTAACGCCTTTGGGTTCAGCGCTATTTGGTTATTCTGAAGGTGATACGGTTCTGTGGGATTTTCCAAATGGTAAGCAAGAAGTTAAGATTGTAAAAGTTGAACAAGAAGAGACGCTTAGTGACGTAGGTACAGTAATTTAAGGTAAACTATGAAAAAAGTAGAAAACGAAATTTATAATCATGATACTGATGTTGATTTAACACACAAAATCAATAGTGTAGAGTTAGATAACTGGATAGCTCATCTAGAATACATAAAAAAAGAGCTTGCTAATCTGGTGTCTATTTGTACACACAATATGGATGATAAAATAAATAATATAAACGTTTTAGCACATTTTAAGAAAAAACAAAAAGAAAACGATACACTTCTAAATGCTTTAGTGAAATACTCTGTATCTCGAAGTCATATTGTTGAGTGTGAAGACACACAATGTGATATGGTATATATAACAGAACACGAAAGTTACCGAAGAAGTTACCTCTATCATTTAGATAAATATAGACGTTTAAAAGATGATTTTTTTAAAAAAGTGAAAGGCAAGTTTGCGCTTTTAAAAATGACTTAATTCCTCAGTTTGTTTAATGCAATTTCAACAAACAATAATAGATGCCTATAGAAGGCTTTGTATAAAAAAGGATATTAAAGAAATAGAGCAGTGGCTTGAAGTTTTAGAAAATAACAATGAAGATTTAACCTACTTAAATACTATAGGTACTCAATTAATAAAAAGCTTAGCTGTTGTAAATCATGTAAAGTCTATAAGGCGAAAAAATGTTTTAATGGTTGCTGCTTTGTGTAAATATGAGCAATCGTTAAAAACCGAGTTTGAATATGGTAAAGTGCCTTATGATGAAGTTAGAGCAAAACAGCATGAAAATAAAAGACAGCAATATCAACAATTGATAAAAGATTACAATGAGTTGAAAACAGCTATTTATAAAACATTGATAACCTATAAGAGAAGGTAAGTTAAAAAAGAAAAATACTTAGGCGGTTTTAACATCATTCATTAGTTAATAGTGAGTTATAGTGTTGTTAGTTTTGTTTTTATAACCGCAAAGAGATTGACTTTGCGGTTAGCCTAAGTATAAAGAGTAATATTTAAAACTGAAGAAAAGATGAAAAAAATTTTAATTCCAACTGATTTTTCGACTGCAAATGAAAAAGCTATTGACGCTATTTTAAAACTCTTTAAGCACGAAGTATGTGAATTTTATTTTTTACATGCCTACTCATTTAGTGTTAATGGATTAGATGCTTTAGAGTTGCTGCATGCCGATGAAGAGTGGTATGAAAAACCTAAACAAGAGTCTGAGAGTAAATTAGGCAAACTAATAGAACGTTGTATTTCTTTAAGTAAAGTAGAGTCTCATAATTTTCATGCAATAACTGAATGTTCTAGTTTAGTTAATGCTGTAAAAAAACATCAAGCTCATTTGGGTGTCGACTTAGTTTTATTAACCAGTGGAGGAAACAAAAAAGTAGAAAAAACTAATGATGAAATTTTAAACAGTGTTAGAGACTGTCCAATTTTAATAATTCCTTCAAATGTTAAGTTAGGCAAACGCTTAAGTTTAACCATAGCTTCAAATTTTAAGCAAAAACTAAACAATGAGCAACTTGATCAATTTAGAAAAAGCCTTGGAGGTTTAGAAGTTGAAATAGGAATACTAGTTTTAGAAGAAGAACATAAACTTTCAGAGCAAATCAAGGATAACTTAGAAGCCTTTATGCTGTATTTAAGTAAGTTTCAAAATGCACATGTTGATTTAAAATATGCTAAAACTAATAATCAGCTTAAGGCTTATGCACAATCTCATCGCAATGAAATAATGTGTGTTGTAGATAAAAAACCAAACTTTTTTAGAAAAATAGGACTTTTTAAGTCTGATGTTATTTTAAAACTAAAACAGTTAAATACAAACACTGTATTAACATTGCATCAGTAATTTTATAACAATCTTGTTTTTCAGTTTAATCCAATTATTTTAGATATACCTTCAATAAGTTTAATAGCAGGAGCATTATTTAAACAAGATTTGCAGCTACTATAAGTAAAGACACAATCAATCAAGTCAGTTAATAAATGCAGCAGTAAACCAATGCCTATAATATTTAGTGGTTTTTTAAGAAACAGCAATACAAAGTAACCAATAGCAGCATAGTAGGTGTGTAGTGGATGAAAATTAATACTACATCTATTGTCTTGAAATATTGGGTTTGCAAAAAGATGATCTAAATCAATAAGCATTGTCGCTAATAAAATAAAGTATACTCTTTTCCAGTCTTTCCTAAAGAATATAAAGGCTATTAAAAACGGAAACACTAAGTGTAAAAAGTAATGTGTAAAGTGTTGCATATTTTTGCGCTAGCTCATTAAAGCGTTTTAACTTTTAGTGAGCGTTGAAAAAGCAAAGATAGTGTAATAAATAGTATACCTTTTTTTGAAAAAAATTATTTGATAATTTCAGCAGTACTCCAAACTTCGGTATCAGCAGTTTCTCTAGCGTATTCCAAAAATGTTCTAGCTTTTCTACCTAATACTTGTTCTATATCATTGCTGATTTTTTGATTATTTGGATTAGTAAGTACATTACTAAATAAATACTCAATTAGCCAAATTACATCTTCAGGTAACTGCATTTGCCTCATGCCTTCAATATACTGTTCTAAAGTTATCTCATGAAAGGTTAAATTTCTATTTGTAACTGTAGAGATTGTGTGAATAATGTCTTTAAAAGTAATTAGTTCAGGACCTGTTACTTCAATTGTTTTTCCATTGTAATCATTATCTAATAGTACTGTTGCTGCTACTTCAGCAATATCGTTAGCATCTACAAACGGAATTAAAACATTAGACATTGGTAGAGCCACTTCTCCTGAAAGTATTGGGTCTAAAAAGAAGCTTTCGCTCCAATTTTGGTTAAACCAAGATGCTCTTACAATGGTATAATCTACACCAGAATTCTTTACAATGGTTTCGCAAGCTTCAGCTTCAACTTCGCCTTTTCCTGAAAGCAAAACAATTTTTTTTACACCAAGTTCTTTAGCTAAATAAGTTAAACTTTCTATTGCTTCTTTAGCTCCTGGTACTGCTAAATCAGGGTAATAGGTGATGTACATTTTTTCAATGCCTTTTAAGGATTCAATCCAAGTGTTTTTATCGTTCCAATCAAAGCTTGGTGTTGCTTGTCTTGATCCAATTCTAGGTTGTATACCTTTCTTTTGTAATTGCTCTACTACTCGACGACCAGTTTTTCCTGTTCCTCCGATAATTAAAATGTTACTGTTCATAATTTGATTGATTTAAAATAGTTTTTGAATAAAAATTGAAATAAGTAAAAGAATAAATGAAATCATATTTGATAGGGTTCTTATGTTATGATATTGGTTCCAGTTACTTTCGTAATAGTCTCTGAAGTTTTTTATTTCGTTTATATTTAATGCTTTGATGTCTAATGCATCTAATTCATTGTTTAAGGGCACATTTCCAAATGCAGTAACACCAAAAGTGCCTATGAGATATATAATTGCAGAAGTTAATAAGAGCCAAAACATTAGTTTATTATTGTTTTGTAGAGCTGCATTTAAAATTAGAGTGATTAAGCTCCCGAAAAAAACGATAAAAAATACAGGATTAAGAATTTCTTTATTAATGCTTTGCATGGTTTCTAGATAAGTGAAATCTCCAACTTTTTTTGTTCCTAAAATCACCGAAACTGACCAAGCAAAGAAGAATCCAACAGAAAGTGCATTTAGTAAAACTGTGATAAAAAATACTGAAGTTTTCATTGTGCTTTGCTTTTTATTGAATGGTTACCGAAATAGAGTATTGCTAATCATAATTTTTGATTTTTTAATTATGATACAAATCTATAGCTATTGTAAATCAGCTACTTATTTAAAAAGCATTAAGATTTATTTGAAAAGCATTTTAGACTTGACTGGGTCTGTAGCCAAATTTTTTTTCAAAAGCATTTGAGAATGAGCCTAAGCTGTCATAACCTACAGCCCAAGCAGCTTCTTGGATGGTTGTGCGTTCTTTTTTTATGAGATTGTGTGCCTTATTTAAACGCTCATTTTGTAAGTACTTAAAAACAGGAACACCAAATTGGGCTTTAAATTCTTTTTTTAGAGTGTTAGTGTTGGTGCCTATTTTATGAGCAAGTTCGGTAAGTGAAGGTGGGTTTTCTAAATCAGATAATAGGATTTCTTGCGCAAGATTAATTTTTTCAAGTTGTTCAACATTTATTTTTGTTGATTGTTGACTTGCTAATTGTCCGAAGTAATGTGAAAGTAAAGCCGTCATATGGCTTTTGTAAAACATCATTTTAATGCCTCCTTCATAAGTGTTGCTAAAAAACTGTTCAACTAATAGAAACATTTCAGGGCTCATTTTAAAAACAGGACCTTCAACATAATGATCTTTTGGATGTACTAGTTGGTGTAAAAATTGTTCTAGAAATTGACCTTCACCATTAGGTAGCTTATCTAAATTTCTTAAACTCGTTGCTATCACCAAGCATTGTAATGGTTTTTGTGATGAAACTAGGTGCTCAAATTCTACTTTTTCATCAGCATAAAACGAAAGCACCATACCTTTTGTATGATGAAATGTTTTAGTTTTTTCGTTGTATTTTACATTTAAACCAACATCGCCAGCACCATAAAAAGCTATAGCTATTACTGGTTCGTCAAAAAAGCAGGAATCAACTAAAGTAGTATTAGTTGAAGCTTCTTCTAATAAAATTGTGTAGTCGTTTATGTCTATTATTTCACGATTCATTAACTTTTCAAGGTTGCCCAAACACCAATAGTAGTAATTGAAATAGTTTGAATAAAGATACTATTTTTGAGTTATATTATTGTAAGGCAGATATTCTATCAAATCCTACAGTGTCTCTATACAATTGAGGAGATACTTCGGCATTTTTCTTAAAAAATCTACTAAAGTAATATTCATCATTATAACCTAATTCAAAAGCTATTTCTTTTACAGTTTTGTTAGTTAAATAGAGTTCTCGTTTGGCTTCTATAATTATACGTTCAGAAATTAAATCGGTTAGTGTTTTGTTAAAGTGGGCTTTGGTTAACTTGGTAAGAGCTTTGGGTGTTATTGCAAGCATATCAGCATATTCACTAGCAGAGTGCTTGGTTTTATAATGTGTTTCAATGTAGTTTTTTAAATTTTGAAGTATAAATGGTTCTTCTGTATCACTACGTTCTTTTTGTATTTCAGACTGTTGCTCGGTTTTTAATCTTGATGCAGTAATTAAAAAAATCTTTAAGTAAGAAACCAATAATTCATATTGTGCTAGAGCAGGATTTTGCATCTCAGTTTTAATTTGTTCTACTACCATATTAAAATTGGCTTGAGCTTTAGCATCTACATCTACAAAAGGAGGATTGTAAATATTATTAAATAATACACCATGACAAGCTACTTCTTTATGGTGTTTATGAATACAAAAAAAATCTGGATGAAAATTTATGACTAAACCACTCAAAGGACTTTCAGCTTCAAGTAAAAAAGGTTGATGAGGTGAAAACGACAATAATGTGTTTGACGTAAAATTATAAGCATTAAAATCGGCTTTTATAATTCCGTTACCTTGTTGTATCCAAATAAGGGAATAATAGTTGTGTTTGTCTATATGGTCAAAAGGATTGTTACGTTCAAAATGACATAGTTTGAATGCTAAATTACCTGTTTGTGGGTTTGTGAGCGTAAAGCTATCTCTTTGTTCCATAATTATTATTGCTTGTTAGTGTACTTTTAGAATTACTCTATCTATAATTTGTTTTGCTGTGCTAATGTGCGAAAGATCCTTGTAAAGGTTGCCATTTTTTCCTGAATGATGTCCATGACCTATAAGTTGCATTATTTTATACGTATTGTCTTTAATGTTGAGAGGTGATACCTCTGTAGCATAAATTAATGATGGTTGACCAACTTGACCAGAACCAGAATATATGTCATCATTAGGAAATTTATCTTTGGTGTAATAGTTATTCCAATCGTAAGATTGATTTACTTCTAGCATTACTTTATGGTGTTTTAAATCGTTCAAATCACTTTTAGATTTAATAATAAAATTCCCTGTAGGTGTTGCACCCGAAACAGCATCAATATCTGTAGCGTTATTAAGCGGCACATATAAACCATCTGATGCTTTTATACCTCTTTTATGAGACCAATATGGTAAAGCTTCAGGACGTCTTTTTACTGAAGATTGCCATTTACCGTCAACGTTTTTACCATAATCAAATGTACTTGATGCTATTACTCTAGAAATATAAAGCGTTTCTATATAATTACCAAGACTATCCTCTAACCATATAGCGAACAAAGGATATTGAAAAGCATTGCCTTTTTTTAATTCTATTTCAAAATTATGATGACCATTAGCATTAGAGAGTTCTATGACTTCATACTCAAAAGGTGTTTCAACTTTCCCTAGTTTTTTATTTCTTAACTGATTACCAAAATTATAAACGCCATTTAATAAAGGTATATTAAAATATAGACCAAAAGCTAGAGCTACAATAATGCTAAAAATAAATGGCGCTTGAAGTTTTTGAAAACGTGGTTTTCTATTTCCTGTGATGTAGTTAAAGAGTGGTTTTTTGTTATTGATTATATGGAATACCATAGTTAATACAAACAAGAAACCAAAAACTGTATGCAAAGAAGCAAGACCTTTGCTAAATGGTATGATGTACATAGCTATACCTGAACCTAATAAAACAAGGAGTATAGCAATTAATACATTTCCTAAAAGCCTTCTATTCATTGTGTTGTTGATTGTTAGGTTTTATAATCGTCTGTCGCTTTCTTCAATTTTTAAATCATTTATGCTTGCGTAACGCTTTTGCATAAGCCCATTTTTGTCAAATTCCCAAAGCTCATTTCCGTAGGCTCTATACCATTGGTCGTTATTATCTTGAAATTCATACTCAAACCTCACAGCTATTCTATTGTCTTTAAATCCCCAAAGCTCTTTTTTTAGTTTGTAGTGTTTTTCGTTATTCCATTTTTTGGTTAAAAACGCAACAATTTCAGTTCTTCCGTTAATAAACTGAGTTCTATTTCTCCATTCAGAATCTATAGTATATGCTTTAGATACTTTTACTGGATCTTTAGAGTTCCAAGCATCTTCAGCCATTTGTACTTTTAATCTTGCCGTTTCTTCATTAAATGGAGGAATTGGGTGTTTTATTTCTGTATTCATTTTTAATGTGTTTTTGGTTGTGTTAACAACCTTCTTCATTTTGATTTTAGAATGAAAAAGGTTGTTTGTGTATTGGATTAATTATCATTAGGCTTTTATTGTGGCTTTACTGCTTAGTTCTTGTTGTTGAAATTTATGAATAAAAAACCATAAAGGAACACCATATGCTAAGTGCCTTACCATTGAAAGTATTGGTAGCATTGCTCCAGCTTCTAAACCAGCAACACCAGCACCTAAAAGCGGAAACATAAAAAACCAAACAAGTGCTATGGTTTCTGCAATTACAAAAATTTGAGCTCTTAGCCAATTAGGACCAATTAATGATGGTGCTATTCCTGCGTATAAAACAGCTAATAATATACCGTTTGAGTAATGACCAAATACACCATACGCTAAACCTAGTCCTGTTTTTTCTCCTATTATTCCTGCAATGTCCCACCATGTTCCTGTGAATAAAAGACCTATCAAATCAAAAGCTAAAGTCCCTGTGATACCTGCTAAAATGGCATTTCGCCAATTAATACTATGTGTTTTCATTGTGTTTTGTTTTAATGAGTTATAAAGAGCCTCTTCAACAAGAAAAGACTCTGTTTTTTTAGGATGTTTTAAATACTTTCAGCAATTGGAAAGTCTACTGGCACTTTAGTTAGGTTGTGTAAATAATTCATTGCTGTTTTGTCACTTACTTGAAGAATAACATCCACAAGGTTTTCTTTTGTATAACCTTGAGCAAAGAAATCAGCAACATTTTCATTACTAGCTTTTCCTCTGTTTTCAGTGATATCAGCTGCTAATTTTACTAAAGCGTTTAGTTTAGCATTATCACTTGTTCCTTTTCTAATATCTAGTAATTGCTCGTCGCTAAATCCGTTCATTTTACCAAGTACTAAATGTGCACTTTGGCAATACACACATTCGTTTACCTGACTTACAATAAGGTTTACAGCTTCTTTTTCTTTGTTGTTTAAAGAGGTTTTAGCGTTTTGGTAGTCTAAAAAACGTTTCAAACCATTATCAGAATATGCTATTGTAGCATAAAGGTTTGGAACAAAGCCTAGAGCTTTGTTTAAATTGTCAAAAATTTCTTGATTGTTTTGAGATACTTCTTCTCGTGTAGGAACTTTAAATTCCGTTGCAGTTAAATTTTCCATTTTTTTATATTTTAAATTGTTTGTCATTATTGACACTGCAAATTTGAAGAAGAAAACAATGTGTTAAAATGGACAATTTTCGCCTATGAATGGATAATTTTCTTTTAAGATAATTTTAACTGTTTTGTTTTGATTAACAGTTCTTTACGTTTTTTTTAAGTTGCTAACTTATTTGTTGGGTGGATTAAAAAAGACCTATAAATATTTCTTTTGTCCTTTTATCGATTAAATTAGTTTTTTTATGATAAAAGAAGTACTTTAATTTCTTAAATACTTTCTTATATAGTAAGCAGTATTTTTTCAGGTGTTAATTCAACAAAGCGCATTAGAGGGATTAAATATGTTTTTATGAGCAACACAAAGAAAAAATTACTTCTAGAGCTACAGAATTCCTATGGGTTTTCTGAAAATTTTATTGAATCCTTACAGGATGGACTTTTAATTACTGACACCCAAGGGGAAGTTTTAATGGTCAATGCTGCGGCTTGTAGTATAACAGGATTTAATAAAAACGAGTTACTAAATATTAAAACTCCATTTCCGTTTTGGCCAAAAAAATATATTAATGAGTTTAACCAGAGGTTTAAAGATTTTCAAGAGGATCATTTAAAACGTGAATTTGAAGCTGTTTATAAGCATAAAAAAGGAGAAGAATTTCCTGTTTTAGTTTTTTTGGCTGCCATAAAAAATACTAAGTCTAAAGTAATAGCTTATCTTAAATATTTTCAATCAATTTCTGATCATGATTATGAAATAGAGTCACTCGAGCTATCTAATAAAGACATTTTTTCGGTTTTAAATTATAGAAAAAGATATCTTAATTTACTGATTGAGAGAAACATTTCCTCACAACTCGAAAACACATTAAATAATATTTCTGATGGATTAGTATCGTTTGACACCAATCTTTGCTACACTTATGCAAACAATAGAGCAGGAGAAATTCTAGGTAAATCACCTAAAGAACTAATAGGAAAGCACGTTTGGACAGTATTTCCTGAAGCTGTAGGTTTGCCAACTTACAACGCATTTTACAAAGCTATTGAGACAAAAGAAACCCAATATTTTGAGGATTATTACGAACCTTTAAATAAATGGTTTGCCAATAAGGTGTATCCTCATGCTAATGGATTGACCTTATATTTTATTGACATAACACCACAAAAAATTGCAGAACGTTTAATAGCTAAAAGTGAAAAATACTTAAACAACATTATTAATAAAATAGGAGATCCTGTTTTTGTTAAGGATGAGCATAGTAAAGTTATTTTAGCTAACGATGCATTTTGTGAAATGTTCAACTCTCCAAGAGAGTATATTATAGGTAAAACACTTGTAGAAGATGTTGAGCCTGAAGAGGCCGAATTAGCATTAAAAATAGATAGACATGTTTTAAAAACAGGAGAAGAGAACGTCAATGAAGAAACCTTAACATTAAGAGGAGGAGAAACACAATATTTATCGACTAAAAAAACTCGCTTTTTAGATGAAGAAGGTAATAAGTTTCTTGTTGGAATTATTAGAGATGTTACCAAACAAAAAAAGGCTGAATTAGAAATAAAAGAAGCTAGAGACTATTCTGAATCTTTAATAGAATCAATGAACGAAGGGTTAATTGTGTTCAATATGGAAACCGAAATAACCAAAGTAAATCCTTCGTTTTGTAAGATGTCTGGTTTTACTGAAGAAGAGTTGATTGGTCAGCAATGTCCATATCCTTTTTCGCCACCAGAAATTGAAGATGAGTCCAACCTTCGTCACGAACAAATAGAAAGAGGAGAAGAACTAAATAATTTTGAAACTATATACATGCGTAAAGACGGAACCCGTTTTAATGTTGATGTAATGGTTTCTAGTATTGAAGACTCTGATGGAACTATAAAATCTTATTTTGGAACAATAATAGATACTACTGAACGAAAAAAAGCAGAACTCGATTTAAGAGCAGCCAAAGAGTTTACTAGTAACCTTGTTATGTCTATGCAAGAAGGTTTAATTATAACTAATCTTGAAGGGGAAGTTATAATGGTTAACGACTCAACTTGTAAAATTTTAGGATACTCCAAAGAAGAATTGGTTGGAATGCAATTACCTTACTCATTTACTAAAAAAGAGGACTACAATAAAATTCTTGTTGATAAAAAAAGAATAGAAGCAGGAGAGTTTCCATCACTTCAATATGAAATTATAAGAAAAAATGGGGAGCAGTTTTTAGCATCATTTTTAACGGGAGCTATTAAAAACGAAACTGGAGAAATTACAGCTTTATTTGGAACAATGAAAGATATTTCAGAGGAAGAAAAAGCTAAAAAAATATTAGAAGAACGTGCAATACAGTCTTCACAAAAAAAAGATGTAATTTTAAAATTAGCTGAACTTGTAGGACACGATTTTAAATCTTCATTAAAGACAATTACTAAACTATCTGCCGAAACATTAAATGTTTGTCGTGTAAGTGTTTGGAGTTTTAATGATAATAATAATGCGATACATTGTGAGCAATTATATGAATTAAAATCAAACTCTTATGAAAAAAACTTCACCATAAATTATGAGGACAACCCAAACTATTTTAAGGCTTTAGAAAGCAATAAGTCTATTTTAGTGGTTGATGCCCAAAACGATAACATCACCAAGCAGTTTTCAGAAAACTACCTTAAACCTAATAAAATTAAATCGTTAATGGATGTCTTTATAAATAGCACAACTGGGTATTATGGTATAATTTGTTTTGAGCATGTTGGTGAGGAGACTAGAGATTGGACTATTGAAGAACAAGAGTTTGCAAGTTCTATAGCCAATGTGGTGTCCTTAATGTTAGAGAGTTATGAACGTAAAATAGCTGAAGAAACAATAGCGAAAACAAATACTCAGCTTTTAGAGGCTAATAAAGAGTTGAATGAATTAAAAAAGCAGTTAGAACAAGAGAACGTTTATTTAAGAAATGAGTTAGACCTTGTCTTCAATTATGAAGAAATGGTATATGGTAGTGTTGAGTTTAGTAATGTGTTGACAGAAGTAGAGCGTGTTGCTCCAACAAATGCTACTGTATTATTGTTAGGAGAATCTGGTACAGGTAAAGAGCTATTAGCGAGAGCAATTCACAATACAAGTAACCGAAATAATAAACCGTTAATAAAAGTAAACTGTTCAGCAATACCAAGGGAGTTGATTGAGAGCGAGTTGTTTGGACATAAAAAAGGGTCGTTTACAGGAGCGTTTAGTGATAAAGTAGGAAAATTTGAACTTGCTGATGGTGGAACGCTTTTTTTAGATGAAATAGGAGAACTTCCCATAGACATGCAACCTAAAATTTTAAGATTTTTACAAGAAGGCGAAATTGAGGTAGTAGGAGGAGTTGGCTTAAAAAAGCTAGATGTTAGAGTTATTGCAGCTACAAACAGAAATCTTAAAGAAGAAATTGAGAAAAAACAATTTAGGGAAGACTTGTATTTTAGGCTTAACGTGTTCCCTATTAGTATTCCGCCATTGAGAGATCGTAAAGACGATATTCCTTTATTAGTAGAGCATTTTGTAGATAAATTCAATAAAGCTTATGAAAAGCAAATAAAGTATATTTCTGATGAAGCTATGGCTCAAATGAAGACTTATAATTGGCCTGGGAATATTAGAGAGCTAGAAAACTTAATAGAAAGAGCTGTAATACTAACAAGCACAGAAACTTTAATGATACCAGGTTTTGAAACTTCAACGCAAAAATCAAAACAACGTATCAATAGTAAGGACTTATCTTTAAACTCTGTTTTAAAAGCTCACATACTTGAAGTGTTAGAAAGTTGTAACTGGAAAATTAGTGGTCCAAAAAGCGCTTCAGATGTATTGGGACTAAAACCTAGTACCTTACGTGATAAAATGACCAAACTAGGAATACAAAAACCTTGACACAATACTCACGGTATTCCGCGAGTGTCTTTTCTTCTTATAAAAAAAACACGGTATTCCGACACGTTTTATTTTCACTGAAAAAAGTTCAATATTTTTAAGTATTTGAAAATCAACGAATTGCGTTTATTTTTCTTCTTGAGGTCATTTTTTGGCATTGGTATTGTCTTAAATGATTCAAATTCAGAATAATGAAGAGTGAAATACGAATAGATGATTTTAGATTTAAGGTTGAAGACAATATTATTTATTGTGAGGTAAGTAATAGTTATGACTCTAACCAAACGGAAGCTGCTGTTGAAAAAATCTTCTCTAAAGTAATAGCTTCATTATCAGGAGGAAAATATATGCCTATTATCATAAATATTGAAAATGTAGAGTTTTTTAAAGCTATTAAGATATTTAAGTTTTTAGTAAATAACTCAATACTTAATTCTTTAGTGCTTTCTAAGACATTTTTAGTTGATAGTTATCTTTTAAAAGGAGTGTTAACTGTTTATAGTTTTATGTATAACCCTATAATTCCAGATAGAGTATTTAAGACGTTAAGGATGGCAATAAGGCATTGCGATAAAAACAATATTATTTTCAACGGATTAAGTTAAAGTATGGATAATCATAAAGTTGTGAAAGTAGGCAATACTAAATTTTGGATTGAAGATGGTATACTTTTTTGTCAATTTTTAAGCACTAATAATTACAGCAAATTAGATTTGAATAAAGTAGAGGAATATATAAAAGCAATTGAAAAAATGTGTCAGGGTAACCCAATGCCTTTTGTTGTAGATATAAGAGGTGTTAAAGGAGCCTTTACACCTGAAGCAGGAAATTTAATGGCTAATTCCCCAATTTTAAAAAGTTTAAGAATTTCTGAAGCTTTTATTCTAAATTCTATTGGAGCAAAACTTTTAATTGCTTCTTATAAAAGAATATACGATTCTACTACACCTCATGGCATTTTTGGTGACATAAGATTAGCAAAACAATACTGTATAGAAACTAAAAATGATTTTTATGGGAGAGAATAAGCTTAAAAATTTAATATTATCTCAATTAGAATCTAACTCTATGGTTACCATAACAGACGACTTAGGAAGAGTAGAGTATGCCAATAATGTTTTTTGTAAAACACTAGAGTATGATAGTGATAAAGTAGTAGGAGAATCGCATACACTTTTTAAGTCTCATTTACATTCAGATCCTTTGTATAAAGGGTTATGGCGAACTTTAAAAATGGGAAAAACATGGAAAGGTACTCTAAGCGAAACCTTATCTAATGGTAAAGAAATTTGGTTAGATGCAACGATAATTCCATTTAAAACTAAAAAAGAAAAACATACAAGGTATTTAGCAGTATATAATGACGTTACCCAATATAAATTAGACAATAAAAACTTAAAAGAAGAAAACATAAAAAGCAAAACACTTTTTAACAATATGCCTGTTTATGTTTTTACAATTACCAAACACGGAAAAATATTAAATGTTAGTAAAAAATGTTACAATAAAAGCATCAAAGACTTGATTGGCACCTATATTTATGACTATATTAACATTGATTTTTTTGAAGTTTTTAAGAGAAATATTGATTACGTATTCATTAACAAGGCTTTAAGTGAATTTGAAAGTTATGACCTTGATGCAAATGGAAAAAAAATAAACTATTCTACACTAGTTTCTCCAAATTTTAATGAACTAGGAATTGTAGTTTCGGCAACTTTAATTATAAAACAAAACCTTAAAAAAAATATTATAAATGAAATAGAAAAATTAGGAGTAAGTACTTTAAAAACCCCAAAGGAGTACTCATCTCTTTAACCCTAAATAATTAACTTTAAAACTACCTACTTATGAAGTTGAACATTATGTTAATTGACGATAATAAAATTGATTTATTTGTTAGTCAAAAAACAATTGAAAAGGTTGTGCCAGATTGCAATGTACGAACCTTTGTAAACGCAAATTCTGCGCTTAAGTTTTTGCAAATTCTAGACGGTAAAACTGTTTACCCAACGCTTTCCTTACCAGACATCATTTTACTAGACATTAGTATGCCTTTTATGGATGGCTTTCAATTCTTAGAAGAATTTAAAAAACTAAAGAAGCCTAAAAGGAAAGAGATAAAAATTTATATGCTCTCAGCTACAACTAACCTAAAAGATGTTATAAAGGCAAAAAACGAATTACTCTGTGAAGATTTAATCTACAAGCCTTTAAGAAAAGATCATTTATATAAGGTGTTTTCAAAAATTGAAACCTATTCAAGTAACTGCAAATATCACAAAGAAAATTATAACTCTGATGCTTTAAGAATTACACCCTAACCCAATCTACTTTATTAACTATAGCCTTTTTTTATGAAGAAAAACTACACTAAAATATGTTTTCTTGCTCTTTTTTGCTTTTCATTTGGGTACTCGCAAATCTCAAATGAAGGAGTATTTGAAATCTCAGCATCAACTGATGTTTATTTTGAAAATGAATACACTAATAAAACAACAGGAACTCATAACAACGATGGTAATTTATACCTAAACAACAACTTTGTAAACAACGGAACTACAACCTCCACTTCAGGAACTACTTATTTTAAAAGTGCGAGTAATCCTTTGTTAAGCATTTCTGGATTATCTAATGAAATTAACTTTTACAACTTAGAAGTTGATGTAACAGCAACTAACACTAAAGGACTTTCAGTAAACGATGGATTTGCTTTAAATGTAGAAAATGCTGTAAATTTTACAAGTGGAGATATTAGACTTGTAGGAGAAGCACAACTAATCCAAGCGCACTCTGGTGTTGATGCTAATACAATAACATCAGGAAAGTTGTTAATTGACCAACAAGGATACTCATCAGCCTATAAGTTTAACTATTGGTCGTCTCCAATTAACAATGGTGGTACATTTTCACTATTAGGCGGAAAGTTTGATGGTACAGATTCTAGTATTAATTCATTTAATCCACAACAAGCTTCATTTAATTCTGGTTCGCCATACAATGGTTTGCCATCGGTTGTTGATGGATCTGATAATGTAATTACACCTTTGACCATTAATACCTATTGGTTGTATCAATACATGCAAGGTACAGGAGCATATTCTGATTGGGTAAGTTTAGATGAAAACAGCACTTTAAACCCTGGACAAGGTTATACCATGAAAGGGACAAACACTCTATTGTCAGAACAAAATTATGTGTATTATGGAGCGCCAAATAATGGAGATTATTCGTTTGCAATAAACTCAGGAGAGCAATCATTGTTAGGGAATCCGTATCCTTCTGCACTTGATTCTGAAAAGTTTATTAATGATAATATTTTACTTCTAGATGCGCTTTACTTTTGGGTTGATGGAGGATCAACTTCTCATGCTTTAACCGATTATTTAGGAGGTTATGCAATAAGAAATTTAACAGGAGGTACACCTCCTTCAATAGCATCACCTTTAATAAGTGGACTAGGTAGCTCAGGTAGTGTTACACCTCCAAAACAATATGTGCCAGTTGGTCAGGGCTTTTTTGTTGAAGCTTATGGTACAGGTTCTATTGTGTTTAATAACTCTCAAAGAGCATTTAAGTCTGAAGTAGTTGAAGAGTCTATTTTTTATAGTACAACAGATAGTAACCAGCAAGAATCAGTTAAACAATACATTAGACTAGGTTACGAAGATCCAGAAGGATTTCACAGGCAATTATTACTTGGTTTTTTACCAAATTCACCAGCTGATATAAACTATAACTTGGGTTATGATGCACTGATAAATAGACATAGAGAAGATGATATGTTTTTTATTATTGATAACGACTTAACTAAAAAATATGCAATTCAAGGTTTAGATGATTATCAAAATACGTTAGAGTTCCCTATAGGTATTTTAATTTCTGAAAATGGAACACATAATATCATGATTGATGCTCTTGAAAACTTTTCTGATAATGTTTATTTAAAAGATAATGTATTAAACACTACTCATAATTTAACCGAGTCTAGCTACAGTGTTAATTTACCAATAGGCGAATATTTAGATAGATTTTCAATAGTATTTATGCCGCAAGCAACTTTATCTAATAATGACAACGATATTGAAAATGTCAAAATTTATTATGATGGTAATGAGCATATAATTATAAGTAATGCAAATAGAGTAGAGCTTAAATCTATAAAAGTATTTAATGTATTAGGTCAAGAAATATTAGCCTTAAATAAGAGCCTTAATAATAAAACAAACATATCAATTCCATTTAGCGAAAGTGATGGAGTTTATATTGTACAGATAGAAACAATTAATAGCAAATACACCCAAAAAATCTTAAACTACTAGTTATGAAAAAAATAAAATTTATAATCTCTATTATAACCTTATGCATAGGTTTTAATTACAACGGTTTTTCTCAAGTTGGAATTGGAACAACCAATCCAGATCCTTCTTCAATGTTAGATATAAGCTCTACGGAAAAAGGAATGTTAACACCACGAATGACCACTACTCAAAGAACTGCAATTTCTAGTCCAGCTGAAGGGCTTTTGGTATTCGATACCGATGAAAATGTGTTTTATTTTTATAATGGAGGAAGTTGGTTGCCATTAGAGGGAGCAGAAACTAGAACTAATTATAAGTTGGTTAAAAGTGTTGCTGATTTATCTGATGAATTATCAGGTGGAAAATATGTTTTAAACGAAAATTACTTATATGAAATTAACGGAACAATACTAATAGATAACCCAATAGATTTAAATGGAGCATATATTGAAGGACATGACACAGGAGAAGATATTCTTGTAAATAATACAGGTTCAGCTTTGTTTAGTGGTAGTAAAGGTGGACGTATTAAAGATGTTGTGATTAGTGGTAATGGACAACAAGTTTTTGATATCACAGGGTCTGGAGCAGAAAGTGTTGTTGGATATAGTGTAATTATTAATGGAGCATCTTCAATAGGAACATTAAGTAACTTAGGTTTAGTATATTTTGAGGTGTTTCAGCTCATTAACTCTAGTGATGGTATTGATGCTTCAAATATCACGTCTTTGTATATGGATAAAGTATTTTGGACTGATACTAATTCAGGTACTTTTTTAACTCTTTCAGGGACATTTGATAATTTGCAATTGGCTAATGGAAGAGTTGTAGCAGATTCTGGAGAAACAGGAATTGATTTAAGTGCAAACCCTACAATTAATATTTCTGCTTCGCTTTCTGAAATAAGTTTTACAGGAGCAGGAACAAGAGTAAACCCATATACAGTAGGAACATATCCTGGTTATAACTTCACTACAGCTTGGGATGTGGATTGTCCAGGAATTCAATTAGAAACTGATAATGTAGCAAGTGGAGATATACACCTAGATGCACCAATTGGTAGTGGCTTTGAAACAGATTTTGGATCAATAGGATCAGGAGTTGAGACAAAGCTTGTAGGAACCTCAACATCTAATAACTTATTTAGATTTAGTGCTCCTGTTGATAATAGAATTGTTTATGATGGTGTTAAGACTAGAAACTTTCACATATCATCTAGTATTTCTTTTCAAGGTGATAACTATAACTCAATTTATATCTTCTATATAGCAAAAAATGGAAGTGTTTTAGAAGACACCAAAGTTTATAGAGAAATTGGAGCAAATAATGATGTAGGAGCTGTGTCTGTTGTGGGTTCAGTTGAATTGTCTCAAGGCGATTACATAGAGGTTTGGGCCGAAAAATTCTCTGGAGGAGGTAGTTTGCTTGTGGTTTCTTTAAACCTAATAGCTCAATAATAAAGTAAGTGTTTTTTTGAATTGATTAGTAGAGAAGTCTCCTTTTTGTATTAAAAGGAGGCTTTTTTAAAATGAGGATTTTCGTAATCAGAATTAATAATTCCTTTTAAACTAAAAATCACAAAATGATTTAAAAGCTCATCATTACTGTAAGTGTCAAAAAGCGTATTGTCTTTAAAAGCAATTTCTTCAAACCTCTTAAAATACAACTCGCAAAACAATTTTATATTCACATCACTACTAATAAACTTAAATACTTGAGCTTTTTGTAGTAGCCCATAAATAATTTCGTTTACAAACTCATCTCTAAAATCATCAAAGACTTTATTGGCTTCAGGGTAGTATTTTTTTAAGCCAAAAATAAACGAAGGTTTAAAGTGTTTTAAATACTCAAACCCTCGTTTGTACAATAGTATAATACAAGAAAGAGGGTCTTGTTCTTTAGCTATTATTTCCTTTATATTTTCATTAAAAGAGTCTATCAAACACGTAACACTAGCTATAACAAGCTCCTCTTTACTACTGTAATATTTGTAAATAGTTTTTTTGGAAATACCCAAACAGTGCGCCAACTCGTCCATAGTAAAACGCTTGCTTCCAAAGGTGGTAAAATTAGCCACCGAACATTCCAAAAGTTCTTCTTTACTTATCATTATTATTTCCAGCCACCACCAAGTGCTTCATACAAATTAACAACACTTAATAACTGCTGTAGTTTATTATCAATAACATTCAATTCAGCATTTAAAGCGCTTTCTCTTGCAGTTAATAGGTCTAAGTAATTAGCATAACCATTTTTAAGTAATTCCTCAGAATTAGCTTCAGCTTGTCGTAGCGCTTCAACTTCATTTTGTCTGTATTCAAATTTTTCAGTTTCAGCATCATAATCGTATAATGCATTTGATACTTCGTTACCAGCTGTTAATAAAGTCTTTTTAAAGTTTAATAAGGCTTGTTCTTGTTGAGCTACAGCTACTTCATGCTGAGTTTTAATTTGTCTCTTGTTAAATATTGGCTGTGTTAATCCTCCAACAAGAGTAGCGAACAATGAATTGGCATTAAATAATTCATCTAATTCTAAACTTTGAAATCCGCCACTTGCTGTTAAGGTTAGCGATGGGTAAAAATTACTTCTAGCAACATTGGTTAATTCAAAGGCATTAATTAAGCTGTATTCGGCAGCAATAACATCAGGTCTGTTGCTAAGTAGAGTAGCAGGAACACCTAATTTAATATCAGCATTTAACTGCTGTTGAGTTAATGCACTTCGGTTAACAGTTTCTGCTGGTCTTCCTAATAATAAATTAAAAGCATTTTCAGTTTTAAAAATAGCAGCTTCTAAATCTACTTTTAGTGCTTTTGCATTATTGTATTGTGCTATATTTTGGTCCACTGCAACTTGAGTCACTTGTCCAGCATCTTTAAGTGCTTTAATGGTGTACACACTACTATCTCTTGTTGCAATAGTTTGATTTGTAATTTCCAATTGAGCATCTAAAGCTAACAATTGGTAGTAGGTTGAAGCAATAGCTGAAACTAATTGTGTTTTAACAGCTTGATGAGCTGCAACTGTTTGTAAATAGCTAGCTTCGCCAGCACGTTTATTACTTCTTATTTTTCCCCAAATGTCAGCTTCCCAAGATAAGTTTGCTGAAAGTTCATATTGGTCTAAAGAAGAAAACAAACCACCAAACTGACTGTTTTCAGATAACTCTTGATGGGTTACCTGTGCATTTGCGTTTAATGTTGGAAAATAACTAGCTTTACCTTGTTTCATGTAAGCTTCAGCAGCAGCTATTTGTTGAATAGCCACACGAACGTCCAAGTTGTTTTGAAGACCTTCTTCAATATATTGTTTTAAGTAAGTGTCAGAGAACATATCTTTCCATGATACATCTGCCATAGACAAACTATCTTGTGGTAAGTTATCAGTTCTGTACAAATGTTCTGTTTCATCTAATTCAGGACGTGTATAGTCCTTTGCAACAAAACAACTTTGTAAAGTTGTGGCCATAACGACCACAACTAAGGTTTTATTTATAATAGAATTCATATTAATTAAGCTTCTTTAGTTTCAATAACAGGTTTACGTGATATTTTTTCTTGTAGCCATTGGAATAGTATAAACAGAATAGGAATAATGAAAACACCTAAAATTGTTCCAATAAACATTCCACCAGCTGCTCCTGTACCAATGGAGTTGTTTCCTTCGGCACCTACACCTTTAGCCAATACTAATGGCATTAATCCTAAAATAAAGGCAAAAGATGTCATTAAAATAGGACGTAAACGTGCTTTGGCTCCATTTATAGCTGCATCTACCAAACTTTCACCATGTCGTCGACGTTGTACAGCGAACTCCACGATAAGAATCGCGTTTTTAGCCAAAAGACCAACTAACATAATTAAGGCAATCTGGAAGTAGATGTTGTTTTCTAATCCCATCATTTTAGTAGAAAAGAATGCTCCAAATACACCTAAAGGCAGTGAAAAAATTACCGATAATGGTAATAAATAACTTTCGTACTGAGCTGCTAATAAGAAATACACAAACACTATTACTAATAAGAAAATAACAACTGTTTGGTTTCCTGCACTAACTTCTTCACGAGATAAACCTGAGTAGGCAACTTCATAGTTACTAGGCAGATTTTTGATTTCTTCATTTACAATGGCAATGGCATCACCTGTACTAAATCCAGGGTTTGAAGCACCACTGATTTTTGAAGAGTTATATAAGTTGAATCGTGTTACCGATTGTGGTCCGTACACACGTTTCAAATTCACAAACTGTGTAATTGGAGCCATATCACCACTTCCTGTTTTGATATACAATTCGTTTAGGGAATTGGCATCGCTTCTGTCTTCAGGAGAGGCTTGAACATACACTCTATATTGCTTTCCAAATCTCGCAAAATCTGCAGCATACACACCACCTATATAACCTTGTAAAGTTGAGAATATACTGCTAATTGTAACGCCATAACGCTTGGCTAATGGCACATTGATGTCCAGTTCATACTGAGGATATTTTGTGTTGAATGATGATTGTCCATACTGAATTTCAGGATGCTTCATTAAGTTACCAATGAATTCTTGGGTTGTAGCATCTAAATCTTCAAAACTACCACCAGATTTATCAAGTAAGTTCACTTCAAATCCACCAGAGAGTCCAAACCCTGGAATACTCGGAGGCGCAAAGAAAATAATGTTAGCATCTGGAATAGTTGCTGCAATACCAAATAACTTACCAATAATGGCATTAGCCGATAGGTCTTCGCTTTCACGTTCATCCCAATCATTCAGCTTAACAAATCCCAATCCATAGTTTGTTCCAGCTCCACTAATCAAACTTCTACCGTTAATAACCGTTACACCTTTAACACCTTCAAGCGCACTGGCTTTTTCATATAATTCTTCGGTCACCATATTTGTTCTGTCCATTGAAGCACCAGCAGGTAACTCAATATTCATGAATATGATTCCTCTATCTTCATTTGGTACAAATCCAGTAGGAGTAGTGTTTGCAGCCCACCAAATTCCAACTCCAGAGAGAATCAATACAAAAGCTGTAATCCATTTGTTTTTGTATAGGAATGCCAATGATTTTCCATAACGTTGGGTTGTGGCATTAAATCCAGCATTAAATTTATCGTAGAATTTCTGTAAGAAACTTTTGTTTTTGTGCTCTTCTTCGTCATGACCTTTTAAAAACAAAGCACAAAGCGCAGGACTTAAAGTTAATGCGTTGACAGCTGAAATTAAAATGGCAACAATCAATGTAACACCAAATTGCTCATAGAATACACCTGTTGGACCTTGAATAAAGGTTACGGGAATAAATACAGCAGCCATAACCAAGGTAATAGATATAATTGCTCCTGATATTTCATGCATGGCATCTAGTGTAGCTGCTTTGGCATCTGTTGCACCTTCATCTATTTTGGCATGTACTGCCTCAACAACCACAATGGCATCATCAACCACAATACCAATGGCCAGTACCAATGCAAATAAGGTTAATAGGTTAATGGAGTAACCAAATAAGTTCAAAAAGAAGAACGTACCAATAATAGCTACTGGAACTGCAATAGCAGGAATTAATGTAGAACGAAAATCCTGAAGGAATATAAATACTACCAAAAACACCAATAAGAAGGCTTCAATTAAGGTATTACGTACCTTGTTCATGGAAGCAGTTAAGAAATTGTTGGTGTCGTAATTAATCACATACTCGATACCATCTGGAAAATCTAGAGATAAACGATCTAATTCTGTTTTAATGGTTTCAATAATTTCCTGAGCGTTAGAACCAGCTGTTTGATAAATACCCATATTCACACTTGGGTAACCTTCGGTAAATCCATAACCATCATAACCCTGAGCATCTAACTCAATTTTTGCTACATCTTTTAAATGTAAATATTCACCATTATCTAAAGCTTTTATGATAATGTCTTCATATTGTTTTTCAGTTTTAAAACGACCACTATACTTAATATTGTATGAAAATGCTTGTCCATCGTTTTGCCCTAAAGAACCAGCAGATGCTTCTAAACTTTGTTCTTGTAAAGCTGCTGTAACATCGCTAGGAACAAGATTGTAAGCTGCTAGTTTTTCTGGTTTTAACCATACTCGCATAGCATAATCTTGGTTGGAGAATACTTGTACATTACCAACACCATTAACCCTTTGTAATGCAGGAATAACGTTGATTTTTAAATAATTCTGAACAAAAGTAGCATTGTAATCTTCATTTTTTGAAAATACGGACAAGAACATTAAAGCAGATGTCTGCTGTTTTTGAGTAGTTACACCTGTTTGAATTACTTCACTGGGTAATAATGGATTTGCACGTGCTACACGGTTTTGAACGTTTACAGCTGCTATGTCTGGATCCATTTCCTGATCGAAATAAACAGTAATGTTTGCTGTACCATTATTGTCAGCAGAGGAAGTCATATAAGTCATTCCTTCAACTCCGTTTATTTGTTCTTCAATAGGAATGATAACACTCTCCAAGATTGTTTCGGCACTTGCTCCAGGGTAAGTTGCATTTACTTGAATAGTTGGAGGTGCAATGTCTGGATATTGTTCTACTGGTAAGGTTGAATACCCTAAAACACCCAGAATAACTATAATGATGGAAATAACGGTCGATAAAACCGGTCTTTCTATAAAGGTTTTTAACATGATTTTTGTCTTCTAAATATTATTGAAACAAAGTTTTTATTGGTTTTACGATGCTATCAAAAGCAACTTTTTGTGGTTGAATAGGTGTTCGGTTTCTAAGTTTACCAATACCCTTAACCACTATTATATCTCCTTTTTGTACGCCTGAGTTTACAATATAAAGTTCATTGGTTTTATCTTGAATTGAAATAGGAGTTGAAACTGTAGTGTTATTTTCAACTTTATAAACAAATGTTTGTCCTTGTTGCTCAAAAGTAGCAGTTTGAGGTACTACAGCAACATTTTCATAATGCTTAGGAATTTCAATAGTACCACTGTTACCATTGGTTAATAAAAGGTTAGGGTTTTCAAAAATAGCCCTAAAACTTACCGTTCCTGTATTAGCATCTATTTGTCCTGTTACTGTTTGGATAATTCCTTGTTGGTTGTAGGTTTGACCATTAGCTAACAGCAATTCAACCTTTGGGAAGTTGTTTATTTTGTCCTGAAGTGTTTTACCTTCTGTTTGTTGTAAGAAGTTTAAATATTCAGTTTCATTCATAGAAAAATAGGCATATACTTTTTCTATACTTGCAACAGTAGTTAATGGTTTAGCACTTGTAGCACTTACTAAAGACCCTTCTCTGTAAGGAATAGCTCCAACATAACCATCTACAGGGCTTACTACTGTTGCATAACCAATATTTGCAACAATACTATTATAAGCGCTTTTGGCTTGTGCTAAATTAGCTTTAGCAGTTTCTAATTGTACTGAGCTTATTATATTTTTTTCTACCAAAGGCTTTAGTTTGTCAACTTCTACCTGAGCTACATTAACACTAGCTTTAGCAGCTTCAGCATCTTGACTTAAAGATTGAGTTTCCAATTTAAAAAGAGCTTGTCCCTTTTTAACTTGCTGGCCTTCATCTACCAAAACTTTTTGAATGTAACCAGATACCTTTGCACGTACTTCACTGTTTATGGTTCCTTCAATTGTTGTTGGGTAGGTTGTATAGGCAGTAGCGCTTTTTTGAGGAACTTCAGTTACTGTAAATGGTAAAGCTTGAGCTTGCTGTTGTGTTTGTTGCTGTTCTTGTTTACACCCTGTAAACACTAATGTGGCAACTCCCAAAACTATCGTACTATATATTCGAAATTGTTTCATTTTTTGATTTTGATTAGTATTAATTATTTACAATTGTTTCTTTTAATTTATTTATTGATTTTATGGCTTCATCATGAAATTCTACAAAACTTTCATGAAATTGTAGGTCAAATTTGTTTTCATCGCTCAAGTTTTTGTTGGCATCTCTTTTAAAATCCATAATCTCTAGGTGAAGTTGTTGTTCAGATTTCCACTCTTCAACTAGATTTCCTATATCACGAATCATAGTGTCATGATCCATAATGAAGTATTTTTTTCTGTCACCTGTTTTGGTGAAATAGGTTATTTTTTTTAAATCTTGTAAATGATTAAGATGCGTTGAGATTGTACTCTTGCTAGCACAAAGGTTCGACACTAAATCTTCAAACGTAGTGCCCTGTTTTCCTGTTAAAATTACATAAGAAAAAATTCTTGCAGCTACAGGAGCCATTTGCTTTTTTCTTTCAAAATGAATCCCTAGTTTTTCTACTAACTCACACTTTTTCCCATCCATTGTTTTCATCTTATTTAAGTTTTACGATGCAAAAATATTAATTGGTTCGGAACAATCCGAACTAATCGAAGTTAAACAATTGTTAAAAAAAGTTAGGGTTGTTAAAATAAATTGATAAGTATAGTACTGACCAATGATTGTATAATTTGAGAGTTGTGTTTTTTTATTTATTTGTATACTTGTGTAACTAATAATTTAACATTGAGTGAAAATTAAAACTTATATACTTTCTTTTCTTTTTATAGCGATACAGTTTAGTGTTTGCTTTTCTCAAGACGAGTTGCCTCCAATTGAAGTATTTACTACTAAAGATTACAATGCAGGAAATCAAAACTGGTCAATCACCCAAGCAGAAAATAGATATGTATATGTAGCAAATAATAAAGGTCTTCTAGAGTTTAATGGAGCAGTATGGACACTTTATAATTCACCTAACGAAACTGTTATGCGTTCAGTAAAAGCTATTAATGAGCGTATTTATACAGGTTGTTATATGGAATTTGGTTATTGGTCGTATAATCAATTTGGAACTTTAGATTATACCTCAATATCTAAAACTTTACAGCAACCACTTATTGAAGACGAACAGTTTTGGAACATCATAGGAGTTGATGATTGGGTATTGTTTCAGTCTTTAAATAGAATTTATATTTATAATATTTCAAACCAAACAATAAAGGTTATTGAATGTGAAACTGAAATTGTTAAAATGTACAAGGTAGGTAACAGTATTTACTTTCAGAAGTATGGCAAAGGTTTATTCAAGTTAGAAAACGGCTTACCTAAATTAGTAAGTAACCATGAAGTATTGAAGAGTAGTAGGATAGTAAATGTATTTCAACAAGGGCAATCATTGTTGATACACACGCAATCTGAAGGGTTATTTGTTTACAATAATGATGAATTAAGAAAATGGAATATTCCTGCCAATGTTCAATTATTAAATTTCACGATTTACAGTAGTATTCAGCTTAAGGATAACAGTTTTGCTTTAGGAACAATATCAAACGGTTTGTTGCATTTAACCGAAGATGGTATAATTAATTATTCTATAAATCATGAAGATGGCTTGGGCAATAATACTGTATTATCTTTAATGGAAGATGTGGATAACAATATATGGCTTGGTCTAGATAATGGTGTTAACTGTGTTAATATTACTTCTCCGTTTAGAATTTACAATGATATAAAAGGCGATTTAGGAACTGTGTATTGTTCAGCAGTTTACAACGGAAACCTTTATTTAGGAACTAATCAAGGGCTTTTCTACAAAAAAGAAGATAGCAGCGAAGCGTTTAAATTTATTAAAGGTACTAAAGGACAGGTTTGGTGTTTGAGAGTTGTAAATGACCAATTATTTTGTGGTCATAATATGGGAACTTATGTAGTAGAAAATGATTCAGCACAATTAGTTTCCAATGTTCAAGGTACTTGGGATATTCAATCTATTAAAGATGCTGAAAACCTACTGTTACAAGGAAATTATAATGGGTTGAACATTTTAGAGAAAACATCATTAGGTTGGACTTTCAGAAATAAAATAGAAGGATTTAATAATTCATCTAAGTATTTTGAGCAATCACAAAATAATGAGATTCTAGTAAGTCATGAGTACAAAGGAGTTTTTAAAATAAAAGTTGACGATGCCTTAACCAAAGTTATTAAACTCACAAAAGATAGTACTGTAGATAAAGGCTATAATTCTAGTCTAGTAAAATTTAACAATTCAATTTATTATGCCTATAAAAAAGGGGTTTTTAAATATGATTCTGAAAACAGTACATTTCAAAGAGATTCTATATACAGTAAGTTATTTAATGAGCAAAGCTACACCTCAGGTAAGTTGATTGCGCATCAAAACTCGAATAGGCTTTGGAGTTTTTCTGATAAGGAACTTAACTATCTTACACCTGGGAAATTAAGTCTTATCCCAGAAATACATTCAATTGCTTTACCAAGTTCATTGAGAAATGAAATGACAGGTTATGAGAATATATCTTACTTGCATGGTCAAAAATACCTTTTAGGGTCTTCATCAGGATATATTGTAGTTGATTTAGAAAAGCTTAAAGAACGAAAGTTTAAAATAGACATCAACACAATAAAAATGAGTGCTCTTGATGGAGACCAAAGTGCTATAGATAAATCTGTGTCAGGAAATTTTGAAAATAAAGAAAACAACTTAACATTCTCGTATAGTATCTCTGAATTTAATCGCTATTCTGAGGCAGAGTATCAATATCAGCTTAAGGGAATTTACGATAATTGGAGTTCGTGGAGTAACCATTCTGAAGAATCTTTTAAAAATTTACCTTACGGAAACTACACTTTTAAAGTAAGAGGAAGAGTAGGTAATACTATTACAACCAATGTAGCATCTTATAATTTTGCTATAGCAAAGCCTTGGTATATAACCAATACAATGATAATTTTATATGTGTTGGGAGTTGCGCTCTTTTCATTCTTTATGCATAATGTATATAAAAACTATTACAAAAAGCAACGTGAAAAACTACTAGAAAGAACTCAACGCGAATTAGATCTTAAGAAGTTGGAAAATGAACAACAGCTTATGGCTTTTGAAAACGAAAAGCTACAACAAGACATTGATAATAAAAACCGAGAGCTGGCTATTTCTACAATGAGTTTGATAAAGAAAAATGAGTTTTTAAATAGCATTAAAGATGAACTTAAAGCTGCCCAAGAAGGAAAGGGTTTAAAACCTGTTATTAAAATCATTGATAAAAACCTTAATAATACAGACGATTGGAAACTCTTCCAGGAAGCCTTTAATAATGCTGATAAAGATTTTCTTAAGAAGATTAAAGCTAAACACCCATCACTTACTCCAAACGATTTGAGATTATGTGCTTATTTGCGACTAAATTTAAGCTCAAAAGAAATTGCTCCTTTACTAAATATTTCTCCTAGAAGTGTAGAAGTAAAACGATACAGACTTCGCAAAAAAATGGAATTAGAGCATGATGTAAGCTTAACAAATTATATCTTGGATTTATAACACCCAAACAAATAGTTAAAACACCTATACATTACCACAACATTTTATGCAAATAGCTAATCTACAACGATGTAGTTTGGTGTTTTGTAATGCTTCTAAAACCTAACAACAGCAGGGGTTTTTTATCAAATTCGTAAAAAAATGTGATTTTTTTTGATTTGTATGTTTTTTGTAGCGTGCGTTTTTGATAATTTATTATTGTAATGTAATAGTTTTACTGTACAACTAATATTCAATCTATATGAAAAAAACATACTTCATTGCTTTTATTGCCTTATTTATGTTTTCCGCATTTTCTTATGCGCAAACAATTAATGTAAAAGGTAATGTAAAAGATGTAGCAACAAATGCACCACTACCTGGTGTAAATATTGTTGTTAAAAACACTGCAAAAGGTGCTTCGACCGATTTTGATGGAAATTTCTCAATTAACGATGTGCCAATTAATTCAATTTTAGTAGTTACTTATTTAGGGTATCAAACTCAAGAAGTAACTGTAACAAGTAGTCAAGAAATCTCAATCCTTTTAGTTGAAGATGCCGAATCTTTAGACGAGGTAGTAGTTATTGGTTACGGAACACAAAAGAGAAAAGATGTTACTGGAGCTGTGTCTCTAGTATCATCTGAAACTTTAGAAGATTTAAAACCTGTAGATGCAGCAATTGCACTTCAAGGTACATCTTCGGGTGTTACTGTTAACTCACCTTCGGGTTCTCCAGGAGCTGAGTTTAATATTATAATTAGAGGTATTAGCTCTAATGGTAGTAACAAACCACTTTACATTGTTGATGGTTATGAGGTGTCATCCTTTAACACTATAAGTCCAAATGATATTGAGTCAATGACTATATTAAAAGATGCCCAAGCTGCAATTTATGGTATTAAAGGAGCAAATGGTGTCGTTTTAATTACTACAAAGTCTGGTAAGAAAAATTCAGCACCAAAGTTTTCATATAATGCATATACAGGAACTCAAGAGACAACACGTACACTTCCTTACTTAAATGCTACAGAGTATGCATTATTACTTAATGAGAGTTATGCTGCTAATGGACAAGCACTACCTTATCCTGATGTTTCAGGATTAGGAGCCGGAACTGATTGGCAAGACGAAGTATTTAGTAATGCACCTATTACTAACCATAATGTTAGTTTGTCTGGTGGTGGTGAAAAAATTACTTACTATGTTGGAGCTTCGCGTTTGGAGCAAGATGGTATAGTAGCTAGAGATAAATCTGATTTTGTTAGAAACAACATCAAGATTAACTTAGGAATAGATATTTCTGAAAAATTCAAGTTTACAACTAATGCCAATTACTTTACTGCATCAAGTAGAGGGTTTTCAGAGAACGCTTTAGGTTCGGTATTATTTAATGCTTTAAACTATGCGCCAACTTTTAACGTTGACGAAGAAGATTGGAATGGTACTTTAGGAAACGAAGTAATTAACCCACTGTCACAAATAAGAAATACTTATAACAGTTACAACGGAACTAATATTGAAGGTAATTTTCAGTTAGAATACAAACCTTTAAAAGAATTGACCGTAACCTCAAGAATTGGATACAAAGTATATTCTGATAAAGGAAAATCGTTTGCTCCAATTGTTGAGTATGGAACAGGAAAAGTATTTAACAATCCTAGAAGTAGAGTTGACCAATCGAGAAACCATTACAACTCTTATACTTGGGAAACATTCATTAATTACGATAAAACATTTGCCGATAAGCACCACGCAACAGTAACATTGGGTACAAGTGCTCAAAGAAATTGGGGAGATGGTTTAAGCGCAAGCGGATTTGATGTACCAAACAACTCTTGGGAATTTGCAGATATAAGTTTAACACCAGGATTAAGTGATGCAAAATCAAATGCTTCTTATGTTTACGATAACAGGCTAACATCTTACTTTGGAAGGCTGCAATACGATTATATGGGTAAATATTTATTATCTGCAATGGTTCGTAGAGATGCTGCTTCAGATTTTTCTCCAGAAAATAGAGTAGACTATTTTAAGTCTGTAACTGCTGGTTGGAAAATTTCTGATGAGCCATTTATGGAAGATTCAGAAGTAATAGATTTCTTAAAATTAAGAGCTAGTTATGGTACGCTTGGTAATAACGTTGGAGCCGATTTATATAGAGCTTTATTAAATGGAGAAGCTACTTATGTAATGGATGGTGCTTTAGTAACAGGAGTTGCAAATGGTAGGTTGCCAAACCCTAATGCACAATGGGAAACAGCAGAAAAGCTAGATGTAGGTTTTGATATTACATTACTTAACAATAAAGTAGACATTACAGCAGATTATTTTGTTGAAGACAGAGAAGATCTGCTTATAGGAGGTTTACCAGTTTCAGGTATTTTAGGAACTGCTGCTCCAGGAGGAGGGAACCCAACGGTTAATGCTGGAACAACACGTAGTAAGGGGTTTGAATTTAGTATTGGTTATAAAGATGACTTTTCTGATAACTTAAGTTTTGCTGCTAATTTCAACTTTACTAATGTAAAAGGAGAAGTAATTTCAATCAATGGAGATGTTATTCCTGAAGGAGGCGCTTTTGGTGTGGGCCAATTAGCACCATCAAGAATGGAAGTAGGACAACCAATAGGATATTTTTACGGATTAAAAACAGATGGAATATTTCAAAACCAAGCTGAAGTTGAAGCACATCCTTCACAATTGGCATTAGGAGCCGAAGCTGCTCCAGGAGATATTCGTTATGCTGATGTTAATGGTGATGGAGTTATCGATTTTGATGATAGAACCTATTTAGGAAAACCGCAAGCAGACTATTATATGGGATTGAATTTAAGTGTAAACTTCAAGAATTTTGATCTTGCAACCTATATGTATGCTGAAGTTGGAAAAGAAATGGTTAGAAACTATGAGAGGTCTCAACCTAATGTAAACCGTTCTAATTTATACCTTAATAGATGGAGAGGTGAAGGTACTAGTAATACAGTACCTAGAGTTACAACTGCCTCAACTACAAACAGATTATTCTCTGATTTTTATGTGGAAGATGCATCATTCTTGAGAATTCAAAACATCCAATTAGGATACTCATTACCTGATAATGTTTTAGAAAAAATAGGAATGAGTAAATTCAGAATTTATGCAGCGGTAAACAATGCATTTACATTTACTGAATACTCAGGGTATGATCCTGCAGCTACTTCTGGAGATGCAATTGGAGGAGGAATCGACTATGGGTTTTATCCAATATCAAGACAGTATTTATTAGGGTTAAATCTTTCACTATAAAAAATGATTAAAATGAAAACATACTTAAGAAAAATTAAAAAACTGTCACTTTTAATCGTTATGGGTTTAGCCATTAATGCTTGTGGTGACGACTATTTAGAAGATGTATCGACATATAACATAGATTCTGAAAACTATTTCAATTCAGAAGACGATTATTACAATGCCTTAATAGCAGTTTACGATATACTTCAATCTACCTATGCCAATGTTATTCTAGGAGAAATAGCTTCTAATAATACTTTATGTGGAGGAGAGAGTGCTACTGACGTTGTTGGGTGGCAACAAATTGACGATATGATTCATACACCAGTAAACAGTAACCTAAGAGATATATGGAACTGGATGTATGCAGGTGTTAATCGTGCAAATTATATTCTAGAATTTCAAGATAAAACCGATTTTGAAGGTAGAGAAACAATAATTGCTGAAGCAAGATTTTTAAGAGCTTATTTCAATTTTGAATTAGTAAAATGGTTTGGTCCAATTCCAATTAAGGAATCAAGATTTCAATTAGGTGATGAAACCATAATACCAAGGTCACCAGTTGAAGATGTCTATGCGCTTATTGAAACCGATTTAATCTACGCAGTAAATAATCTTACTTACACTGCACCACAAACAGGAAGAGCAACTAAAGGTTCAGCACAAGCATTATTAGGAAAAGTGTATTTATATCAAGATAAGTTTCCAGAAGCAGCAAATGTATTAGACCTTTTAATTATGGATGGACCGTATGATTTGGTTACCGACTATGATACCATTTTTGAGATGGAAGGCGAAAACGGAATTGAGTCAGTATTTGAAGTTCAATATACTGATGTTGAAGGAGCAGGATTCGATTGTTTACAGTGTAGCGAAGGTAATGTAGCAGTTGGTTTTAGCGGAGTAAGAAACTATAGTGGCCCACTGTTTACACCTGGATTTAGCTTTAATGTTCCTGTTCAAGAAGCTGTTGACGAGTTTGAAGATGGTGACTTAAGAAAAGACGTTGCAATTTTAGATATCCAAGCATGGGCAGATGAAACAGGAGCTACTTATGGTACTGCTTATGAACATACAGGATATTTCAACAGAAAGTATTTACCAAGAACTAGAAGTACTGAAGCTGCAGGAGATTTAAACCTAACAAACCCTAATAATTACAGAGCAATTCGTTTTGCTGATGTGTTATTAATGGCTGCTGAAGCTTTTAACAGAGGAAATATCAATGATACTAAAGCTCAAAATTTCCTAAATAGAGTAAGACAAAGAGCCTTTGGTGATACAGAGCATAATGTTACAGCAACAGGAGACGCTTTAACACAAGCTATTTATCATGAAAGACGCGTAGAGTTAATAGGTGAAGGTCATCACTTCTTTGATTTGGTAAGAACAGGAAGAGGTACTGAAATACCAGGATTTACAGCTAATAAGAACGAATTATTTCCTATTCCATTACAAGAGATTCAATTCTCAAACGGAAATTGGGAACAAAACCCAGGATACTAAAATATAAGACTATGAAAATTTTAAAGTACACACTTGGCTTATCGCTCATTGTCCTTACATTATTTGGATGTACTAGTGATGATGATAACACAGATTTTGTCAATCAAATTGAAGCACCAACAAATGTTTCGGCATCTGTAAGAGTAACACAAGACAACACTGGCTTAGTTACTATAACGCCTTTGGCAGATGGAGTAACAACCTTTAATATTGGTTTTGGTGACAATTCAGAACCATCTGGAGTTATTCTACCAGGAGGAAGTGTAGACCACATTTACGAAGAAGGAACTTATGAAGCAACAATAACTGCTAACGGACTTAATGGCTTATCAACTACTATCACACAACAAATTGTAGTGTCATTTCAAGCTCCAGAGATTTTAGAAGTTATTATAGAAAACGATCCAGCATTATCAAAAACAGTTAACGTAACTGTTACTGCAGATTATGCAATGTTTTATGAAGTTGATTTTGGAGAAGATGATTCAATTGAGCCATCTTCAGCTAATATAGGTGAAACTATTTCTTACACTTACCAAGAAGCTGGTATTTATACCATTACTATTGAAGCAATGGGAGCAGCTATTGAAACAACTACATATTCAGAAGACTTTGAAGTTACAGCTATTTTACAACCATTAGCATCGGCACCAACACCACCTTCAAGAGCTGAAGAAGATGTAATATCAATATTTAGTAGCGTGTATAATGATGTTCCAGATACTAACTATTTTCCAGATTGGGGACAAGGAGGTCAAGGCAGTGGTTGGGCTATGTTTGATTTAGGAGGAGACCAAATGCTACAATATGTAAATTTAAGCTATCAAGGTATTGCCTTAGCAGATGGAACTTCGGTAGACGTTTCTAACATGGAATCTCTTCATTTAGACGTTTGGACTGCTGATGCAGTGACTGATATTGAAGTATCGCTAATTAATAACGCATCAGGTACAGTTACTGAAGCTCCAGTAACAGTAGCATTAAATGCTAATAGCTGGACAAGTATTGAAATTCCTATTTCAGATTATATTGATCAAGGATTAACAGTAACTGAGATTTTTCAACTAAAGTTTGTAGGCGAACCATGGGCTGCTGGAACAGTGTTTATTGATAATATTTATTTCTGGAAAACACCATCAGCAACACCAACAGGTGTTTTAGGAACTTGGAAGTTATCTACTGCTCCAGGATCATTAGGAGTTGGTCCAGCACCTGGAGATACTAGCTGGTGGAACTGTGATGCAGCTTGCGTAACTGATAGAGCTTGTTACTATGATGATGAATATATTTTTAATGCTGATGGAACTTTTAGTAATGTTCTTGGTGCTGATACTTGGGTTGAAGGTTGGCAAGGTGGAGGAGATGCATGTGGAGCTCCAGTAGCACCTCATGATGGATCTAATCCTGCAACTTTTGTTTACAATGATATAGATGGTACAATAACATTAAATGGAGTAGGAGCTTATATTGGAGTGCCTAAAGCCAATAACTCTGGTGAATTGAGTAATCCAGCTGATGCACCAGCATCTATTACTTATAATGTAGAGCTTTCTAATTTCGACACTGAAATGACAGTATCTATTGAAGCTGGAGCAGGCGTATTCTGGCAATTTCATTTAGTAAAAGAATCAGAGCCAGTATCTCCATTAGCTGGAACATGGCAAGTCGCTCAGGAAGCAGGAGCTTTAGGAGTTGGTCCAGCACCTGGAGACACTAGCTGGTGGAACTGTGATGCTGCTTGTGTAACTGATAGAGCTTGTTACTATGATGACCAATATGTTTTTGGAGCTGATGGATCGTTCAGTAATGTTCTTGGAGCAGATACTTGGATTGAAGGTTGGCAAGGTGGTGGAGAAGCATGTGGAGCTCCAGTAGCACCTCATGATGGATCTAACCCAGCAACTTATACATATGATGAAGGAGCAGGAACTGTAACACTAAATGGCGTAGGTGCTTTTATAGGAGTGCCTAAAGCAAATAATTCAGGTGAGTTAAGCAATCCAGCTGATGCACCATCATCAATCACATATAGTGTAACGTTTATTGACAGTAATACAATTAATGTTTCTATTGAAGCTGGAGCTGGAGTTTTCTGGCAGTATAAGCTTGTAAAAATTTAAAAAATAAGACTATGAAGAAATTAAGATATATTTTCGCATCACTTTTGGCAATAGCTTTTGTAGCTACTTCTTGTCAAGATGATGATGCAAGTTTTGGAGATATAGTAGCTCCATCAAATATTGTTGTAACTACCGAAATTGTAGGACAAGATGCCGATAATCCTTATGGAGATGGTAGTGGTGTAGTTAATTTTAAAGCTACAGCAGATGATGCTATTAACTTTAAGTTTGTTTACGGTTCGGTTGCTGCAAACTCACCAATTGGAGAGGTAGCAATGAATTTTTCTAACTTAGGAATAAACACTTATGATATTGTTGTTATAGCTTATGGTACTGGCGGAACATCAAGTTCTACCATAGTCACTGTTGAGGTTTTGGCAACTTATGCACCACCTGAAGATTTATTAGAGCTATTAGTTGGTGATGGTTCAAAAACTTGGAGAATGAAGTCTGAAAAACCAGGACATTTTGGTTTGGGTCCAGTAGGAGGACAAATTCCAGCGGAATGGTATGGAGCTGCAGCTAATGAAAAAGTTGGAGTAGGAATGTATGACGATCGTTTTATATTTAATGCAGATGGAACTTTCACTCATATTACCAATAATACTAATGATGATCCTACAAACGATCCAACAGGAACCATTTTTGGTCGTGATGGTCTTGTAAGTGAATTAGGAAGTGGTACAGGAACAATTAATGGAGCTGATGTTGAAAACTTCCCTTATAATGATTATTCTGAGACTTGGACGCTTATTGCTCCTGGAGGACAAGAAACTTTAAGTTTATCAGGATTAGCATTTATAAGCTATTACTGTGGTGGTAACCATAATTATCAAATTGTAGATCGCTCTGTTCCTAATGAAATTTTATTAAAAACTACTGATGGAAATGGAGAGTTCGATTGGTGGTTCATTATTACTTCAGAAGAAGAAGGAGCAGGACAAGATCCTTTCGAAACGGACTTTGATAATTTAGTTTGGGAAGATGCTTTTGATGTTAATGGAGCTCCTGATGCTACAAAATGGACCTATGATTTAGGTGCTGGTGGCTGGGGAAATGGCGAATCCCAAACTTACACAAACGCATCTGATAACGTTATTGTTGAAGACGGTTTGCTAAAAATAACTGCAAAAGCCGATGGAGGAAGTTATACTTCTGCTAGATTAAAAACCGAAAATTTATATGAGTTTACTTATGGTAGAGTTGAAGTAAGAGCAAAACTACCTGCTTCACAAGGGACTTGGCCAGCAATATGGATGTTAGGAGAAGATTACCAAACTAATACATGGCCAGCATGTGGTGAAATAGATATTATGGAACAAACAGGACAAGACAAAAATGTAGTTCTAGGAACTGTTCATCATCCTGCAGTATCTCCTGGAGCTGGAGATTCTTCAAGTACAAGTGCGCCAACTTCAACAACAGAATTTCATAATTATACTGTTGAGTGGAGAACAGACGAAATTATTTTCTTAGTTGATGATACTGTCTTCCATACTGTAAGTAATAATGCAGGTTTACCTTTCAACAGTGATTTCTTTTTGATTTTAAACGTTGCAATGGGAGGAACTTTAGGAGGAACAATTGATCCTGCATTTACCGAAGATACTATGGAAGTTGATTATGTAAGAGTATACCAGTAAGAAATGAAAAACTATATAAAAACGTATCTGCAGCTTGTCTGTATAGGACTATTATTGGTTTCATGCAACCAAACTGATGAGAAAAAATTGGCAATAAATACTGTCAATACTAATCTTAATACTACCATCGAGTCTAAAGTAGATAGCCTTTTAGCTATAATGACTTTAGAAGAGAAAATAGGTCAAATGAACCAGTACAATGGGTTTTGGGACGTTACAGGTCCAGTACCTGAAAATGGTGATGCAGCAAAAAAATATGACGATTTAAGAAAAGGGTTAGTAGGGTCAATGCTTAATGTGAGAGGCGTAAAGGATGTGAGAGCTGTTCAAAAAATAGCCGTTGAAGAAACACGTTTAGGTATTCCGTTAATTATTGGGTTTGATGTTATTCATGGTTATAAAACGATTAGCCCTATTCCATTAGCTGAGTCAGCTAGTTGGGATTTAGAAGCCATAAAAAAATCAGCAGAAGTTGCAGCTGAAGAAGCTGCAGCTGCTGGTATAAATTGGACATTTGCTCCGATGGTCGACATCTCAAGAGATGCACGTTGGGGAAGAGTAATGGAAGGATCTGGAGAGGATACCTATTTATCAAGTAAAATAGCTGTTGCGCGAGTAAAAGGGTTTCAAGGCGAAGACCTTTCAGCTCACAACACTATTGCAGCTTGTGCAAAGCATTTTGCTGGTTATGGTTTTGCCGAATCAGGTAGAGACTATAATACTGTAGATGTTGGTACTTCAACACTTTACAATACTATCTTGCCACCATTTCAAGCAGCAAATGAAGCAGGTGTAAGAACTTTTATGAATTCTTTTAACGAGCTTAATGGTGTGCCAGCTACTGGTAATAAATATTTACAAAGAGAAATTCTTAAACATCAATGGGGTTTTTCAGGTTTTGTAGTATCAGATTGGGGATCAATTGCAGAAATGATTGCACATGGTCATGCTAAAGATGGTACTCATGCTACAGAATTAGCTGTTAATGCAGGTTCTGATATGGATATGGAATCCAATCTTTATGTTAATGAGTTAGTCACTTTAGTAAAAGAAGGTAAAGTAGACGAGCAATTAATCACTGATGCTGCAAGAAGAATTTTAAGAGTAAAATTTGAATTAGGATTGTTTGATGACCCTTACAAGTATTGCAATGAAGAGCGAGAGCAAAGCGTAACAGGTAGTAAGAAAATTCAAGAAGCAGTGTTGGATATGGCTAAAAAATCTATAGTGTTATTAAAAAATGAAAACAATGTTTTGCCTTTAAAAAAGGAAGGACAAAAAATAGCAGTTATAGGAGCTTTAGCTAATGATAAAACAAGTCCGTTAGGTAGTTGGAGAATTGGAGCTGATGACGGAACAGCAGTTTCAGTTTTAGAAGGATTAAAAGCATATTCTGGAAATCAAGTTACCTATGCTAAAGGAGCAGATTTGGTATATGGACAAACTGTTTTTGCACGAGAGTTAGATATTAATGTATCTGATAAAAGTGGGTTTGCCGAAGCTAAACAAGTTGCTAAACAAGCAGATGTTGTTATTATGGTATTGGGAGAGCATGGGTTTCAAAGTGGAGAAGGAAGAAGTAGAGCAGATATTGATTTACCTGGAGTTCAGCAAGAATTACTTGAAGAGGTTTATAAAGTAAATAAAAACATTGTTTTAGTGCTTAATAATGGAAGACCGTTAAGCATTAATTGGGCTGATGAGCATATACCAGCAATTGTTGAAGCGTGGCATTTAGGAACACAAAGTGGTAATGCTATTGCACAAGTGTTGTATGGAGATTATAACCCAAGTGGTAAATTACCAATGACTTTTCCAAGAAGCGTAGGTCAATTACCATTATACTACAACAGTAAAAGTACAGGACGACCAAATATGCCTTCACCAGGCGAGGTATTTTGGTCTCATTATACAGATGTAAGCAATACACCATTATATCCTTTTGGATATGGTTTGAGCTACACTACGTTTAATTATACCAATTTAAAGGTTAACGTAGTTTCTAACAACACGGTTGAGGTAAGTGTTAAACTGACTAATACTGGTAAACTAAAAGGTAAAGAAGTAGTGCAATTATATATGCAAGACTTATTTGCAAGTGTTACACGACCAGTAAAAGAGTTAAAGGGTTTTGAATTAGTCGAGCTAAACCCTAACGAGTCAAAAACAATTAACTTTACATTGTCTAAAAATGAGTTAGGGTTTTATTCCAACGAAGGAAAATTTTTACTTGAACCAGGAGACTTTAAAGTGTATGTTGGAGGAAGTTCAAATACAACATTAGAAGCTAAATTTACATTAGAATGAGAAATAGTTTTTTAATAGCATTATTGTGTATTGCTTTTACATCTTGTAACAAAGCATCAAAAAAGGAATTAATTTTTGAAGAAGACTTTACAGGAAGTTCATTAAACGAATCATTTTGGAATTACGAATTAGGAGATGGCTGCCCTAACCTCTGTGGTTGGGGCAATAATGAACGACAGACTTATACCAAGCACAATGTTTCAGTAAAAGATGGTTTGTTATATATTAAAGCAACAAAAGATAGTACGCTTTACGAGTCAGGAAGAATTACTACAGCAAAAAAGATTGAATTTCAATACGGAACAGTTGAAGTTAGAGCAAAGTTGCCACAAGGACAAGGTATTTGGCCTGCAATTTGGATGTTAGGCTCTGATATTGGTGACAAAGGTTGGCCAGCATGTGGAGAAATTGATATTATGGAATATGTTGGTAAAGTACCACATGAAGTACACACAACATTACATACTCCTGATAGTTATGGTCAATCTAAAAACACTAAAATTACAACAAACGATAAAATAGAAGAAGGCTTTCATATCTATAAATGTAATTGGACTAAAGATTTTATTGAGTTTTTTATTGATGATACTTTGGTTTACACTTTTAATCCAGAAGTTAAAAACGATAAAACATGGCCTTTTGATAAACCGTTTTATATTATACTAAACATGGCTATTGGAGGTAATTTTGGAGGTCCAGAAGTAGATGATTCAATTTTTCCTCAAGAGTTTATTGTAGATTATGTAAAGGTTTATAAATAAAATGGTTTAATCATAAAATGTCTTCTAAAGTCCTATTTGTTAATTTTTTACAAATTTTTTTTCGTAAATTCCTTAAAAAATCGACAAAACGCTTGTTTTTTTCGTTTAATTACATAAATTTGCGATATTGAACCCCTTAAATCTAAACTATGAAAACTAAATTTACTATACTTATGATGGTTTTTTTCCTAGCTATGAGTAACGGATTTGCTCAAAAAAAGGATGAGGCTCAAAATATTATAAGCGGTAAAGTTTCAATAACTAAGTATCATGATCGTGAAGATTTAGAAAAGATGCAAAAAGGAGAGTTGTTGGATTTGTATACCGAACGTATAGAAGTCATTGTTAACATTCTCCCTAATATTGCTTTTGCAACGAAGCCTGGTATTACAATGACGTCTTTAGGAATTCCAGACACTAAGGATAATAGAAAAGCATTAGAGGATAATAAAAACGCCTCAAAAATTTACTTTGATAGTACAATTGAATTTCAAAAAAAGGTGTTGCCTTATTCAGATAAATCAAATTTAATTGCAGCCATTCTTTTTTATGAACAAACACTAAAATCGCTACATACTTATAACGAATTTAATAACTAAACAATTTGGTATTGTTTTTATAAAAACCTCAACCTAATAAGTTGAGGTTTTTTTATTTGTAATCTTTTACTTTGCTGATAAATAGGAGTTTTCTTGTTAATTAGTATTTCTTCTTCATTAAAAAATAGTCAAATTATCTTAATTTTTGTAGGAATAAACTGTCTTTTGTATTAAAAAAATGTATTTTGCCGATATTATTTGTATTTCATAGGAAAAGTTAATATGTTTGGTCTAATAGTATAAAAATGAACCCCAAACCTAATTACAAATTTACCTACTATGAAAAACTCTACTCAAATTTTATGTGTATTACTTTTTGTTGTTGGCAACATTTTTGCCCAACAGGAAAAGGGAATAATAGGAGCAAATAACTGGTTGAATAATTGGACAGAGTTTAAACCAAATCATACTGATTATGGTGAGCCAACACAAATTTTAACCGGAAACATCACAAAAGATACAAAGCTTAATAAAAGAGATGTTTACCTTTTATTAGGAAGTGTTTTTGTTACTGATAGTACTACACTTACAATTGAACCAGGTACAGTAATACTTGGAGATTTTGATACTAATGGATCGCTTACCATTAGTAAAGGCAGTAAAATTATTGCTGAAGGGACTCAAACCGATCCAATTATTTTCACTTCAAACAGAAGCGTAAAAAAACAAGGAGATTGGGGAGGTGTTTTTGTATTGGGAGATGCACCAATTAATAAATATGGAAATGGTTCTTCAGTTGAATACGGATTAAGACCTTCATCTTATGAAAACATTAGTTATGGTGGTGACAATACTGAAAGCAATTCAGGTATTTTAAAATATGTAAGAATTGAATTCGCAGGTAAAAGAACTAAAGACTTTGGTTATTTTAACGCACTTACTTTAGCAGGAGTTGGTAACCAAACCATAATTGAAAATGTTATGGTTAGCTATTGCGAAGGAAACTCTTTCAATATTCTTGGAGGTGAAGTAAACTTAAATAAGATGATTTCATACAGAACAAGTAGTAATGACTATGAGTTTAATTATGGAACATTATGTAACATTTCAAATTCTCTAGCAATTAGATCTCCTTATATTTCAGGAGCTGATGGTTCAATATGTATGCACATTGCATCTTATGATAAAAAAGATGAAGTAGATTTTACTAAACCTGGAACTTTTGTTAATGCTGAAAATTTAACATTAGTAAACATTAGTGATAATTTAGAAGCTGATATAAAAGTAGGTTTGGTAAAAGAAGCACTTTATATCGATCAAGATGCGTCATTGAGAATGAACAAAAGCGTAATTTCTGGGTTTAACCCAGCGGTTATTTTAGATGACAATATCAAAGTAAATAGCGAAAATCTCAAAAAGATAAGATTTAGTGAAATGTATTTCAACAACTGCAACGGAAACATTTTTACTAAAAATAACTCCAATAACGAAGACTTAGAGAATTGGTACGGAAACAGTGTGTTTTTTAATGTGTATTCTAAAGGAGACGACTCTGAAACATTTATTGATGCAACAAGCACGAGACGTCCTGATTACAGATTACGTATTAACAAAATTATAGCTTCTAACGCCTACGAAGACTAATAGATAGATTCATGTAATTTTTTAAACACTCTATTCATAATGAATTGCGTGTTCTTTTTGATTAATCAATTAAGAAGCTCTTTTAAGAGTTAACATTGAGAATAAAAAAGGGAATTAAAAAACAGAACTGAATGCAAAAAACTACCATCCTTAAAGCCCTATTTTTCGGAATTTGTTTGTTGGCTTTTCTTTCAACAGAAAAATCAAACGCTCAAATAGTTATTGGTACGCCAAATTTAGGATTCAGTCAAGCATGCGCAAGTGAGTCGTTCAATACGTATAACACAACATTTGTATTTTCACCAGAATCTGCTTTAAGCGCTTCAAACCAATTTATCATTGAAATGTCTGACGCTGATGGAAGCTTTTCAGAACCAACAATTGTATTTACATCAAATGCAGGAGAAGTTACAACTTCACCAGCTACATTAAGTTTTTCTTTACCTGAAACAACTTCAGGTGAAGGTTACAGAATAAGAATTAAAAGTACTGCTCCAGTTGCTACTAGCTCTGGATCAGCAACTTTTGCAGCCTATTATAAAGCTCAGGATAGTCCGTTTACTATTAATAATTTAGTGTCAACAGGAGCGTATTGTACTGGAGGTAGTTATTTGTTGACTATTGATAATCCAGGAACAGGTTCAAACGATTCTCCTTTAAACTATCCATCACTTACATTTAATTGGTATAAAGAAACTGGTCCAACAACTTCAGTATTTGTAGCTCAAGGAAACACTCTAGAGGTTACTGAAGAAGGAACTTATTTTGTTGAAACTAATTATGGTACTTGTACCTCTAATTCATTTTCAAACAGAGTTACTATTAGTGAGGCAACTTCAGGAGAAGCTAATGCATCAATAGTTTCTAGTTTAGGAAATCCGTTTTGTCCAGATCAAGGAATGACAACATTAAGCACTATTGGCGGAAATAGTTACCAATGGTATAAAGATGGAAATATAATTCCTGATGCTACAGAGCAAATGTATCAAACAAACGAATCTGGAGTGTTTTCTGTTCAAGTAGATTTAGGAAGTTGTGAAGCTTCAGGTTCCATAGATTTAGTGAGTGAAAGCTTTACAAGCACTATTGATGTTCCTGAAGAAAATACTATGGAAGAAGGCGAAACCTTATGGGTGAGTTTAACAACAACAGCTATTGACCCAGAATTTCAATGGTATTTGAATAACAATTTAATAGCAGGAGCAACCGAAGACTCCTATCAAGCAACAGCTTATGGAGATTATAGAGTTGTTATTTCGCAAACCTCAGGCTGTATTGTGTCTAGCGAATTTCTGTTTTCAATTTCTGCACCAATAGAGCAATTTCCTGATGTAGCAAACATACCTAATCTTATTAGTCCTAATGGAGATGGTGTTAATGATACTTGGGTAATACCACCACAATATGTTAGTGGTACAAATGCCGAAGTTATTATTATGACAAACCAAGGAAAAGTAGTGTTGCAAACTAATGATTACCAAAACAATTGGCCTGAAAATCAATTGGATTTTAAAAGCATAAATCCTGTTTACTATTATATCATCACAATCCCAAATCAAAAACCCAAAAAAGGTTCAATAACAGTAGTAAAATAAAATGAAACTTTTTGTACTAGTAATAGCGTTATTTATCTGTTCTACACAGATGTCCTACTCTCAAGAAGATGATGGAGTAGTTGCTCTTGCGTTACCAGTACGAAACTCTTTAAAGTTCAACAGATATGTTATTAACCCAACATTTAGTTTTGTTAGAGAACAAAACAAATACATAAGTTTAACTAATAAAAGAGAATGGGTTCAGTTTGAAGACGCGCCACAAACCTACTTGGTGAGTTTTTCAGGAAGGTTTAAAGAAAATATTGGTATTGGAGTAGGTGTATTTCAACAAAACTACGGAGTACTAACTACTTTTGGTGGACTTGCTAACTTTGCCTATAACGTTAGGCTCAATACGGATAATAACCTAACGTTTGGTCTTAACGTTGGAGCTTATAAAAGTGGAGTTAACGATGGAAATGTCGTTACCAATTTCCCAGACCCTTCGTTAGACAATATTCCTTCAAACTTTATGCTTACCGTTAATCCAGGAATAAACTATGGAACAGCATTTTTAGACTTTGGGTTATCAATAAACAACCTAGTCTTATATAATCTCAATAGTTCTCAACTTATAGAAGATAATCCCGAACAAGCTATTCAAGCACACATGATGTATACAGGTTATATGGATAGTCGTGGTTTTTTTGATGAAAGTAAGTTTACAGGTTTATTACGTTCAGAATTTAAAAAAGATAAAACAGTTATTTCTGGTTTAGCTATGGTAATGGTACCTAAAGGTATTTGGGCACAAGTTGGTTATAACACTCTGTATGGTGGTTCAGCAGGTTTAGGACTTAATATCACGAATCAAATTTCAATTGAATACAACTTTGAAAAAGCGCTAGGTGATTTAACAGATTTTGGTCCATCACATGAAATTACACTAGCCTACAAATTTAAGAATAACACAAACTATGATTATAGTAGCGAAGATGAAGTAAGTGCTTTAATTTCTCCAACAAGAAAAAGAAAGCCTGTTGTTAAACTATCTAAAGCAGAAGCTACCGAACGTAAATTGAAAGCAGCAGCAGAAGAACAAGCACGACAAGAGGCGGAAGCTAAGGCCAAAGCAGAGGCTGAGGCAAAAGCACAAGCTGAAGCACAACAAAAAGCTGAAGAGGAAGCAAGAGCCAAAGCAGCAGCAGAAGAGCAAGCACGACAAGAGGCGGAAGCTAAGGCTAAAGCAGAAGCTGAGGCAAAAGCCCAAGCCGAAGCGCAACAAAAAGCTGAAGAGGAAGCTAGGGCAAAAGCAGCAGCAGAGGAACAAGCACGACAAGAGGCGGAAGCTAAGGCTAAAGCAGAAGCTGATGCAAAAGCCCAAGCCGAAGCACAACAAAAGGCTGAAGAGGAAGCTAGAGCCAAAGCAGCAGCAGAGGAACAAGCACGACAAGAAGCAGAAGCTAAGGCCAAAGCAGAGGCTGAGGCAAAAGCCCAAGCTGAAGCACAACAAAAAGCTGAGGAAGAAGCAAGAGACAAAGCAGCAGCAGAAGAGCAAGCACGACAAGAGGCGGAAGCTAAGGCTAAAGCAGAGGCTGAGGCAAAAGCCCAAGCCGAAGCACAACAAAAGGCTGAAGAGGAAGCTAGAGTCAAAGCAGCAGCAGAGGAACAAGCACGACAAGAAGCTGAAGCTAAGGCAAAAGCTCAGCAGGAATTAGAAGAAAGTCAAGAAGATGAAGTGGTTGATGAAGAGAAAGATACACCGCCAGAAGCAACTGATAATCTTGGTAAGTCCATGAACGAAATATCTGAGTCTACTGAAGCGTCTAAGAAAGAGCAAGAAGCTTTATTAAAGAAGTTTTTAGATGCTATTGATGTAAAAGACCAAGACCTTAAAGACTTAAAAGAGGAAAACGATTTAAGTGAAAAAGGTATTTATATGGAGCCTAAACCATTTAAGAGTATTACAGCTGAAAATGCTGCTCTTGAAGCAATAAGAACAGATTTAGATAATGCGATTAAAACGACTAGTGATAAAATCAACGAATTAGAATCTTTATACAATCAAAGACAGCAAATAGAAACCGTAGCAATGGATGAAGTGTACTTATACTATCAAAAAGCACTTAAATCTTTAAAAGCCGAACAAGCGGCTGCTATTAAAGCTAAATCTGATTTAGAAAGTAGGTTGGAAGATATAAACTTAGCAACTGACTTTGAAAGAAAACGAAGAATTAAACGCGCACTTTATGATAATGAAGAAGATAGATATGCTCAAGATAAAGCGAGGTTAAATAGTATTAAGCAAAATACACCTCTTAGTATAAGTCCAATTCCTGAAGAAGAGTTTGATTTTGGAGAAGAATTAAGTGGCAATATCCAAATTCTTAAGAATGTTCAAAATGTAGAAAATGGATATTATTTAGTAGTTGCAGTACATACTGATGTAGAAAAGAGAGATGATTTCTTAGCTAAAGCAGTAGCTTCAGGTGAGAAGAATATTAATTTCTTCTACGATGTTAAGACAAGTAAGTATTACATCTATTACGAAAGTTTTGAAAGCATTCAAGCTGCAAATGCAGCACTGGAAGCTAAAGAAAGTAAACCATATAAAGCAAAAGCATCACTCTTGAAAATAGAAAACTAATAAAATAATAGGCCAATTCTAGGTTCAATTATGCCCCTTTTTGAACTCAGAATTTAAAAAATTGAATACCATGAAAAAACCTACTTTTTCTAAACTAGCAACCTTAGTTTCATTATTGTTTTTAGGCCTACAATGTTATGCCCAAAACTACGAGCCTTTTACACCAAGATTCAATGAAGATTTAAAAGGTGATATTGTGCTTATAGGTAACAATATTCTTGGACCAAATAATAATGCGTTTAATAATAACTCGGTGTATAACCACAATGTTAATATGACTTATATTGATATTGATGGAGACCCAACAACGTTTTCTTCTTCAAGTGCTGATTTAGAAATTCCTAACCCAAACTGTTACCAAATTATTTATGCTGGTTTATATTGGGGAGCAGTAAATCCTGGTGACGAACCAATTACAAATGTTAAGTTAAGAGGTCCTGTTGGAGGTTATAATGATATTACTGGTACAGTAATTTATGATGCAAATGGTAGTTCGGTTGATGGAGGAGACAGCTTTTCTTATGCTTGTTTTGCTGATGTAACCAGTATTGTAACAAGTTTTGGAACTGGTGTTGATTTGGGAACTTATACTGTAGCAAATGTGTCATCAGCTGAGGGAGAATCGTCTGATTATAGTCCATATAATGGAACCGGAGAATCTGCTGGATGGTCACTTTTTGTTGTGTATGAAGACCCAACACTACCTGGTAAATCAATTACCAGTTTTGACGGTTTTAGTGCAATTAGTGTTGCAGGAGGTAATCCAAATCTTGATATTCCTGTTAGTGGATTTAGAACTATTCCAGCACCTGCTCCTGTAAGAGCAAATTTTGCTTTTGCAACTTTAGAAGGAGATAAGCCTATTTTAGGAGACCGTTTGTTACTTAATGGTGTGCCATTATCTACTGCAGATAGACCAGTAGGTAACTTTTTTAATAGTTCTGTAACGCAACTAGATGCAACACCTGTAAATAACAGAGTTCCTAATAGTACCAATACATTAGGATTTGACACAGGTGTAATGACTGTTCCTAATCCTGGAAATACAGTAATTGCTAACGATGCTACATCTGCAGTAATTAGGTTAGAAACAAGTGGTGACACTTATTTTCCTTACTTTTTCGCATTTGCAGTAGAAATTATTGAGCCACATATTGTACTTACAAAAATTGTAGAGGACAACTCAGGAAACAACATTGGAGGGCAAACTGTTGGTTTAGGAGCGTCCTTAAATTATGTTATTGGTTTTCAAAATACAGGAAATGATAATGCTACAAATTTTCAAATAAGAGATATTCTTCCGGTAAATATTATTTTCAATTACCCAGAGGATTTGGTTTTACCTCCAGGAGTTACAGTTGTAAGTTACGATCCTACTACTCGAGAAATTATATTTGATATTGAAGACTATCTAGTTGAAGAAAATGATCCAGTTTACGAAATTAGAATTGAAGTTCAAGTTGTAGATACTTGTAATGAGTTGGCTGATGCGTGTTCAAACATTGTAAGTAATCAAGCTTTTGCGTCTTACAGTGGTTTTTTTAATCCTAATTTCACAATTACAGATGACCCAAGTTTAAGTAGTAATACAGGATGTTTAATTACTCCTCAAGCCACAAACTTTTTAGCAGATTTAGATTGTACGTTTACACAAAACATAGTGTTATGTGGTGATAGTGTTGAACTTACTGCAGCTGATGGTTATGATTCGTACTCTTGGTCAACAAGTCCAACAGGAACTCCTGTAATTGGGACTACACAAACCATTACAGTTACAAACACAGGTACATATTATTCTTTTAATACTGCATTAGCACCTTGTCAATCTATTGAGCAAGAATATGTTGTTGGGCTTTATGGAGGTAATAACTTAACGAACCCTGTTATTCCTTATGCTGATGAGGTGGTGACTTGTCCAAACGATGGAAAATTATTACCAAATATATTTTTATGTGGAGCAAATGATTTTAGAGAAATTGAAACTGATATTGCAGGAGCTACTTCAATAATTTGGGAACAATTAGATGAATCGAGTTGTGCTCCTGTAACTGATGACGATTGTGCTAACGAAAACGATGCTTGTACTTGGAATCAAGTAGCAACAGGTTCAGACTTTACAGCAAACACAGCAGGTCAATTTAGGTTAACTATTAATTATGAAGGTGGTTGTTTTGTACAATTCTATTTCAATGTATATCAAAATCTTTTAAGTCCTTCAGTAATTGCTACTGATATTATTTGTACAACACCAGGAAGTATTACGGTTTTAGATGTGCCAAATGGTTATGAGTATAGTTTAGATGATGTAAATTATCAAACAAGCAATGTGTTTTCAGTAACAACTCCTGGACTTTATGCTGTATATATTAGACAAATTGGAGTGTCAACAAACCCATGTGTGTTTACTGTACCAGATGTTCAAATTTTAGAACGTGATTTTACAGTTTCAACTTTAGTAACACAACCCTTGTGTCATGGTGATTTAGGAAGTGTACACTTAGCTGCTAATGATGTTGATCCTCAATACTTCTTTTCAATATATAATGGAGGAACATTAGTAAATAGTGTAGGTCCTATTACCGAAAACAACTATACGTTTGCAAATTTAAACCCAGGAATCTACACGGTTAATATTGAAACTGAAGATGGTTGTTTTCATACTGAAGATATAGAAATTATCGAGCCACCATTATTAACTGTTACTGCAGCAGTAACCGTACCTTTAACATGTAGTGATGGAGAAATTACTATTTATCCAGAAGGTGGAACAGCTCCATATTTTTATTTTATAAATAGTACAACAGATTTCCAAACTGTACCTGAATTTGTAGTGACTTCACCAGGAGTTTATGATATTTTAGTAATAGATTCTAACAACTGTTCAGCAGAAACAACTATTACTGTAGATGCTATTCCTGCTCCAGATTTCACCATTGCAACAACAGATATTTCTTGCTCAGGTTCGTCAAATGGAACAATTACCATAAATGTGACCAATACTAATGGTAATAGTTTACAATACAGTATTGATGGTGGAACGACTTTTTCTAACTCCTCAGTGTTTTCTGGACTTTCAGAAGGAGATTATGATGTAGTCGTTCAATATACGGTAGGAACTTCGGTTTGTTTAACTGATCCTCAAACGGTAACAATTACTTCAGCAGACCCTATTGATGGTACAGCAGAATTATCAGCACCTTATACTTGTACAACAAACGGAACAATTACAGTTACAGGAGTTACAGGTGGAACACCACCTTATACTTATAGTATTGATGGTGTTAATTTTCAGTCAGGTAATACTTTTAGCGGATTAACTAGTGGAACGTATACTGTAACTATTCAAGATGCAAGTGGATGTACTTTTATTACTAATACAATTACAATTGATGCGTTGAATCCTCCAACAGATTTAACCTTTAGTCATACACCATTAACTTGTCCAACAAATGAATCAACTGTTACAATTACAAGTGTAACAGGTGGAACAGGAACTTTAGAATATCAAATTACTGCTCCAGCTTCTTATGCAACATCTTACCAAACGTCAAATGTATTTTCAGGTTTAGCTCCAGGAACATATACATTTCAAGTAAGAGACGAAAATGACTGTGAATATTCAGAATCTTATACTATAGATCCTTTGCCAGTAGTTTCGGTAAATACAGTTTTAGTTGAAGGTCTTGATTGTACAGCAACACCTGATGCTGTAATTGAAGGGACAATATCAAGTGGAGTAGCTCCATTTACTTATGCAGTATCTATTGATGGTGGAGCGTTTAGTAATTTAGGAGCAACAGGAACAACATTTACCTATACAACTGCAACTCCAGGAGCTTATCAATTTGAAATTACTGATGCTAATGGATGTACAGCTCAATCTGTAATTCATACTGTAGTACCAATTGTTCCTCCTGCAATAAGTGCTGTGGTTCAAACTCAGCCTATTTTATGTCATGGAGATACTAATGGAGCAATTGATATTACAATTGATCCTTCAGTAGGAACGCCTCCTTTTACAATAAATGTATTTAATGATACAACAGCTACAGATTATGGTACGCAAACTTCAGGATTAGAAGCAGGAACTTACACTATTACTATTACTGATGCTAATTCTTGTACAGGCACTGAAACCATTACTATAAATGAGCCTGATGCAATTGTAGTAGATTATCATACCATTGATATTACGTGTACAGCAGGAGGAGTGTCTCAAGGTTCTATTATTATTGATAGCGTTGTAGGTGGTACAGCTCCTTACAATTACTTTGTAACAGGAACTAATGGTTATTCAAATTCTGAATTGAATGCTACTGGGTCAACTTCGGTAAGTTTTGATGTGGTTGATTTTGGTTTATATGAAATTAATGTAGTCGATGCTAATGGTTGTTCGGTTTTACATCAAGATGTATTAGTAGCGTCTCCACCTACAGATTTAGATATTGTAATTAGTACTTCGGTAGATTGTGCATTAGGAGGAGAAGCAGTAGTAAGTATTGGTTCTAGTTTACCAAGTCTTGGTCCATTCTTTTTCAGTATTTACCAAGGACCTACTTCGGTATATCCTAATCCTGCAGGAACGTGGATTCCTGAAGATTCACCAGGAAGTCAATCAGCTACATTTACTGGATTAACACCTGGAGTTACCTATACTTTTATTGTATATGATGCCTCTACTATGTGTAGTTATTATGAACCTGCAACAGCACCTATACCTACAAATTCAACCTTGTCAATAAGTGCTGAGAGTTTTAATAATATAACTTGTACAGGAAGTGACGATGGTAATGTATCGTTTACTGTAAACAGTATTTATGGGACTGATGTAACAGTAGATTATACAATATTTGATGCCATATCACAACAAAATACAGGAATAACAGGTTCAGGAACAGTTACAGCAGGAGGTTCGCTAAATGTTACAAACTTAGGGCCTTTACCATTTGGAAACTACTATGTGTTAATTACTGAAACTTCAGGAGTCAATGCAGGCTGTAGTGTGGTAACTGCTCCTTTTAATATTACTGAATCTGCAATTCCATTAAGTTTAACTACTTCAGTAGATCAAAACGCTAACTGTAACCCAAGTTCAGGTGTTATTAGTGCTATTGGTCATGATGGAACAGCGCCTTATCAATATCAAATTACAACAACAGCAACTGCTCCAGCAGCTAACGATTCTTCATGGAGTTCAGCAAGTACATTTAATATGGACGCAGGAAGTTACTATGTACATGTTATTGATGCTTATGGTTGTGTAGTAACAAGTCCTGTTGTTGTGTTACCTATGGATTCCTCTCCTGTAATTACAGCAACATTAAGTGATCAATGTACAACAGAAGAAGGTAATTTTGAAATTGAAGTAGCACTAACAACTGCAGGAATTGCTCCTTATAGTTATAGTATTAATGGAGGAGCATTTCAAACACTAACAGCTCCATTTACAATTTCAAATTTATACTCAGGAACACATACTGTTGAAATAAACGATGCCAATGGTTGTGGAAACTTAGTTTCAGTAACAATTGAGCCACCTTTAGCATTAACACCAACTGTAAATACGGTTCCTACCTGTAATAATGATGATGGTGAAATTACAATGTCAGTATCAGGAGGTTCAGGTTCTTATATTTATTCCATAAGCCCTAATCCTGCTTCTGTGAGTATTGCTGGAGATGTAATTTCAGGACTTCCTTTTGGAGTTTATACAGTAACAGTAACTGATACAGTTACCTCTTGTACTGAGGAAGTTACAGTATCGTTACCTGAAGCAATAGCACCTACATTTACAACAACACCAACTGCTGTAACCTGTTTTGGAGATACTTCAGGAAGTTTTGACATTAATGTTAGTGGATATTCAGGAACATATACTTATGAAGTATTTGATAGTGTTGGAACTTCAGTAACTGGAGCAGTTAATGCTAATACAGCTACAAACCCATTAACTGTAACAGGAATGACTGCAGGAACTTTCACTGTTGTTATCACAGAAACTGAAAGTCCGTTTTGTAGTGCCACTGAGAATGTGATTATTTCTTCACCTTCAGAAGCGTTAACACTAACAGTTTCTGAAACCTCAAATGTAACTTGTGACGATAACCTAGGTACTATTACTGCTATCGCTACTGGTGGATGGGGAAGTTATGAGTATGAACTAACAGGAGCAGCAACAGTTGCCTATTCTCCAAACGGAATGTTTGAAAACCTTTCTGCAGGTACGTATACAGTAAATGTAATGGATGCAGGAGGTTGTATAGCTTCTGAAACTATTACACTAGAAGTACCAACACCTATTAATGCAACGTTTACGCCAAGTACAACAGTATTGTCTTGTTTTGGTGATCAAAACGCTACAATTACAGTAACAAATGTTACTGGTGGTCAAGGAAGTGATTACACATATACTTTAAACACTATTTTACCAACTCCTAGCTCATCAGGACCGCAAACGTCTAATGTGTTTTCAAATTTAGGAGCTGGTACATATTCAATAGTTATAAACGATGGATATAATTGTGAAATGACTTCACTAGATATAGTGATTGACGAACCAACACCTATACAAGCTAGTTTGGTGACTGCTAGTACTCAAACTTGTTTAATAGAGTCAACATTAACATTAAGTGCTACAGGAGGAACAGGAACATACAGCTACAGTAACGATAGTACTTTTACCACAATATTAGGAACGTTTACAACTTCTACAACATTTTCAGTTCCAGTAGGAACGTATCAATATTATGTTATGGACGCCAATGGTTGTGTAGCTAATGTGTCTAATGAAATAACAATTGACCCTCTACTAGATTTAGAAATCGATTTATATTCTACCAATCCAACTATAAATTGTGCTGGAGATAATACAGGTAATATTTTTGCCACTGCTCAAGGAGGTTTAGGAAACTATGTATACACGTTACAAGATACTTCAGGTAACCCAATTTCTGCAACTCAAAATACACCAGGAGTGTTTACCGAACTTGTTGCTGGTACATATGTAGTTAGTGTTGAAAGTGGAGATTGTAGTACAGTTTCTGCACCAATAACAATTACTGAACCATCTCAAATGTTAGACGCGACGTTTATAGTGACCGATGTAACATGTACAGGAGCAAATGATGGTGTTTTAGAAATAACAGCAACAGGAGGAACAGGAGTTATCATGTATGCGATTTCGCCTCAACTTAATCAGTTTTTTGAAACGAATATTTTTGATGATTTAGCTCCTGGAACTTATGATGTTATTGTGCAAGATGAGTTAGGTTGTTATTTAACTTACAATTTCACCATTGAAGAGCCAGTACCTGTAATTATTAGTATTGTTCCAGATTCTATGTTCCCTGAACTATGTGAAGGAGATGCTAATGGAGAATTCAGTATTGAAATTTCAGGTGGTACAGCGCCTTACAGTGTGAGCTTAGATGATTATGATGGTCCATACACTACAGGAACACCAACTCAAACAGAATTTGATTTTACTGATTTAAATGGAGGCGACCATATTGTTTTTGTAAGAGATAGTCAAGGTTGCGAATCTGAATGGAATATAACTTTTCCTGAAGCTATAAGTTTTGAACCAGCAGTAGAAGTTGAATATGCGTGTGTAGACAATGCGTCTTCAAATAGTGTTATTGTTACAGTTACAGGAGATGTTGATCCTGCTGATTTGGACTATTCATTAAACAACGGACCATACCAAACAAGCAACATCTTTGTAGATGTACCTTCAGGTATTGGCAATTATGTAGATGTAAGACATACTAATGGATGTATTCAAACTACTGAACTTTTTGATATTGAAAGCTATGAGCCATTAACTCTGGTTTTAAATCAAGGAGAAATAAATGAAATAATAGCGGTGGCTTCTGGAGGAACAGGAGATTATCAATTCTCACTTAATGATGAAGATTATGGTGATGTTAATACGTTTATCATTATGGAAACTGGTGAATATACAGTAGTTGTAACTGATAGTAGTGGATGTACTGCAACGGCTACTATAGTTATGGAGTATATAGACATATGTATTCCAAATTACTTTACACCAAATGGAGATGGAGTTACCGATTATTGGGCTCCAGGATGTACTCAAAATTATCCTAATCTAGAGTTCGACATTTTTGATCGCTATGGTCGTAAAGTAGGTACCTATAGACAAGGACAATATTGGGATGGTAGGTATAATAATACCGAGTTACCAACTGGAGATTATTGGTATGTGGTTAGGTTAAATAGTTCAGTAGATGATAGAGATTTTGTAGGACACTTTACACTTTACAGATAATAGTTAAGGTCTAAATGGTCTTTTAATAAAAAAGGAATTTCATGAAAAAAATTATAAAATACATTCTGTTTTTAGTAGTCATAAATGGTTATGGACAAGAGTTGAATTTGCCAGTTTGGACACAGTATTTAGCCGACAATAGTTTTGTTATCTCACCAACCTATGCAGGAATTGGAGATAACTTTAGAATTAGAGCCAACGGATTAACACAATGGGTTGGTATTAAAGACGCACCAGATAATCAAGCGCTTTATGCCGATTTTAGAATTGCAGACCGTTCAGGAGTTGGTTTGTCGTTGTACAATGATAAAAACGGAAATACACGTCAAAAAGGAGTTAAATTCTCTTTTGCGCATCACCTTATTTTAGATTATAAATCTAAGCAATACCTGTCATTTGGTGTTTCTTATAACATCAATAGCTTTAGAATTGATATTGAAAATTTTGAACCTACTTACGAAATTCCTATTGTAGATCCAAGTATCACTGATGATAGAGCAATTAATAACAATAACTTTGATATTGGAGCTTTATATAGATATAAAGGATTTTATTTTAGCTTAAATGCTAACAATATTCTTGAAAAAGAAATTGATGATTTTGTTGGAATAGAACCAAGTTTACTTTTAAACTTTCAATTATATTCAGGTTTAATCATTCAGAGTAAGCAAAATAAAAGAGTAGAGTTTGAACCGTCTGTTTACTATCAACTATTCAATAGTGATAAGCGTTCAAGTACTGATATCAACTTCAAATACCGAAAGTATAACAGAAATGAAGATTATTACTGGGTTGGTGCATCCTATAGGTTTCTTAACGACCAGTTTTTTAAACCTTTAAATATTGGTCCTATGGCAGGTATCATGAAGTCAAAGTTTTATTTTGCGTATTCCTATCAGTTTACAATTAATGATTTGGCGGGTTACAACTCTGGTACGCACAGTATAACTGTAGGTTTTGATTTTCTACAAGGAATTAGTAACTGTCCATGTGCACAAAATCCTGTACATTAATATTAGGTGTTATGTGTTGGTAATTAGTTAATTATTGTTAAAATATGGTAGTTTAAAGCCTATTTAAACGACTTATCGAGATTATTTCTTTTCATTAATTTTTTATCCCTACATTTGGATTAAGATTAATAGCAAATCATTTTATTTTAACTTAAAGTCACTAGACATGTTTTGCTATTATATTAAGTCTTATTCTAAGACTATTTCGTTTTTAAGCTTCTTTTTCTTACTTGTTAGCTTTTCATTTTCGCAAACGCCTATTTTTTCACCAGCAATGACAATTACAGAATTAGGCTCTGTAAATTCTCCAGCAAATGAAACTGTAGAAAATATTATTGATGGTTCAACATCCACTAAGTTTTTAGATTTTAATTATGCCGATGGTATGGGCTTTACAGTTGATTTAGGTGCAAACCCAAAAGCTGCATCGTCAATATCGATTACTACTGCAAACGATTCTCCCAATAGAGATCCTCAAAATTATACTGTTTCAGGTTCAAATAATGGAACTGACTTTACACAAATCGCCTCAGGGTCCATTCCTTGTGTAGGAACTAGATTTCATCAAAGAACATTTAATTTTACAAATTCAACATACTATCAATACTATAGAATAAATTTCACTACGCAATGTGGTTCTGATAATAGTATTCAATTATCCGAAGTACAATTGTATTCAAATACACCAACACCTACTTACAATCATGAGACAGTGCAAACAGGCTACAATACCATTATGGGAGTAGTGTTTAATAATGATGGTACTAAAATGTTTGTTTGGGAAAAAAGAGGGCATGTTTATGTATCTAATTGGAATGGATCTACTTATGTAAAACAAGCAACACCAGTTTTAGATATTTCAGATGAAGTAGGAGATTGGAGAGATTTTGGGTTTCAAAGTTTTTGCTTAGACCCAGATTTTGATAATAACGGATTGGTGTATATGTATTATATGGTAGATAGAGAACATCTTATGAATTACGGAACTCCAAATTATGATCCAAACGATAATGATTATTACGAAGCTTCTATAAGTAGATTAACTCGCTATCAATTAAATATTGGAAGTAACCCATTAACAACTGATTATACATCAAGAACTGTGCTTTTAGGTGAATCGGTTTCTACTGGAGTACCATTAACACATGAGTCACATGCTGGAGGAACAGTTATTTTTGCTGATGATGGAACTTTATTAGTGTCAACAGGAGATAATGCAAGTTATTCTTCAACTGATGTTGGAAGCGCTAACGAAACATATTACCAGCAAGCTATAAATGATGGTATTATGCGTCCAGAAGAAAATGTTGGAGCATTCAGAAGTCAAATGATTACTTCACTTTGCGGAAAAGTATTACGTTTAGATCCTGCTACAGGAGATGGTGTACCTTCTAACCCTCACTATAATGCTTCAAACCCTAGAGCACCAGAATCTAGAATGTGGGCAATGGGATTACGTCATCCATTTAGAATGTCACTTTTACCAGGAAGCGGAAGCACTAATCCTGCTGATGGTGATCCAGGAACCATATTTGTGGCTGATGTTGGTTGGAATGTATGGGAAGATTTACACATTTTTGATAAAGGAGGTTTAAATGGTGGTTGGCCTTTGTATGAAGGACAAACACAACTTAATAGTTATTATAATAGTGGAGCTACAAATCCTGATGAAGGTAATGCTCTTTTTGTAAGTAATTGTCCACAACCAACCAATTGGACTGATAACGCTGATCCAGCAATGAGACGTTTTGTACATGACAGACCAGAAGTGGCCTGGAGACATGGTGGCACAAATGATGCACGTGTGCCATGGTTTAATGGAACAACTCCAACTGATCCTAGAGTAGGGACTACAGGAGCTCCTACAACTGGAGTTCAGTTTAGAGGAAATACTGCCATAACTGGTGTTTATATTCAAGGAGACGCACTTGGGAGTTCTATGAATGGGAAGTTTTTGTTCACGGACTATGTAAGAAACTGGATTAACACTGCAACATTAACTGATGGCTCCCAAAACTGGATAAGCGATATTTCAGAATTAGCACCATTAAATACAGGTTTAGGAATTGTACATATGTATCAAAACCCTTTAGATGGTTTTGTGTATTATGTTAATATTTACATAGGAGAGTTGCGTAGAATTACATTTGTTGCACCTCAATGGACCAATGAACCAACTGATATGACAGTTGCCTGCGATGGAACTTCAGATCCTGGAGACGCATTTGCGACTTGGCTTAGTAGTTTTTCAGGTACAGTGTCTTGTGGAGCTGCAACTATAACTCATAATAGTACGGGCTTAAGTAACTTATGTGGGGCAACAGGCTCAGAAACTGTTACATTTACATTGTCTGATGAATGTGGAAATAGCATAACTAAAGACGCGACTTTTACTATTGAAGATAACACAAACCCTCAATGGGATTCGACACCAGCTAATGTTACTGTAGAATGTTCAGCTAGTGCTAATGCTGATTTTCAATCTTGGTTAGCTAGTTTTTCTGGAACCGACAACTGTAGTAGCGCAACTGTGACTCATGATAGTGATGGCACACTTGGTTGTAATGCATTTGAAACTGTAACATTTACTTTGTCTGATGATTGCGGAAACTCGGTTAATGTCCAAGCAACGTATACAATTGAAGAGACCTTAGCAATTAATCCTGAAGCGCAGGAGCAAGTTGTAATGTATCCAAATCCTACAGACGGAAAACTGTTTTTTAAAGGACTGAAGGCTAATGGCAAAATTGAAATATATAACTTAACAGGTCAGTCTGTATTTGAGTCTGAAATATTTAATAATGTTCCAATACAATTAGAACTTCCTCTTGGTCTTTACTTAGTTAAGATAAAAACTGAAAACTCTACTAGTGTTAAAAAACTAGTGATAGAATAAAACAAAACTATTAGTACATATTCATCATTTCGCTTTTGTAACATTAGTTGCCAATAAACTAATATATCTATCTTATTTTTGTCTCATATTAATAAGATATGGATTTGTTATTGTTTTTTGAATACTTTGGAGCACTAGTTATTGGTCTTATACTTGGCTTAATTGGTGGAGGAGGTTCAATACTAACAGTGCCTCTTCTAGTTTATTTATTAGGCTATAACCCAGTTGTAGCAACAGCGTACTCTTTGTTTGTTGTTGGTTCTTCTTCAGTAGTAGGTGTTGTACAAAAACATCAAAAACAGCAAGTAGATTTTAAAACAGGATTACTCTTTTGTTTTCCTTCGTTTTTGGCAGTTTATGTTTCTAGAAGATTTTTAGTTCCTAATATTCCAGACGTTATTTTTAGTACTAGTAGTTTTTCAATTACTAAAGATATGCTCATAATGGTGTTTTTTGCTTTGGTAATGTTGTTTGCTGCTATTTCAATGATAAAAAATAGAAGAGATACTCAAACAGAATTTGTGCCTCAACCGTATTATAAAACCTTTATTCAAGGATTGGTAATTGGTACTGTAACCGGATTAATAGGAGCAGGAGGAGGTTTTTTATATGTTCCTGCGTTAGTATTATGGTCTGGGTTGTCCATGAAAAAAGCAGTAGGAACATCATTAGTAATCATAGCAATAAATTCGTTGATAGGTTTTCTTGGAGACATGCAAACGCTAGTAATTGACTGGAAATTCCTTATTACATTCTCTCTAGTAACTATTGTAGGAATTTTACTTGGAGGCTATTTTTCAAAGTATGTATCTAATAAAAAACTAAAAAAGAGCTTTGGTTGGTTTGTACTTATCATGGCTGTTTATATAATTATAAAAGAGTTTGCAAAGTAATAGACAGCAAATGTTATTTTTGCAAAACTGTAAAATATTTAATGACATTAAAACGTAAAGACTATGAAAATAGAACAAATATATACAGGTTGTTTAGCACAAGGTGCTTATTATATCGAAAGTAATGGTGAAGCTGCTATTATAGACCCTTTAAGAGAAGTGAGTCTATATATTAAAAAGGCAGCTCAGGATAATGCAAAGATTAAGTACATTTTTGAAACACATTTCCATGCCGATTTTGTTAGCGGTCACGTTACACTTTCTAAACAAACAGGAGCTCCAATAGTTTATGGACCTCTCGCAAATCCTGCTTTTGATGCAATAATTGCTGAAGATAATCAGGAGTTTAAAATAGGAGATATTTCAATAATTGCTCTACATACTCCAGGGCATACCATGGAGAGTACAACTTATTTATTAAAAGATGAAAACGGTAAAGACCATGCGATTTTTAGTGGTGATACATTATTTTTAGGTGATGTAGGTAGACCAGATTTAGCTCAAAAAGCAGGTGATATTACCAAAGAAGATTTAGCAGGTTTCTTGTTTGATAGTTTAAGGAACAAAATCATGCCTTTAGCTAATGATGTTATTGTTTATCCAGCTCATGGAGCAGGTTCAGCATGTGGTAAAAACATGATGAAAGAAACTGTTGATACTTTAGGAAACCAAAAGCAAATGAACTATGCTTTACGTGCTGATATGACTAAAGAAGAGTTTATTGCTGAAGTGACTGATGGTTTATTGCCTCCACCTCAATATTTTCCTTTAAATGTAAAAATGAATAAAGAAGGCTATGATGATATTGATGAGGTTATAAAAAGAGGAACAAAAGCATTGTCTCCTAATGCCTTTGAAGTTTTGGCAAACGAAACAGGAGCAATCGTTTTAGATGTTCGTCATCAATCAGAATTTGTAAAAGGCCACATCCCACGTTCAATTTTTATAGGTATTGATGGCGGTTTTGCACCTTGGGTTGGAGCGCTTATTGCTGATGTTGAGCAACCAATTCTTATTGTTGCTGATAAGGATAGAGTAGAAGAAACTGTGACACGTTTATCTCGCGTTGGTTTTGATAATACCTTAGGCTATTTAGAAGGCGGTTATGAAGCTTGGGAAGCAGCAGGAAAAGAAACAGATACTATTGAATCAATTTCTGCTGATGAATTTAAAAATAGAATGGAAGCGAATACCATTCCTGTTTTTGATGTTAGAAAAGAAGGCGAATTTTTAAAATCGCATTTACCAACTGCAAATTTTACACCTTTAGATTATCTAAATCAGCACTTAGCAGAATTTCCTAACGAAGAGACCTTTTATGTGCATTGTGCAGGAGGGTATCGATCTGTTATAGCAGCTTCAATTTTAAAGAGTAGAGGTATTCATAATTTAGTTGATGTAGCTGGTGGATTTGGAGCAATAAAAAAATCAGGAATTCCAGTAACTGATGAGGTTTGTCCTAGTACATTAAAAAAATAGAAAAAATTAAAATCGGTATGGTAATATGCTATACCGATTTTAATTTCCTTTAATGCGTTGCCATAATGCATTGAGCATACCTTTAGCATCACTTCTGTCTCTTGGTTGCTCAATAAAATTTACAGTCCCATCTGTATGTTTTTCTATTAAAAATTGAAACACAAAATCGTCCGATTCTGGTTTTAAATTCAATAGTCCAAAGCGTAAATCATTAAAATATAAGTTTCCGTTTTTTTGAGAAATGCTGTACCAACCTTCAGTAATGGCAATCATTCGTTGTACTTTCTCATTATGTTTTAAATCATCAATTAAATGATGATTTTTCTCATATATAGAAAACGAGATTGGTTGTGAATCAAAAAACGAATAGTCTCCCAATAAATAAACATCTTTAGTATCTATATTAGCATTCCAAAGGATCGTGTTTAAAGGCGACGGTCTTGTATCAATATCTATATAATCAATATTTTGATTGTTCAATGCTTGTTTAAATTGGGAAAATGCAGCCCATTTTAAGAATAAAGTAATAACAAGGTAGGTTGAACTTAAAATTAACCCAAGTTTATTAAAAAATTGCCGTTTAGGATTTGTTCTTCTGCTGAAAAGTGCTAAGAGTAAACACACTAAAAAAGGTAAAGTGTAGATAGGGTCTACTACAAAAATGTTTTTATAAGCAAGTCGCAAATCAAAAGGCCAAAATAATTGAGTTCCCCAAGTGGTATGCGCATCTAGTAAAGGGTGTGTTATAAAAGCCCAAAAGAATAACCATGACCAAGATTTAAAGCTTTTAAAGGATTCGATTTTTGAAACCAGCCAACCAAAAATAGGTGCAAATACATTAGAAAACACTATGGAATGTGTAAACCCTCTATGAATTTCTAAAGCTGATACTGTATCGGTAAAATTAGAGGCCAATACATCCAAGTCTGGAATTGTGCCAGCAATTGCTCCGTAAAGCATAGCTTTGTTACCAACTTTTTTTCCTAAAACTGCTTCACCAACAGCAGCACCTAAAACTATTTGAGTAAGTGAGTCCATAATATTATCACAAAACTATTTAAAATTGGATTGTCTTTATATAAAATGAGTCAATAATATTTTTTATATTAAAGGTGTAACATTCTTGATTTTTTAGCGTCAAATAAGTATCAATCAAAATTTACACCATCATGAGAGAAGATAGACAACTTATAGTAATAACACATTTAAGTCAATTATTGTGTTTTATTACTGGTTTTGGAAGTTTAATTGTTCCGCTTATAATTTGGATAACTCAAAAAGAGAAAGTATTTCAAATGGATGCTCATGGAAAAAACATAGTAAACTTTCAAATTAGCATGATCCTTTATGCTTTATTATGCATTCCTTTAATTTTAGCTTTTGGCTTAGGTATACTAGGTTTTATAATACTTGGCATTATTTCATTAGTTTTTCCTATCATAAACGCTATTAAAGCAAACAATGGAGAAACTCCAACATACCCTTTATCTCTTAGTTTTATTAGTTAGTTATATTTTTTACAGAGGTAAATTAAAAACGCTCACTGTATAGTGGGCGTTTTTTTATATTTAGAAAAAAATAAGGTAGTTACAGAAAAATAAGACGCTCATTGTGAACATAAATATTAAGTTTGTTAATTGATATTTATGTGGCGTTATATTAAATACATATTATTTTTATTGTTACCAGTTTTTGTAGTTGCTCAAAATCCGGTGACACAGCACATGTCTAAAGTATCAAATCTTCCTGATGTTGAGTTTTATGATATTCTAGAAGATCACAACCACTATATCTGGCTTGCTGCAGATAAAGGTTTATACCGTTATAACGGAAATAATTACCAAAAGTTTACAAACCCTAGTCAAAAGGCAAATTCTTTATTTCAATTAAAATTAGATTTAAAAGGAAAACTTTGGTGTATTAATATTCACGGGCAAATTTTCTATGTAGAAAACGATACATTACACCTTTTTTATGACGCTAGTAAGCTTGTAAAAGGGCAGTTGTCACCTTTTGAAATTACCAATACATCCATACGCTTATTTACTGTAGATGGTATTTATGATATTAATTTAAAAGACAAAAGCACCATCAAGCTTTTTGAAGGTATGTCTGTTAGTGAGAGTGCTCACAATGATTTGTCCTATGTCATTAAAATGAATGCAAGTAACAGACCTTCAAAAGAAAAACAGAACTGGTATCAAATCAAAGGTGACCAGATAAAACTGCTTATAGCACTCACGTCTAAATACAGAATGCAGTCACCAAAGGTATATGCTTTTGAAAATAGTGCGCTGTTAAATTTTAAAGAACAAGGCAAAAATCAACTTTATATTTATAAAACTGAAATAGACGATGTTTTAAAGCTAAAGACACCTAAATTATTAGAAGATTTAACCATTTACAACATCACTTCTTTAAATAATGACTATTGGTTTTTAACAACATCTGGTGTGTTTATTTTTCAACTAAAAGATCAGCAATTAGTTTTAAAGGAACAATTGTTTAGTAATGAGTCTGTTACCGATGTATTGGTAGATTTTAATAAAAATTATTGGTTTACAACATTAGACAACGGTGTTTTTGTGTCTTCTAATCTTAATATTAGACAGCTTAATTTAGAACAAGCAAAAGATAAAATTACCGCAGCATGTGCACTAAATAACAATCAATTTTTATTAGGTACAAATAATGGTAAGTTGTTGTTTTATAATACAAACGGTATTTTTAAGACGCTTAAATTACCTGGATCAAAAATCATAGGTAATTTATTTTTTGATGCATCACAAAACCATGTAATTGTTAGTATTAATGCATCAGAATCTTATAGTGTAGATCTAAATCTGTTTACTATTAAAGACCAAAAAAATAAATACTCTGTTGCAAAAACATTTTCAAAAATTAATGATGAAAATCTCTTCTACGGAAGCTACAAAGAAGCCATAATATATAACAAACCGTATATTTCAGATTCTACAAGAGTTATTAGAAAAAGTAGAGTAAAAGCATCTGAAATATTAAACAATCAGCTATTTGTCTCTTTTATAGATGGCTTATATCAATTTGATGCTAATAATTTTCAGTCAAAAGAAATTAAGCTAGATGGCGAAAGTATTTTAGTAAACTCAATAGCTAAAATAAACAATGCTATTTGGTTGGCAACACAGCACAATGGCTTGTTGTGTTTTAAGGATGGTCAATTAATTTCTAGACATGATGCGTTGCCAAAGCAAGTGCAAATAAATACATTAAAATCTGATGGTGAATTTTTATGGATTTCTACCGAAGAAGGGTTTTATAAGTTTCATCCCAAAACCAATCAAGTAAGGCGATTAAATACACAAGATGGATTAACATTATCAGTAGATAAGTTTATTATTCTTGAAGATTATTTGGTGTCTGTTTTTCCAAATTCATTGTATGTAATGCCCAAAAACAATATGCTTTTTAAGGCTTTTAAAACCTCTAAAGTTTGGATAACATCCGTTCAAATAAATGATAAAGATACGGTTGTAAATACCAATTACAATTTACCTTATGATTATAATAAATTACGATTCGATTTTAACTCAAACGGATTTCAATCTAATAAACATGTTAGTTACAAATACCGTATAAAACCAATTGATACCACGTGGCGAAACGTGCCTTTAAACATACATTTTGTGGTGTTTAACAGCTTGTCTAGTGGCACCTATACTTTTGAATTAAAAGCCCAAAATTTAAGTGCAAAACAAGCTGTTTTTGCTACACCAATAACCTTTACTATAGCAAAACCATTTTGGGAAACCTATTGGTTTTATAGTTTAGTAATTGCAACAATAATAGGTTTAGTTTGGCTGTATTTTAGATGGCGATTACAACAAAAAGAAGCACAACGCATTGTTGAAGTTGATAAAATTTTAATTGATAAAAAAATAACGAATTTAAGGTTAGAAAATCTGCGTTCGCAAATGAATCCGCATTTCATTTTCAATGCTTTAAATTCTATTCAAGATTATATTATTTCAAATGAAAAGGAATTAGCAAGCTCGTATTTAGTGAAGTTTAGCCGATTAATCCGTATGTATTTAGATTACAGTCAGCAAAATGAAATTACTTTAGAAGAAGAATTAAACGCTTTAAAACTATATTTAGAATTAGAAAAAGTGCGTTTTGAAGATGAATTGGAATATACTATTTCGGTTGATAATCAATTGAAAACAAAACAGATAAAAGTACCGTCGTTATTCATTCAACCTTATGTTGAAAATGCTTTAAAACACGGATTATTACACAAATTAAACGACCGAAAATTACATATTGAAGCGAAAATTATTCAGCAAAATAAATTAAAAATAACGGTTGAAGATAACGGAATTGGTAGAGAACAATCGGAAAAATTAAAACGACCAAACCAACAACACAAACCCTTTGCTACCAAAGCTAATGAGGAACGTGTGCATCTTTATAAAAACAAATTAAAGCGTGATATAGCCATAACTACCAACGATTTGTATGACGAGAACGACGTAGCTGCAGGTACAAAAGTGGTCATCACGATGCCAATACATTAAGATATGAAAGCGATAATTATAGACGACGAAAAACGCGCCAGACATTTACTATCAAACTTGCTAACCGAACATTGCGCAAGTATTACAACTATTGAAGAAGCGCAGGATTTAGCATCTGGTGTAGACTTAATTAAAACCAGTAAACCAGATGTTGTTTTTTTAGATATTGAAATGCCAAATCAGTCTGGATTAGATATTTTAGAATACTTCCCAAATCAGATCGATTTTAAAATCATTTTCGTTACGGCATACAACCAATATGCGATTGAAGCTTTCAAACTGTCGGCTGTAGATTATCTGTTAAAACCAGTGGACACAACCGAGTTAAAAGAAGCTGTAGCAAAAGCTGAAGAAGCCATAAAAGCGAATAACTTAAACGACCAATTAAATAAGTTACGCGACTCATTAAAGCAACTCTCAATGGACAAAATTGCTTTAGAAATTCCTAAAGGAATCATGTTCGCATCGCATAATGATATCGTGTATTTTGAAGCCGATGGTATGTATACCAACGTGCAACTTATTGATGGCAAACAAAAAACCATTTGCAAACCGTTAAAGCATTTTGTTGAGCAATTGAAACGTAATGCGATGTTTTTTAAATGTCATCGATCGTATTTAATCAACTTAAAATATGTTGATGAATTGGTTAAAGATGATGGCGATTATTTGCTAATGAACAATCAAAAACGCATCCCAATTTCAAAATCTAAACGCGATCAGTTTCTTGAAGTAATAAAGGAAACGTTTATGTGATTTATTTGAAAATTCTGAAATTCCTTCAGAAAAAAAATCCTCGTTTTTAGAAAAATCCAAATTTAGAATGGTTGTTAAGTGCTTTATTTTGAAGTCCACTAAACACGATTCTTATGAAAAAAATAATTCTATTATTAGCTATAGCTTTATGCTACACAACATCGCATGCGCAATTTGGTAAAATGCTTAAAAATAAAGCCAAAGCAGCAGTAGAGAAGAAGTTAGATAAAAAAGAAGCAAGCAATTCATCTTCAAAATCTGAAAATGCTTCAGGAATGGTTAGCAATTCTTCAACATCTAATCAAAATGCATCAAAAACAGAATATACTGATGAAGAATTTAAAGCAGAATTAGCTAAAAAATACCCAAACGATCAGGTAAAGCAAGATTTATACTATCAAAAATATCTTGAGAAAAAGCAACAAGAAGCCGAAGCTAATAAGCCTAAACCAGCTAATGCAGTAAGTGACGATTTTTTATATATGTCGTATCCTTTTGCGATGACCAAAGGCATGAGCGCAGTTGGTGTTGATCGCGTAAAGATAAGACGTCAGATGACAGACATGGGTGATAATGTAGACTTATTGCCTGCACAAGATCCAGAGTATGCGTGGTTACGCTTTTTAACAACGCCAGAACTAGTCGCTATGTCACCAGAAGGTTACATAGGTTACGAGTTGGTTTCAGGAATGTTTACTACCAAAGTAGGCGCAGACCGATCGCAAACTTTAGAGCTTGGTACAGGTATGCCAATTTTAGTAAGAGGAATGTTAATTGCAGACGATGTGTTTGTCATTTATGCCGCATCGCATCAAGGCGGACACGCATTTAATGTACCATCGTACATGATTCAAGAAGATATTACTATTCTAAATGTGATAGGTAAAGGCGAGCAACAATTTCATTTAGATTGGTTAGAAAAAGCGAAACCAATTGTAAAAGAATTTGAAGCGACATTAAAAGCAAATTATGATGCTGCTGCCAAATCTACCATGGATGCTATTAAAATGCCAAAAGCTGGTAGTATGAATAGTAATGCATCATTAGTGAGTTTTGCAAAAGAGAATGTATCTAAAACCATTGCGAAAGATGGTGCAAAACTTCTAAAATTAAATATAGAATCTAACGACTGGAGTATTGTAAAAAACAAATACACAGGTCGTATTTTATACCGTTGGATTAAAGGTGCATTCACAGAAAAAAATAAAAATAACGACTGCTATTTACAAGGCTTTTTAATTAAACAGCAATACAATGGTAGTGGTTATGGTAGCTCTCAATTTGGAGGAATTATTCACGGACAAATGCCTTACGGACAGCAAATGAACTGTGAGTAAGTAATTCTGCATTTTTGGTTATAGTTTTTAAAGCCTGCTTATTTGAGTAGGCTTTTTTTATAATTTAATGTGTAAGAATAATCTTCTTAAATCCTTTAGAAAGAAATTATAGCTATTCAGAAAAAAGCAAATTGAAAACCTTTAAAAGTGAAGTTATTTTGTTGTTGAATATTAATCTCAACTACAATGAAAAAAACATTACTCTTATTAACCTTTTTAATAGCGTCTGCATCGTATAGTATACATGCGCAAAATGTTAACATTCCCGATGCTAATTTTAAAAGCTATTTATTAGCAGACGCAGCCATTAACACCAATAACGACTCAGAAATTTCTGTAGCTGAAGCACAGGCTTTTACAGGAACTATATCGGCAACAGGACTTGGAATTACAGATTTAACAGGAATTGAAGCCTTTATAAATATTACCATTTTAGAGGTGTATTCAAATAGCCTAACATCTTTAGACGTTAGTAATAACACTAATTTAACACGATTACATTGTGCAGATAACCAAATTACCACACTAGATGTTAGTGATATTCCTACATTAAATCAAATTCATTGTCAAAACAATCAGTTGGTAGTGTTAAATTTAGCCAATGGTAACAATGCTAATTTTGTGTATATGAAATCTTATGGAAATCCTAATTTAACCTGTATTCAGCATGATGCTAGTTTTACGCCACCTTACACTAATGCAGGTCCATATGCTAATGGATGGACTAGAGATGCAAATTCTAGCTATTCTTCTAATTGTAATTATAATTATAATTATGGACCTGTTTATGTAGATATTGATGCTACAGGAAATAATGACGGAACTAGTTGGGCTAATGCCTACAACTCTTTACATGATGCATTAAACAATACAAATATTGCTGGTGCTGAAATTTGGATTGCTGAAGGAACTTACAAACCTATTAATGCTTCAACACCTTTTTTAAACCAATATGGTGTTAATATTTTTGGTGGTTTTGTAGGAACTGAAAATACAAAAGCTGATCGTAACGTTGACCCATGGTTACATCCAGTATACTTATCTGGCGATATAAACGGAGATGATTTGAATGAAGTACCTAGTGTAACATCAACAAATAAAAGTGATAATGCAACACGTATTTTGCAAATTGAGCCAACTACTGTTAATGGAACTACTTTAAATCATGTACAAGAAAACATTGTAATAGATCGTATTAACTTTGTAAATGCTTACGGAGGAAGTGCTTTGTACAGTCACCCAAGTACAGTTAACTATACACAAAATCAAATCACACTTTTAAATTGTCGTTTTGCACGAAACTACGCAGCAACTAGACCAGCTTTTGATATTTGGGCTAATATATATGGAGGAAGTAGTGGAAATCCTATTAAAACGTTTTCTTTACTTAATAGTATTGTAGATGAAAATGTGTCGCAAGTTGGGTATGCTTTTGAATATCGATCACTTCAGGATTATGATAAGATTTTTATAGGAAATAATTTATTTATTGCAAACAAAGTAGAAGATGCAGGAATGTCGGGTAGTGTAGCTAGATTTATTTCTAACGGAGCACAAGGTCTTAGTGTGTTTTTTAATAATAATACACTTTCTTTAAATCAAGAAGGTGCTGGTGTAGCAGCTTCAGTAGCTAGTTGTATTCGATTAGAGAAAACTTCAGGTGGCTTAAGTGGTGCTTGGTATAATAATATATATTATAATAATATTGGAACAAATGAATTTGTTGGTTTTACTACTTCTGGTGTAGGTATAAATTTTGGTGATACCAACGCTCGTGATTTCACACCAAGTAATGATGTTTCAAATTCAATATATCTACCAACAACACCTTTTGTAGATGTTTCTTCAGGAAATTTTGAACCTTTAGCAGCCTATCGTCAAAACGGTACTATGGGTGGTTTTGGAGGCTATAATTTCTCTGATTTTCCTGCGACAGATTGTTTTCAAAACGGAAGAACGTATTCTAGTGGAACAATCATTGGTTTAGGAGCTATTCAGCATGCAAATACAGCGATGTTTCATGGACCTGGAGATATTGCAAATTTATCTACACCAGCACCAATTGGAGATATTTTTGTAGATGCTGGTGCAACTGGTAATAATGACGGTACCTCTTGGGCAGATGCTTACAACTCTTTATATGATGCTTTAAACTCAACTAGTTTTGTACCAGGAGGAAAAGTGTTTGTAAAAGCTGGAACGTATTACCCAACAACTGGAGGATTTACAGTAAGTGATGATAATGTTCAAATTTTTGGAGGTTTTAATGGTACAGAAACAGATGAAAATGATAGAGATATGGCGTTAATTTATACAACAAATGCTACTATTATTTCAGGAGATATAAATGGAAATGATATTGATGGCGATTTTGCATCTAACAAATCTGATAACGTAGGGCAATTAATGAATGTTAACACAAATGTGGTAACAATCGATGGTTTTATTTTTGAAAATGCTCATAAACCTAGTGGTAGTAACCCTGTAATTTATTTTCCAACAACTTATAATACATCATACTTTACACTAAAAAACAGTGTTATTAGAAACAATTATACGGGTAATGGATTACTGATGGATTATAGATATTTTACAGATACTATAGAGTTTATTAATGTTGCTGTAAAAGGAAACTTAGTTAATAATGGAGTTTGCTTATTTCAAAGTTCAAGTAGTAATACACCAATCGATTTTAGATTTGTGAATTTAGAGTTTACAGATAATCAGTTTAATTCAGACTTTGGCGCTATTTGGTTTAGAGAAACAGGAACTTCAAATATGAATACTTCAATTGTTAACTCGACTTTTGTAAACAACCAAAATGATTTTTCTACAACTACAATTAAACATTTAATTAATATTAGCTCATCAGGTTCGTTAGAAAATGTTGTAGATGTATATAATTCTATTTTTTATAATAATCTATATAGTAATACATCTATAGTTAGTGATAAGGTTTTTGATAATTCTAAACCTGCCGAAGGTAATTTTGGAGATTTAGATATTGATAACTGTATTGCACCTACAATTTATCCTTATACATCTAATATTGATTCAGATGCTTTTAATATAAGTACAGCAAATCCTAATTTAGATACTGATTATAAACCAACTTCAGCTTCAACAGCAGTTATAGATCAAGGAACAAATTCATTTTATAATTCTGGATTATTCGGAACTTTAGATGCATCTGGTAATGAAAGATTTTTTAACACTACAATAGATTTAGGAGCTTATGAATACGATTCTACTTTAGGCATAGATGCTATTTCTTTAAATACAAATTCAGTAAAACTATACCCAAATCCTGTAAGTGATAAATTATTTATTAAATCTACAGAACAAATTGAAAGCGTAACTATTTATAACATTAATGGTCAATTAATAAAGCGCACTAACGAAACTATAAATGGTGTTGATGTGTCTGTATTGTCTTCTGGATTATACATGATTGAAATCAAAACCAATAACAATACTATTAATCAGAAGTTCCTTAAGGGCTAAGTTGATGTAACATCAACTTGATTGAGCGCTCACTTATGTGGGCGCTTTTTTTAACTAAGTAATTAAAAACAATCACATGAAACATTTAAAAACAATCACATTCGTATTCTTAACAATTTTATTAACCTCTTGTTCATCTGATGATGATTCTAATTCTTCAGAAACAAATTTTATACACGTTGGTGACGCTTCTTTTGAAATGAAAACAGCAGTAGTACAACCTTCATTAAACTCGGTATATTTAGGCTTAACCAATAGTACAGAAGCTGAGATTAATGCTTCTTTTTCTGGAACAACACTTAATAATGTCGATTATTTTTCAGCAAGAATCAATCATTTTGATCTTGCTCCTGGAGAAACTTACGATCTAGATGACATTTCTAATTTAGAATTTATTGTTAATGGAGATGTTATTAATTCTGAATTTGAAAACGGTTTCAGTCAATTTTATAAAAGTGGAAGTAACGCTGATTTAGAAGTAACATCAGGACATATAACAGTAATTGACTACTCAGTAGATAATATTACTTTATTTCTTGAATTTGAGAGAGCTGATGGTGTATTGGTATCAGGAACGTATAATGGCTCATTCATCTATTTGGATGATACTAATAATTAAAAGTGTTACTATTAATTATAAAAGAGGGACTATAATTTTAACACAAAAAAAGCGCTTACATTGGTAAGCGCTTTTTATATATGATATAATTAATTTGAAAAGACTAGCTATTTAACATCACAGGCATAACAAGCATAGTAACTTGTTCGCCTTCGTCTAAACCATCAACAGGCGTTAAAATACCTGCTCTGTTGGGTAAGCTCATTTCTAATTGTACTTCGTCAGCATTTAAGTTTGTTAACATTTCAGTTAAAAAGCGAGAGTTAAAACCTATTTGCATGTCATCACCTTGATAGTCACATGTTAGGCGTTCTTCAGCTTTGTTTGAGTAATCAATATCTTCGGCAGAAATGTTTAATTCAGCTCCTGCAATTTTTAAGCGAATTTGATGTGTTGTTTTATTTGAGAAAATACTAACACGTTTAACAGAGTTTAAAAACTGTGTTCTGTCAATACTTAATTTATTTGGATTTTCTTTTGGTATTACAGCTTCATAATTAGGGTATTTTCCATCAATTAATCGGCAAACTAATTCAGAGTTTTCAAAAGTAAATTTAGCATTTGAATCGTTATACTCAATTTTTACATCATCATCACTTGTAGCTAAAATTCCTTTTAAAAGATTTAAAGGTTTTTTAGGCATGATAAATTCAGCAACTTGATTTGCTTTAACATCTTCTCTAGTGTATTTAACTAATTTGTGAGCATCTGTAGCAACAAAGGTTAAACCGTCTGTTGAAAACTGAAAGAATACACCACTCATAACAGGTCTTAAATCGTCATTTCCAGCAGCAAAAATAGTTTTACTAATAGCTGTTGCTAGTATCTCACCAGAAACCATAGTTGTACTTGGGTCTTCTAATTCAACAGCTTTAGGAAATTCGTTTCCTTCAGCATAAGCTAAAGCATACTTACCATGGTTAGAGCTAATCTCAACTGTGTTGTTATCTTCAACAACAAACGTTAATGGTTGCTCAGGGAACGTTTTTAAGGTATCCAATAGTAATCGTGCAGGTAAGGCTATACTACCATTACTGTCACTTTCAACATCAATTACTGATGACATTGTGGTTTCTAAATCACTAGCTGAAACCGTTAATTTTGAGTTTTCAAGTTCAAACAAAAAATTATCTAAAATTGGAAGTGTGTTAGAGTTGTTAATTACTCCACCTAAAACTTGTAATTGTTTAAGCAAATACGTACTCGATACTATAAACTTCATGAAATTGCTTTAAATTTTTATCGTTATGAATATTTAAGCAAATATATTTTATTAAAGTGATAATTGTAAGCCTTAGTTATACATTTTTATTAACAAGTAAATTTTTTGTATTTCTTAACCAGAATTTTAGATTCTCGTTAACATAAAAAGTATTGTGATTATAATATTATGTGGTATATTTATACGCTTAAAAAAATGAAAAATGTATAAAAATACTTTCGGGTATAAATTAATCCTAATGCTCTCTTTTGTTAGTTTTAATTTCTTAACAGCCCAAACCGATGAACAAAAAAGAGAAATTATTGCTACTTATGATCATGCATTACTTTCACAAATGGCGAATGAATTTTCGTTAGCTTTTGAAAATGATTTAAAGGCGGCTAGAGTTTATGCTATGGAAAACAATTTACCAACTGTAATTTTTACAGAAAATGGAGGTATGTCAAAGTTGCATAAAGTTTTAGAAGATGGAACTTTACTTTATTTGTCAACAGACAATAGAGGAGCTGGAGTTACGGTTAGAGCAAATAAGCTCTACACAGGTCCAAGTGGAGGACTAAATTTATCTGTTGAAGGTACAGGAATGACCCTAGGTATTTGGGATGGTGGAAAAGTGTTAGATACACATGAGATTTTAGTAGATAGAGTTACTCAGCAAGATGGTTCAACAGTATTGTCTAACCATGCTACTCACGTAGCAGGAACAATGATTGGATCTAATACGCCAACCATTCTAGCTAGAGGTATGGCATTTAGAGCTAGTTTAAATGCGTATGACTTTGATAACGATCTTTCAGAAATGACTACTGCTGCAGCAAATGGGTTGTTAATTTCTAATCATTCTTATGGGCTTAATGCTGAATTTTTACCAACATATTATTTTGGGAGATATGATAATTTAGCAGCTCAAGTAGATAATATACTATACAATGCACCTTACTATACAGCTGTTTTCTCTGCCGGAAATGATAGAAACGCAGGTTACAATACTGGAGATAATGGTTATGACTTGTTAACTGATAGAGGAGTCTCTAAAAACGGAATTACAGTTGCTGCTGTAAACCAAGTTAACAATTATACAGGGCCTTCAAGTGTTGTGATGTCTGGTTTTAGTAGCTGGGGACCAACAGATGATGGAAGAATAAAACCAGATATTTCAGCAAAAGGAGTAAACACCTATTCTTCTTTAGCTACTTCTAGTACATCCTACGGTTATCAAGATGGAACGTCTATGGCAGCTCCAAGTATAGCTGGATCTTTAGGATTACTCCAAGAGCTTTACAGTGATATTCATGGTAATTTCATGAAGTCTTCAACTTTAAGAGCTTTAGCAATTCATACTGCTTCTGAAGCAGGTGTTTTTCCAGGTCCAGACTACCGTTTTGGTTGGGGATTATTGGATTGTGAAACAGCAGCTATTGCAATTTTAGAAGAAGAATTTCAGTCTTTAATTGAAGAGAATAGTCTTGCCGATGGAGCAACATTCACAAAGTCAGTAACAGCATTAGGAACAGAGCCTTTAGTGGTTACAATTGCTTGGACTGACCCAGCAGGTACAGTACAGGGTACTACAGTAGATGATACTACACCTAGACTAGTTAATGATTTAGATTTAAGAGTCGTAGATGCTAGTAATAATACAACTTATCCTTGGGCTTTAAGTGCATTTAGTTATACTTCTCCTGCAATTAGAAGCGTGAATAATGTTGATAATGTTGAAAAAGTTGAAATAGATGTTCCTTCTGGAGATTATACAATCATTGTAAATCATAAAGGGACTTTAGATTCAGGAAATCAAGATTTTGCATTAATCGTAACAGGTATTTCTGAATCAGATTTTGCATTCACTCCTGAAAATATTACAAAAACTTTTTGTGCAGATGAAGTAGGAGACTATTACTTTAACTATTCATCAAGTGATACTTACAATGGACCAACAACACTGTCAGCTACTGGATTACCAGCAGGAGTAGTGGCAACATTTACTCCTAGCGTAATCACTGCCGATGAAGACTTTACTTTAGAAATATCTGGTTTAGACTCAGTGACTCCTGGTACTTATTCTTTTGAAGTTATTGCTACTGGTACTTCTGATACTAAGACAAGACAAATGGAAATTGAAGTATTAAGCGCTGACCCTATTAGTGATGTAACATTAAATTACCCTAGCGCAGGAGAGTCAGGTGTTTACATATATCCAGGATTAACTTGGGACGCTGTTAGTGGAGCAAGTGGTTACAAAGTTGAAGTTTCTGAGCTTTCTGACTTTAGTACTCTAATTTTTGAAGATACAGTAGAAGCAAACACTGTTAGTGTTCCGGCATTGAATAGTAACACACAATATTACTGGAGAGTTATGGCATTCTCTGAGTGTGTTGATGCAAATTTTGTGTCTTCTTCTTTTACTACTGAAGCTGTTAATTGTTCTATTTCATCTACTGCAAATGATAACCCACAACCTATAGCGGCTGTGGCAAATACGGTTACATCGGTTATAAATGTACCAGCAGGTCAAGATATTTTAGTTGGTGATATTAATGTGACTGTTAATTTATCACATACTTGGATGGGTGATTTAACGGTTAGTTTAACTAGTCCATCAGGTACTTCTGTTGTGTTGTTTAGTAACGCTTGTGATGATTTAGACGATACAAATGTAACTTTTGATGATTCGGGTGTTGAGTTTTCTTGTTCAGGAACAGTGCCAGCACTTTCAGGAACAATGCAGCCTCAAAATTTATTGACTCCATTTATAGGCGAAAATGCAGCTGGTGATTGGACTCTTACAGTTAATGATGGTTATGATGAAGATGGTGGGTTTTTAAATAGTTTCACACTTGAATTATGTAGTACTGCAGGACCTTTAAGTGTTGCTGATAAAAAACTAGAAGGATTTGCAATTTATCCTAATCCTGCTAAAAATCATTTTGAGTTTACTTTGTTAAACCAACAAGAAAATGTTAAAGTAGGTGTTTATGATATTAATGGTCGTTTATTGATTTCAAAATCATTTAATACTAACGAGCGTAAACTTGTAAGTGTAGAAAACTTATCTAGCGGAATGTATTTTGTTGAAGTAATAAATGGCCAACAAAAAGGAGTTAAAAAACTAATGGTTAAATAACAAACAACTCTCAATAAAATAAAAAAGCGACCTTTTGGGTCGCTTTTTTTTATGCGTATTTTTTTCGTCTTAAGTACTTAAAGACAAAACCAAAAATGCCTAAAAGGAGCAGAGGTAATGCAATATTTATAAACTGCCATTTTGTTTTTTGTGCTTCAATTTTTTTGGAATCTAAGAACGCTATAGCAATTTCTTTTGTTCTAATATCTATAAGTTTATTGTCGTCTAAAAGGTAGTTAACAGCATTTTCTAAAAACTCCTTGTTACCAAAACTTTCACCTGTCCAACGATCAAAACCTAATTGTTGCGGCTTGTTTCTTACTACATCATTTTTAATAACGTCACCATCAGCAATGACAATAATTTTAGTAGCATCACTCTTCGTTCTGTCATTAGAAAGATTAAAAGGCTTTACTCTATTGTTATAAACCGATGTAAATTCACCTTCTAATAAAACAGCAAGTGGTTGTAATCCTTTAGTATATGTTTTTGGGTCAGGTTCTTGGGTAACAATATCTAAACTTATTTCTCTTGGTACACCATCTAGCTTGGTTAGTTGAGAGCTACGTAATAAAACAGTTTTTGAAATATCATCGTTTTTTAAAGTATCTATTTGGCTAGCAAAATCAAACTTTACCAAGTTTAAGTTGTTGGTTATTGCATGATTTGGATTACTAGCTGCTAATGGCGAATATTGCCATTGTATTGGTTGAAACTGAGCGTCACTACCTTCTCCAATAGCAAGAGTTATTGGTGCAGAATACATGTCGTTAACTAACACAGGATTGATGCGAACACCATATTTAAAGAAAAAATCATTTAGGTTCAAATCTCTAATAACAGCAATAGCTCTTCCTGAGTCGTTTAGCAAACTGTCTTTGTCCATAATAACCGATTCGGTAAGCCAAAGACTTTTTCCGCCATTCATAGTATATTGGTCTAAGACATATTTTTCTTCTTCAGTAAAAGGAATAGTTGGTTTTGCAGCTATTATTAAATCGAAACCTTTTAATTGCTCTAAGGTTTTTTGCGGATGGTTAGCAACACTATCCATAGTAAAAGGAGCAATGTTGTAATGCTCTTTAATGCTTGTTAAAAAATCTGCAATATATATGTCATTCAGCTCGCCATTACCTTTTAAAATGGCTATTTTCTTAGATTTTTCAGTGGTTAGTTTTTTAAATCCTTCGGCAAAAGCATATTCTAAATGTTGCACGGAATTGTTGATGCGTTCTTGGTCAGTAACTCCAATGCTGTTTTTTATTAATGGGATTTTTACGGTCTGCTCGTTGTAACTAGCCAAAGCCCATGGGAAAATTAATTCCTGAGACGATTTTCCATTTTCTTTTACGGTAAGTTGAAAGGGTTGTAAACCACGCTGTACCAATTGCTGAATGTTTTGGTCTCGAGATGTTTCATTCTCAATAGGATTAATAAAACTAAATTTAACGTTGTTGTTTTGAAGCGCAAACTCTTCCAATAACTGCTTGGTTTCAGTTTTAAGACGTCTAAATTCTGAAGGGAAATCGCCTTCAAGAAACACATCGATAATTAAAGGAGAATCTACATTTTCAACAGTGTTGAGTGCAGCTTTTGATAACGTATAACGTTGGTCTTGTGTTAAATCGAAACGTTTATAAATTGACTGTGTAAAGAGGTTTAAAACCAATAATCCTAAAGGTAATACCAACAAATGTAACCATTCTTTTTTATCAATGACTTTTGTGCCTATTCGTCTAGATGTTATGAGTACAAACAATACAATAACACTTATAAAATACAGTAAATCCCTAGTATCAATAACACCTCTACTAATGCTCTTGTAATGGTCGTCCATTCCTAATTTTTCAAGGCGAAAAGCATCACCAAAAAGATTAAAATTAGCTAAACCTTCAAACCCAAAATAAAAGAAGAAGCAAATAAACACAGCAATAATAAAAGCTACAATTTGATTGTCTGAGAGTGTTGAAGAAAATACACCTATAGCTGTGTAAGCAGCAGCCATAAGTAATAAGCCAAAATAAGAACCTGTAATACTCCCTAAATCTAAATTTCCTTCTGGACTTCCAAGTTTGTATATACTATACACGTATAATAGTGTTGGTAACAAGGCAATAAGTATTAAAACCAGTGCACCAACGTATTTGCCTAAAACAATTTGTAAATGACTTACAGGTTTAGTGAGTAGAAGTTCAAGTGTTCCTTGTTTTTTTTCATCACTAAAGCTACGCATAGTGACTGCAGGAACAAGAAAAATAAGTATCCAAGGTGCTAAAGTGAAAAAACTATTGAGGTCAGCAAACCCATTATCTAAAATGTTGAATTCACCTTTAAAAAGCCATAAAAACAATCCGTTGAGTAATAAAAAAATAGCGATAACCAAGTAACCAACTGGTGTTGCAAAAAATGAGGTAATTTCTTTTTTTAGAATTGCTAGCATTATCTTAGTTGAAAAGTTTAAAGTGGAAAGTTAAAAGTTTATTAGTAAATCACGAATTTTTTAGTTCTGTTTCTGTGATGAATTAATTTGTAATTTCAAATTTTATCAATCTAAACTTGCCAATTTATCTACACTCCAAGCTTCAGGTTTTGCATTAAAAAGAGGTTTGGTTTTACTCCAAATACCTTTAAATAAACTCGATTGTCGGTAGCGCTCTAAGTCGGCTTCGGTATTCCAATAACTATACGTAAAAAATACGTTTGTATTGTGCTTGTCTCTGTAAAGTTCTAAAAACTCACAGCCATCAAAAGCTCTAATATTGTGTTTACTTAACTCAAAGTTCGATAAGAATTCATCAATGTGTTTTGGCTCAAAGCTCATTTTTACAATTCGTACAAACATATTTAAGTTTTTGAAAAGTTAACCGTTACAGTATCTCGCATGCTTAATCCCATAAGTGTAGAGGCGCTACCAACAGTAGTAGGATTGCTTCTATAAACCGCAATTTCTAAATAACCTGAAGAGTTAAAAACAACCAATCCTTTTCCTTCATCATAGCGTTTATCTTCAGGAGTGTCAAAATTTACAACATCGCTATATCTGTTCAATATTTCTTTAAACTTGTAGTTACGAGCAGAAATTTCAAAGGCACGAGTTTTTTGTATAGATTCAAAAAATTTGCGTCTTATATTCGTAACTACGTTGCCATAATTGTCAATGTAAATAACACTACCAATAATCTGGTTTTTTTCATCATTTACAAAAGGCACTAAATCTCTAATAGGCTTAATTGTGTTAATAACTTTTCCAATCACTTCAAGTGTCCCTCCTCTGGCAATATGGCAAGCTACTTTTACAAACACATCTAAAACAGGAAAATTGGTTTCAATTTTATCATGGATATTAATCTCCACAATTTTTTCAGGAGCAATTTCGGCACATATCATACTCATTATTCCATTGTTGGCACATATAAAGTAATGGTCGTCTAGTTTTACTGCAATGTGCTTGTTTTCAGGGTTTAACTCAGAGTCGATGCCTATAAGGTGAATAGTTCCCTTAGGAAAACTACTGTATGCATTTTGAATAATGTAAGCCGCTTCAGGAACATTAAAAGGAGAAACCGAATGCGAGATATCAACAATTCTAACATCAGGAAGCTCACTATAAATTGCACCTTTAATAGCTCCTGCAAAGTGGTCTTTTTCGCCAAAATCAGTTGTTAATGTGATTATTGCCATGTAATAATTGTTGATATTTTTTTAATCTAACCTCGCTTAAAATTGTGTAGATTTGTTACTACACAAAATTAATAAAACAAAACAGATTAATTTATTAAATCAGGTACCTTTTGAATGAACTTATAATTGAATTAGAAGAAATAACTCCTAAAGAGTTTTTTGGAGCTCAAAACGTAAATATCGAACTTCTAAAAGAATACTTCCCAAAATTAAAAATTGTAGCTAGAGGAAATAAAATTAAGGCATATGGTGACGAAGACTTGCTTGAAGAGTTTGACCGTCGTATGACCATGTTAATGACTCATTTTGCTAAGTACAATAAGTTGGACGAAAATGTTATTGAGCGAGTACTTACCAGTCAAAGTAGTGACGATTATACAACGTCTGAACAAAGTGGAGAAACCATTGTGCATGGTGTTGGTGGAAGAATTATAAAAGCGCAAACCCTTAACCAGAGGAAGCTTGTTGAAAGCATGCGCAAAAACGATATGGTATTTGCCATTGGTCCTGCAGGAACAGGTAAAACTTATACAGGAGTTGCTCTAGCGGTTCAAGCATTAAAAAATAAAGAGGTAAAACGTATTATTTTAACAAGACCTGCTGTTGAGGCTGGTGAAAATCTTGGATTTCTTCCAGGTGACTTAAAAGAAAAATTAGACCCTTACATGCAACCGTTGTATGATGCGTTACGTGATATGATTCCTGCAGAAAAACTGGCTAGTTTTATAGAAAACGGAACGATACAAATTGCTCCTTTAGCCTTTATGCGTGGACGTACTTTGGATAATGCATTTGTGATTTTAGACGAAGGTCAAAACACTACTCATGCACAAATGAAGATGTTTTTAACACGTATGGGGAAAAATGCTAAGTTTTTACTAACTGGTGACCCTGGACAAATCGATTTACCACGTCGTACCATTTCAGGACTTAAAGAAGCCTTGTTAATTCTTAAAAATGTAGAAGGCGTAGGTATTATATTTTTAGATGATAAAGATGTTATTCGCCATAAGCTGGTAAAAAAGATTATAGCAGCATACAAGAGCATAGAAAATAGAGAATAAATTAAGTTGGTAGTTTTTTAGTCGCAGCCAACAAAAAATTAAATAGAGTTATCATTATATCGTATGTAATGATGATAAATTAAAGCAAATGTCACACAACACAATAATAGATACCAATTTTAATTTTCCTAATCAAAAAAGTGTATACAAAGGAAAGGTTAGAGAAGTTTATAATATTAACGACGAGCAGTTAGTAATGATTGCAACCGATAGGTTAAGCGCCTTTGATGTGGTGATGCCTAAAGGAATTCCTTACAAAGGGCAAATTTTAAATCAGATTGCAACCAATATGATGAAAGCTACTGAAGATTTGGTTCCTAATTGGCTAACAGCTACTCCTGATCCAAATGTTGCTGTAGGTCATTTGTGTGATCCTTTTAAGGTTGAAATGGTTATTCGTGGTTATATGTCTGGTCATGCTGCACGTGAGTACAAAGCTGGAAAACGACTGTTGTGTGGTGTGCCAATGCCTGAAGGGATGAAAGAAAATGATGCATTTCCTGAACCTATAATTACACCAGCTACAAAAGCAGAAATGGGAGATCATGACGAAGATATTTCTAGAGAAGACATTTTAAAACGCGGAATTGTATCAGAAGAAGATTACCTAGTACTTGAGGATTATACACGTAAGCTTTTTAAAAGAGGTTCTGAAATTGCTGCTGAAAGAGGATTAATTCTAGTAGATACCAAATACGAATTTGGAAAAACCAAAGACGGAAAGATTGTATTGATTGACGAGATCCACACTCCAGATTCTTCACGATATTTTTATGCTGACGGTTATCAAGAACGTCAGGATAGAGGAGAAGCCCAAAAGCAATTATCAAAAGAGTTTGTACGCCAATGGTTGATTGCAAACAATTTTCAAGGTTTAGAAGGTCAAACCGTTCCTGAAATGAGCGATGAGTATATTACAAGTGTTTCAGAACGCTACATAGAACTTTACGAAAACATTACAGGAGAATCTTTTGTAAAAGCTGATGTAAGTAATATACAAGAGCGTATTCAAACTAATGTATTGGCTTATTTAGGATAATAGTTTTTTTAACAATACTATTTGTCCAAGGTGATAGTAACTATGTTCTATCATAGCATCAATATTACGTTGGTAAGTTCCATATTTTTCATCTATAAAATTTTGGTTAAGCTTACTGTTAGGTAATTTTTCAATTAGTTCGATAAGACCTTCAGTATCTGTCCAAAATCTATTTAAAAAAGCATTCCATTGCTCTTGTGATTCTATTGGAGGAAAATCAAAACTGTATTGATCACGTATTTCTAGCGTACCACTTTCAAAAGCATGTTTTACACCAGCAATGTAGTAATGGATGTGTTGTGCTAACACAGCAATAGTGTTGAGCGATTTTACTTTGGCAACAGCAACAGTCCAATCTAAACCTTCTAGTTGGTGTTTGTAATTGGTGTTAGCAATCCAAGTTCCATTTAAAATAACTTCGCGTAAACGATTGGCGAGTTGTTGTGTTGAATTCATTTTATTGGTTTTCTGAAATCTCTTTCAGTTTGTTTAGTGCTTTAGGCCAAGTGTTATTAAAATAATCTGCGTAATTATCATCAGTATCCAATTCAACTTCTACTGTAGTGACACCATTGTTTTCTGTTAACGAATAGTTTTCAAGGCTTCCAGCCCATTTTTCAACTTGCTCACCAGAAGTAATTTCATGATCACCATCAAGAATTCCATAATGGCGAATGGACACGAATTTGGATGGGATATTTTCAGCAATCTCTGAAATCATTCCACCTTTTTTTCCGTTTTCATCAGTTCCAACGAAACACATTTTTTCACCTTTTTTCCAACTGCCTTCATAGGTTGAGGTTGGGTTAAATTCAGCTGTCCACTGCTCATAAGTGTTTTTGTTATTGATACCCAACATGGTTTCGTATACTTTTTGCGAGGAGGCATTTACTTGTGTACTAAATTTTATTTTTTTCATTTGTTTAGAGAATCATTAGTTACTAATATACGACATTTCAGTAATTATTTTTGGATTCTAAATCTCAATTTAAATTATACTTATCTTTATCAGCATAAAACATTTCATGGAACAACTCAACCAACTTATTTCAGATTTTGCTTCATATGCTTGGGGTTTGCCTTTGCTTATTTTGTTGATTGGAGGAGGTTTGTACTTGCTTGTCTTATCAAGATTTTTGCCTTTTCGGTTGTTTGGTCATGCTTTAAGTGTACTTAGAGGTAAATATGATAATCCTCATGATCCTGGAGAAATTACACATTTTCAAGCACTCACTACAGCATTGTCTTCCACAATTGGAATGGGGAATATAGCAGGTGTTGCTGTTGCAATATCCATTGGAGGTCCTGGAGCAGTATTTTGGATGTGGGTGAGTGCTATTATTGGTATGTCAACAAAATTCTTCACAGCTGCTTTAGCGATTATGTATCGTGGTAAAGACAGTCAAGGCAACTTACAAGGTGGACCAATGTATGTTATCGTTGAAGGTTTAGGCAAACATTGGAAACCCTTAGCAGTGTTTTTTAGTTTTTGTGGTATGGTTGGTGCATTACCTGTGTTTAATGTTAATCAGCTTACGCAAGCTATTAATGATATATTGTTACAACCAAATGGAGTGGAGGTGAATACTACCTCAAACCTTGTTATAGGTGGCGTTTTGGTGTTTTTTACTGCTTTGGTAATTATTGGTGGATTAAATAGAATTAGTAAAACAGCTTCAAAGTTAGTACCTGCTATGGTGTTGTTGTATTTTGTAATGGTGCTTTCAATTTTAATTTTAAATGCGAGTGAAGTACCAAAATATTTCTCGCTTATTTTTACTGAAGCATTTACAGCTCATCACTACACAGGAGATACATTTTTAGGAGGTGTAGTTGGCGGACTTATACTTTTAGGAATACGTAGAGGTGCATTTTCTAACGAAGCAGGTATTGGTACTGCGCCAATGGCTCATGGAGCAACTAAAACATCACAACCAGTTCGTGAAGGTTTAGTAGCTATGTTAGGTCCATTTATAGATACTATTATTGTATGTACACTTACTGCTTTAGCTATATTGGTAACTGGTGTTTGGAAAACTACTGATGCCAATGGAGTAAGCCTTACAGCTTTAGCTTTTGAACAAACATTTGCTTCAACAGGTAAATACATGTTGTTGTGTTGTATTATAGTTTTTAGTGTGTCATCTTTGTTTTCATATTCATATTATGGAACAAAATGTTTATCGTTTTTAATTGGAGCTAAAAACAAAAATTACTACAACATAGTGTATATACTTAGTATTATAATGGGAGCAACTACCTCACTAGCAATGATGATTAATTTAATTGATGGTTTTTTTGCTTTAATGGCATTTCCAACAATGATTTCTACGCTTATTTTAGCACCTAAAGTGGTTAAACAAATTAAAAGCTACACACAAACGCTAAAGACTTCTTCTGATAAATAAATGAATTATACTTGGTGTAATTCAGATGAAAAACGAGTGACTTTACTAAACTCGTTTCTGTAATTGCTTGGTGTAATTTTTTTGATTTTTTTAAATATCCTGTTGAAGTTGGATATGTTATTAAATCCACAATTGTAACTAATTTCGCTAACACTCATATCAGTATTTATAAGTTGTTTTGTAGCATAAATTAAACGAACATCATTTACATAGTTAATAAAAGTCTTACCTGCTCGTTTTTTTATAAAACGATTAAAAGAGCTTGTACTCATATTTACCAAGTTAGAAATTTCATCTAACGAAATTTTCTGGTGATAGTTATTATGTACAAAATCATGTACCAATTGTATTTTTTTACTGTTTTCATATTCGCTTATTTCAACATCGTTGTCAGTATTGAGTAGTCTATAGTCATCACTGTCAGCCAATGTTTGAAGTATTGAAAACAATTCAAAATAATCATTAATATTATTGTGTTCAGCTAAAGAGGTAAGCTGTTTTTCAAGTTTTAAAGCAGTTTCTGTTGAAAAATTTATGCCTTCCTTCGCTCTTAAGAACAATTGTTTAATGGCTTTAAACGCATTTAGATTCAGCAATTCATCAGTAAATAACCAATCATGAAACTGAATGGTTATCTCATCAACAGCATTACTTGTGCAGTTATGATGCTCCCAACCATGTTCAAGGTTTGAGCCTATAAGCGTCAATTCAATAGCGTCAATTTCTTCCATACTGTTACCAACAATACGTCGTATACCTTTACCATTTCTAATAAAATTAAGTTCGTACTCTGGGTGAAAGTGAATTGGAAAATCAAAACTTGGTTTGGTTCGATCAATAACCAAAAACACATCAAAAGGTTTTAGTTGGGTAATTTCTCTATGGATATTTTCGCACATGGTTCATTAAAAAAGCAGCCTTAATTTAGTAAAAATTAACCATTCCCAAAAACTAGTGCTTATTTTGATAGATTAATATTATGATTTGAAATTATTGTATAAGAATTAGTGAAAATGTTGATAGTTTAATAATTATTATTGGCTTTTATTTATAAATTGAAAATTAAAACAGTTTTTTATTATGAATAAACAAAACCCAGTAAAGTATTGGAAAGCCAATATTAAATACGTTTTAATCCTCTTAGCAATTTGGTTTCTGGTGTCTTATGGCGCAGGAATTTTATTTAAGGATGAATTAGATACCATACAATTAGGAGGCTTTAAACTTGGGTTTTGGTTTGCTCAACAAGGATCTATGTACGTGTTTGTCGTCCTTATTTTCGTTTATGTTAGATTGATGAATAAACTAGACAAAAAGTACGGATATGATGCATAATTTCTTCTTAAATGTAGATGTTCAAACATGGACCTACATACTCGTTGGTATTACATTTTCTTTATACATAGGTATTGCTATTTGGTCTAGAGCAGGCTCTACAAAAGACTTTTATGTTGCTGGTGGTGGCGTTTCTCCATTGGCAAACGGAATGGCAACAGCAGCCGATTGGATGAGTGCCGCATCATTTATTTCTATGGCAGGAATTATCTCTTTTAGTGGTTATGATGGTTCTGTGTATTTAATGGGTTGGACTGGTGGCTATGTGTTATTAGCCCTTTTACTAGCACCTTATCTGCGTAAGTTTGGTAAGTTTACAGTACCTGATTTTATAGGTGATAGATATTATTCTAAAACTGCACGTATTGTTGCTGTATTTTGTGCTTTGCTTGTGTCGTTTACTTATGTGGCAGGACAAATGCGTGGCGTTGGTGTTGTGTTTTCTCGTTTTCTAGAAGTTGATATTGATACAGGTGTTATTATTGGGATGCTTATTGTTTTGTTTTATGCTGTTTTAGGTGGAATGAAAGGCATTACTTATACACAAGTAGCGCAATACTGTGTACTTATTTTTGCATTTATGGTTCCTGCTATTTTTATTTCTATTCAAATGACAGGAAACCCGATTCCGCAATTAGGTTTTGGGGATACTTTAAGTGATGGTTCAGGAACTTATCTATTAGATAAATTAGATGGTTTAAGCACAGAACTCGGTTTTTCTGAATATACCAATGGCTCAAAATCTATGATTGATGTCTTTGCAATTACCTTGGCATTAATGGTAGGTACAGCAGGTTTACCGCATGTAATTGTTAGGTTTTTTACGGTAAAACGAGTTAAAGACGCTCGTAAATCGGCAGGTATTGCGTTGCTGCTTATTGTTATTTTATACACAACAGCACCTGCTGTTTCTGTTTTTGCTAGAACAAACTTAATTGAAACGGTTTCCAATCAACCGTATGCGACGGTTCCTGAATGGTTTAAAAAATGGGAAGCTACAGGACTTATTGCATTTACTGATAAAAATAACGACGGACTAATTCAATATGTAGCTGACGAATCTACAAACGAATTAACTGTAGATAGAGATATCATGGTGTTAGCAAATCCTGAAATAGCCAAACTGCCTAACTGGGTGATAGCTTTAGTTGCTGCTGGCGGACTAGCTGCAGCACTATCAACAGCAGCAGGTTTATTGTTAGTTATTTCAGCTTCTGTTTCTCATGATTTAGTTAAAAAGATTATCAAGCCTAATATTTCTGAAAAAGGCGAACTCATCGCTGCGCGTTTATCAGCTGTTGGTGCTGTTTGTGTTGCAGGCTATTTTGGGATTAATCCACCTGGTTTTGTAGCAGCTGTTGTAGCTCTTGCATTTGGGTTGGCAGCGGCATCCTTTTTTCCGGCTATTATTTTAGGAATCTTTTACAAACGAATGAATAAAGAAGGTGCTATTGCAGGTATGATTGTTGGTATTACAGCTATGTTGTTATACATGATTAAGTACAAACTAGGTTGGTTTGACGATGTTGTTCCTGATAAAAGCGAATGGTGGTTTGGTATTTCTCCTGAAGGGTTTGGAGCAGTGGCTATGGTACTTAATTTTGTAGTGTCTATAGTTGTTATGAAATTTACAAAAGCACCACCAGCTGAAGTTCAAGAAATTGTAGAAAACATAAGAATACCAAGTGGAGCAGGCGAAGCTGTTCAGCATTAAAACTATTTACTGATAGAGTTTTTAAACTGCTGTGGCGTCATTAATTCCATTTTTTTAAACTGCCTGTTAAAGTAGCTGGTGTTATTAAACCCAGACTTAAACGCTATTTCAGACATGCGTAAATCTTTGGTTTCCTTGATAAGCTTTTTAGAAAATTTAATTTTTTCAGAATTGATATAATCTATAGGAGACACACCGAGTGTGTTTTTAAACTTCTTATGAAAATGCGACGCGCTCATACATGCTTTTTCAGCAAGTAAATCTACGGTAATGTCCTTATTGGTTAGGTTTTGTTTTATGTATTTAATAACAAAACCTATACGTGTGTCGTTAAAAATACCATCAGTGTCATTCAATAAAAAAGCTTTTGCTTTGGTTTGTAAAAGCCTAACAATAAGCTCTTGAATCATTAAATCCAATAAAACATCTTTTGACGAAGTAGTATTAGTAAAAGTATGTACCAAACGCTCAACTAAATGGTTAACATCTACATTATTTATAAGGTGCGACGCGCTATCATCTAATTTCCAATTGTTGTTTTCGCTTTCAATAGTTACATGATGATTAAACTTTTCAACCACTTCATCAATTTTATCGCTATCTATTCCAAGCGCAAGACATTGCGTTGGGTCATTGGCTTTTGCCAACGGAAAATCAATAATCATTTCTTTATTAGTTGGCATCACAACAGATTCGCCTGGAAAAAAATCAAAAGACGGTAAGCCATCAATATGCATTATCTTTTTTCCGGTAAGCATGCTTGCAATTACAGGAAAATTGAAAGTTAACGATACCTTTTCGGCATATTCATGGGTTTCATAAATATTCAATTCGGCATAATCTGCATTGTAGGTAGTACGATTCTCTACCAAAGTGGTGAGCTTTCTATGGCTTTTATGATGTCTTAATAAATGATTCATACTCAATATTACAAAAATTGAACAAGTCTATTTTAGTGTTGATAGATATGTTCAACAATTTAATAAATATGTTCAATAAAATCAGAATATCATAAAATAACTTTATAAAAATTATCAATAACCTAAATATATAGGCTTTAAATTGTTTAAATGTTAAAATTTTTAACAATTCATCGTGATTGATAATTATCTGATTTTAAGCGAAATAATAATCTAAACTAAAAAAGTATGAGTTATTCAAAACCAAAGTTTAAAGAATCCTATGGAAATTTTATAAACGGAAAATTTATAGAACCATTAGATGGTCAATATTTTGAAAACCGATCACCAATAGATAATAGTGTGATTGCGAAATATCCAAGATCTCAAAAAGAAGACGTAGAATTAGCACTAGATGCAGCAAATGCAGCAAAAGAAAGTTGGGGAAATACATCTGCAACAGAGCGTGCAACCTTATTAAATAAAGTAGCAGATATTATTGAAGCAAATTTAGAAGAGTTTGCATTGGTTGAAACCTGCGATAATGGGAAAGCTATTAGAGAAACGCTTAATGCCGATGTACCTTTATCTGCAGACCATTGGCGTTATTTTGCGGCATGTATTCGTGCAGAAGAAGGAAGCGCAACAGAGCTTGATGAAAACACTTTATCAATGAACATTAAAGAGCCATTAGGAGTTGTTGGTCAAATTATTCCTTGGAATTTCCCGTTATTAATGTTATCGTGGAAGTTGCCTCCAGCTTTAGCAACAGGTAACTGTGTGGTATTAAAACCTGCAGAGCAAACGCCTTCTTCAGCAACTTTATTAATGGAAAAAATAGCAGATGTATTTCCTCCAGGTGTAGTAAACGTAGTTCATGGTTTCGGACCAGAAGCAGGAAAACCTTTAGCATCAAGTTCTCGTGTTGATAAAGTAGCTTTTACAGGAGAAACAACTACAGGACAATTAATCATGCAATATGCCTCTAAAAACTTAAATCCTGTAACTATGGAGTTAGGAGGTAAGTCGCCAAATATTTTCTTTAATAGTGTTATGGATGCTGATGATGCGTATTTAGACAAAGCTATAGAAGGTGCTGTATTATTTGCTTTTAACCAAGGAGAAGTTTGTACATGTCCATCACGTTTATTGGTACAAGAAGATATTTATGATAAGTTTATGGAGCGTGTTATTGCACGTACAAATGCTATTGTTCAAGACAATCCGTATGATGTAAATACCATGATAGGAGCACAGGCTTCAAACGATCAGTATGAGAAAATTCAGTCTTATCTAGAGATAGGAAAAGAAGAAGGTGCTAAAGTATTATGTGGTGGAGAAGCTAATAAATTGGATGGCGAACTTGCAAATGGGTTTTATATTAAGCCAACCATTTTAGAAGGTCATAACAAAATGCGTGTATTCCAAGAAGAAATTTTCGGACCTGTAGTGTGTGTGACTAAATTTAAAGATGAAGCTGAAGCTTTAGAGATTGCAAACGATACATTATACGGTTTAGGTGCTGGTGTTTGGACACGCGATGCACACCAATTATATCAAATACCTCGAGCTATTAAAGCAGGTCGTGTTTGGGTAAACTGTTACCATGCATATCCTGCTCACGCACCATTCGGAGGTTATAAAAAGTCAGGATTTGGTAGAGAAAATCATGTGATGATGATGGATTACTATCGTCAAAACAAAAATATGCTTATTTCTTATGACAAGAATAAGTTAGGTTTCTTTTAAATTAGTTAGTTTTATTTAGAAACTAAGGCTGAATGTATGTTCAGCCTTTTTAATATATTTAGGGTATGCAAAGAGTAGCAATTACAGAAAAAGCTGCAGCAGTGGTTAATCAGCTTAAAGAAAAACATGGTGAACTTATTTTTCATCAAAGTGGTGGTTGTTGTGATGGTTCTGCACCAATGATTTTTGAAAAGGATGACATGTATCTTGATGAGAGTGATGTGTTTTTAGGTACGCTTCAAGGTGTTAATTTTTACATGAATCAAGACCAATTTGAATATTGGAAACACACACACTTAACGATAGATATTACCGAAGGTAGAGGCGCAAGCTTCTCTTTAGAAATCCCTTTAGGACTCCGGTTTATAATTAAGTCTAGATTACTAACACAAGAAGAAGAAAACTATTTTAATAAAACGAAAACAGAATAAATAATGAGTAACTACCATATCAAACATTTAGAAGAATATTATCAAGTCTATCGTAAATCGGTTAGAAACCCAGAGGTCTTTTGGGAAGAAATAGCTGAAGAGCACTTCATGTGGCGAAAAAAGTGGGATAATGTATTAAGATGGGATTTTACAAAACCTGAAGTAAAGTGGTTTGAAGGTGCAAAATTGAATATTACCGAAAACTGTATTGATAGACACATTTATACGCGAGGCGATAAAACAGCTATTATTTTTGAACCCAATAATCCTGATGAAGACGCTCAGCATATAACCTATAGGCAATTACATGATAAAGTATGTCGGTTTGCCAATGTGCTAAAAGAAAAGGGGATAGGTAAAGGCGACAGAGTGTGTATTTACTTGCCAATGATTCCTGAATTAGCTATTTCAGTATTAGCTTGTGCGCGTATTGGTGCGATTCATTCTGTAGTATTTGCAGGATTTTCATCATCGGCTCTAGCAACAAGAGTTAAGGATTGTGATGCTAAAATGGTGATTACTTCTGATGGATCATATCGTGGCTCAAAAACAATTGACTTAAAAGGAATAGTTGACGATGCATTAAACGATTGTGAAGGAGTTGAATCAGTTTTAGTAGCTAAACGCATTCATTCTGAAATCAATATGAAAGAAGGACGTGACCACTGGTTGGAGCCACTGTTGGAAGAAGCTTATCACGACTGTGTACCAGAAATAATGGATGCCGAAGACCCTTTATTTATTTTATATACTTCTGGTTCAACAGGTCAACCAAAAGGGATGGTGCATTCTTCAGGAGGCTATATGGTGTATACAGCATATACCTTTAAAAACGTATTTCAATATAGAGAAAATGACATTTATTGGTGTACAGCAGATATAGGTTGGATTACAGGACACAGCTATATTGTATATGGTCCACTAGCTAATGGCGCAACAACAGTTATGTTTGAAGGTGTCCCAAGCTATCCAGATTATGGTCGATTCTGGCAGATTGTAGAAAAACATAAAGTAACCCAATTTTATACAGCACCAACAGCTATTAGAGCTCTAGCTAAAGAAGGAGTGGAGCACGTCGAAAATCATGATTTATCGTCTTTAAAGGTTTTGGGTACAGTTGGTGAACCTATTAATGAAGAAGCATGGCATTGGTATGATGATAATATAGGTAAACGAAAAGCGCCTATTGTAGATACTTGGTGGCAAACCGAAACAGGAGGTATAATGATAACACCTATTCCGTTTGCAACACCTACAAAACCTACCTATGCAACCTTACCGTTTATTGGGATACAACCAGCACTAATGGATGAACAAGGACAGGAAATAAAAGGCAATCAGGTAGATGGACGCTTATGTATAAAATTCCCTTGGCCAAGTATGGCAAGAACCATTTGGGGCAATCACCAACGTTATAAAGACACCTATTTTTCAGCTTTTGAAAATAAATACTTTACAGGTGATGGCGCGTTACGTGATGAAGTAGGATATTACCGAATTACAGGTCGTGTAGATGATGTTGTTATTGTGTCTGGTCATAACCTAGGAACAGCACCAATAGAAGATGCTATTAACGAGCATCCAGCAGTTTCTGAAAGTGCTATTGTAGGATTTCCTCATGATATCAAAGGAAACGCACTCTATGGATATGTTATTTTAAAAGAAACAGGAGAAAGCAGAAACCACGATAACTTACGTAAAGAAATAAACCAACTCATTACAGAGCAAATAGGGCCTATTGCTAAACTAGATAAAATACAGTTTACTAGTGGATTGCCAAAAACACGTAGTGGTAAAATAATGCGTCGTATTCTTCGTAAGATTGCTAGTAATGATACAGCTAATCTTGGAGATACAAGTACATTGTTAAACCCTGATTGTGTACAAGAAATTATGGATGGAGTGCTTTAATACACTAAATTCTATATGATAAACCGTTTCTGGAGAGAAACGGTTTTTTTTATGTCTTTCCTTGTCATTGCGAGTGCAACGAAGCAATCTCATCTTATTGTCACACAGAGCCTGTACCAAACTTTATTTGGCAATGCGGAAACCGTAGGTTCAGCGAAGCTAATCCATATGCTTTGTCATTCCGCACTACGATGCGGAATCCATATACTTAATCGTCATTGTTATTGCGAGGAGCGAAGCGACGTGGCAATCTCAACTTTCGTCTGTTCGAGTGTTTCAGCAGTAAAGTTGGAATGTATCGAGAACCATTCAATACCGTCATGCTGAATTCATTTCAGCATCTCATCTTATTGTCACACAGAGCCTGTACCAAACTTTATTTGGAAATGCGGAAACCGTAGGTTCATCGAAGCTAATCCATATGCTTTGTCATTCCGCACTTGATGCGGAATCCATTAGTTCAGCATTTCACACTGTTGTCATTGCGAGGAACGTAGCGACGAAGCAATCTCATCTTATTGTCAGTCTGAGCAAGCCTGTGCTGAGCGTAGCCGAAGTATTGAAGACAAAGAATGAAGCAATCTCATCTTATTGTCAGTCTGAGCCTGTCGAAGACAAATAACAAAGTAATCTCAGTTTTGTCATTCCGCGCTACGACGCGGAATCCATAATTTCAGTGTAGTTACTTTGTGCTGTCAGTTCAAGTGTTCCTACAGCAAAGCAGGAATGTATCGAAAACCCAAAAACTAAACCCAAATAAACCTTAAAACTATAAACTACTTTTTCTATTTTTACCAAAAGTACAGTTATGCACTTCCAACCACTTTTAAACTACATAGCAAAACACGTAGCGCTCACCAAAGAAGAAACCGATTATCTAGTGGAGCATTTACACTATCGTAGGTATTTAAAAGGACAATACATCCTTCAGCAAGGCGATGTGTGCAGAACCAGTTCGTTTATACTAAAAGGGTGCACCAAACTATTTTACGTAGACGATACAGGAACCGAACACATCATTATGCTAGGTGTTGAAGATTGGTGGACTTCAGATATTGGAAGTTTCATAAATCAAACACCTGCCGAATTCAACATACAGTGTTTAGAAGATACCGAGTTGGCACAATTTCATTATGACACTATCGAAGAGATCTTCGAACGTATCCCAAAGCTAGAGCGCTTTTTCCGTAAGGTAACCGAACGTGGTCTAGCAGCAGCCTTAAACCGAATTATCCGCAACTTTAGTATGACGGCTAAAGACCGTTATCTGTTCTTTAGAGCAACCTATCCTAAGATAGAACAACGCATTCCGCAGTACATGATAGCCTCTTATTTGGGTATTACCAAAGAGTTTTTAAGCAAAATAAAAAAACAGGTCGCTCAAGAAAGTTAAACTAGTTTAACCTTATTTTATAAACTACTTCATTTTTACCCTTACAATGTGTTGATAGTTTTGTAGTGTAATTTTTTAATCAAAAAAACCACAACAAAATGAACACATTAAAAACCACTGCAATTATAGCATTTGCAACATTTACAGCTTCAGTTGAAGCACAAGAACAAACCGTAAACACTTCAGAGAGTAAAGTCGTTTGGAAAGGCTACAAAGTAGCAGGATCTCACGAAGGGACTATTAAGATTGAATCTGGTACATTACAATTCAATGGCGAGCAACTTACAGGAGGCGAGTTTGTAATGGATATGACTAGCATTAACACCACAGACCTCGAAGGCGAGTACAAAGACCAATTGGACGGACACTTAAAAAGCGACGATTTCTTTGGTGTAGAGAATCATCCAACAGCTAAGTTGGTATTTACTAAAGTAACACCATCAGGTAAAAATGCTTACGATGTACAAGGAAGCCTAACTATAAAAGGCATCACTAACCCTATTAGTTTCACGTTGTCAGTTTACGGAAGTAAGGCCACTGTAAACTTAAAAATTGACCGTAGCCAGTACAATGTACGTTATGGTTCTAAAAGTTTTTTCAACAACTTAAAAGACAAAGCAATATATGATGAGTTTGATATTGTAGCAGACCTTCAGTTTTAAACCCTTAATAAATTAATAGCACTAAAACCGTTTTCTTCCCCAGAAACGGTTTTTTTTGTCATTCCTTGTCACTGCGAGAAGCATAGCAATGTGGTAGTCTCTTTTTTGTCACTGCGAGTATAACGTGGCAGTCTATTTTAAATGTATAGATTGCCACAGCCAAAAGGCTTCGTAATGACCCCATCATAAACGTCACTGCGAGTGCAACGAAGCAATCTCAACGTCATTCTTCACTGTCACTGCTAGAAGTGTAGAGACGCGGCAGTCTCATCCTTTTTTTTGTCACTGCGAGTATAACGTGGCAGTCTTTTTTAAACATATAGATTGCCACAGCCTAAAGGCTTCGCAATGACCCCATCATAAACGTCACTGCGAGTGCAACGAAGCAGTCTCAAAAATGAGTATATTGGTATTAATAACTAATATGTTATCAATGTCTTATGAAACCAGGCTTTATTTACATACTCACCAATTATAATAATACAACATTATATGTAGGTGTTACTTCAAATTTGATATTACGTGTGCAACAGCACAAAGCACAAAGTGATCCTAAGGCATTTACCACGCGTTATCGTATAAATAAACTAGTATACTATGAAGCGTTTCAAATGATTGGTGATGCCATAGGAAGAGAAAAACAATTGAAAGCAGGGAGTAGAGCGAAAAAAGAAGCGTTGATACAAGGTATGAATCCCGCTTGGGAAGATTTGTATGAAAAAGTTTTGTTAGAGTATG
>NZ_JBNWKB010000004.1:0-234027 GCF_050509525.1 Gaetbulibacter sp. PBL-D1 | reverse complement strand
GGAGATGGTATTACCTTTTTAGAAAAAGCCATAAAATATGGTGCAAAGCATCAAGAAAATGAAAATTCTGCACAAGTGAGTTTGTTTGGAGAAGCAAGTGATGTGCAAATTGCTGAACCACAAGTGCCACCTTGTGAAGAATGGGGAACCATGGAAAAATTGGCAAGAGAGAAAGAAGTTGTTGGTATTTATATTTCAGGGCATCCTTTAGACGACTTTAAAGTTGAAATGAAAACGTTTTGTAATGCTAATTTATCATTGCTTAGAGATTTAGAACCTTATATAAACAGGGAGCTATCTTTTGGAGGTGTGGTGACAGATGTTCAACATCGTGTGAGCAAGCAAGGAAAAGGTTGGGCAGCTTTTACGGTTGAAGATTATGACGATAGTTTTGAGTTTAGAATATTTGGTGAAGAATATTTAAAGTTTAGGCATTTCTTGGTCAAGAATTCATTTGTGTTTGTAAAGATATTTATTCGCGAAGGTTGGGTCAATAAGACTACAGGTATTAAAGGCGAACCTAGAATACAGTTTAATAATTTTCAGTTACTGCATGATGTTATGGATGCTTATGCTAAAAAACTGTCTATTCAGTTGCATATAAATGACTTGCAGGAACAACGTATAGCTATTTTAAAAGACTTATTTCACACGCATCCTGGAGATCAAATGCTTAATTTTGTGGTGTATGATAATGATGAGCAGATAAAATTAACGATGCCAAGTCGAAAACAGAAAATAAAAATATCGCAAGATTTATTAGATAAACTAGAAAGCAATGATGTATTCTATAAATTGAATTGATAGTGATAGTAGTATTTACGCAAAGGATTGAACGGTGTGTTTGAGCTCCTCAAAGAGAGCGAGTGGTTAATATTTATATTCGCGAATTCCGAAGAAATAGAAATACATGAATAAAGCATGGTTTATGCGCCTAAGAAAAAGTAGCTAATAACCTGAAACAATGCGTATATAAACAAAACAAATTGTTATGCTGTAAGTTTTGGCAAAATTTTTGACTAATATTGCATATAAAATTGAAGTAAAACACATTTAAATAAAAGATTATGGCATTAGAAATAACAGATGCAACGTTTGAAGAAACTGTATTAAAAAGTGATAAACCAGTAATGGTAGATTTTTGGGCTGCTTGGTGTGGACCATGTAGAATGGTTGGACCAATCATTGATGAAATTAGCAATGAGTATGAAGGTAAAGCTGTTGTAGGTAAAGTAGATGTTGATGCTAACCAAGAGTTTGCTGCAAAATATGGAGTTCGTAATATACCAACTGTTTTAGTATTTCAAAATGGAGAAGTAGTAGGACGTCAAGTAGGTGTAGCTCAAAAAAGCGCATATACTGAAGCGATTGATTCGCTTTTATAAGATACTTTCTAAAAGAAAAGATAAAAGGTTTGCTTTAACGGCAAACCTTTTTTTATTTTAGATGAAAATTAATATACACATGAGCAAAGTAATAAAAACCCAAGATTTAATAGATAATAAATTATTAGAAGACCGTAAAGTGTTTCTTTGGGGTCAAGTTGATGATAAGTCGGCAAAACATGTTATTGATAGATTAATGTATTTGGATGCATTAGAAACTAAAGACATTCAATTATACATAAATAGTCCAGGAGGTTATGTGACTTCTGGTTTTTCGATATACGATTGTATAAAATCTTTAAATAGCGATGTGTCTACTATTTGTACAGGTTTAGCAGCGTCTATGGGTTCTATATTGTTATCTGTAGGAACAAAAGGGAAGCGTTTTATTCAACCACATGCAAGAGTAATGATTCATCAACCTAGTGGTGGAGCTAGAGGTCAAGCTAGTGATATTGAAATTACAGCTCAAGAAATTTTGAAGACAAAAGAGCTTAGTGCTCAAATTTTGGCTGATAACTGCGGGCAGGATTTTGATAAGGTAATGAAAGACTTTAATAGAGATCATTGGATGGGAGCAGAAGAGTCTGTTGCTTATGGAATTGTAGATGGAATAATTTAGTAGTTGATGGATCTTCAACAGGAACTTAATAAAACAGGAGGATTTAAAAATCTAGAGCTACTCGCAAAGCAAGTAGTTGAAGGATTTATTGCAGGTATGCATAAGAGTCCGTTTCATGGGTTTTCTGCTGAATTTGCTGAACATAAAATTTACAACCAAGGAGAAAGTACTAAGCATATTGATTGGAAGTTGTATGCGAAAACAGATAAGCTTTTTACAAAGCGCTACGACGAGGAAACCAATTTAAGGTGTCATTTAATTGTTGATAATAGTAGCTCTATGCATTTTCCTAAACTGTCTTCATTTTCCATAAATAGTCTTAACAAAATTGCATTTTCTGCACTAGCATCAGCATCTTTAATGCATATTCTAAAAAAGCAACGAGATGCAGTAGGGTTAAGCATTTATAGTGATGCATATGATTATTATGCTCCAGAAAAAGGAAGTGAACGTCACCATCAAATGTTATTGCATCAGTTGAGTGATATGGTCAACTCTAGACCTTTAAATAAACAAACAGAAACCTATACGTATTTGCATCTAATAGCAGAAAAGATTCATAGACGATCTTTGATTTTCTTTTTTACTGATATGTTTCAAACTTCTACAGATGAGGTTAAACTGTTTGAAGCTTTAAGACATTTAAAACATAACAAACATGAAGTTGTGTTGTTTCATATATTTGATGGGAAAAAGGAGCTTAAGTTTGATTTTGACAACACGCCTAAGCGATTTATAGATGTAGAAACAGGAGAATATATCAACTTATATCCTGATTCGATAAAAGACGATTATGAAACTTCAGTAAAAAAATATTTTAATGATATTCGATTGAAATGCGGACAATATCAGATAAAATATGTTGAAGCAGACATAAATAAGGATTTTGATAAAATCCTAACAACGTACATGATAGAGCGACATAGGTTTGCTTAATTGAAAATTTTTTAAAAATTTCACAAAAAATATTTGTGATATAAAAAATGGAGCGTATATTTGCAACCGCAATAAAGCAACGGTTTGGTAGTTCAGTTGGTTAGAATACCTGCCTGTCACGCAGGGGGTCGCGGGTTCGAGTCCCGTCCAGACCGCAAATATTGCTAAAGCTCCAAGAAGTTGGAGCTTTTTTTGGCAATAAGATTTAGTTGTGTTGTTTGACAGATGTTAGAGTCTGTCAATGGTAGAGATACCCAATTTAGTTGAGTATTAAACCGATGGAAAGCTTTCCTTTTTTCTTTACAGAAAATTGGGATGCTTTTTTGTTTTAAGACACTTTGTAAGTTATTTTTGAAATACAAAACGGAACTTCTTTGAATAAAATACTCAGCATAGATAAAATTGAATTTGGTAGAACACCAAATGGAGATTCTATAGAGAAATATATCCTTAAAAATACTAGTGGATTAGAAGTTGATATACTTACCTATGGTGGAATTATTTCTGCTTTGCGAATGATAGATAAAGAAGGAAAGCAGCAAAACATAGTTTTGGGATTTAATACGTTAGAGAAGTATATTAGTGATACGTTTTATCTAGGTGCTATAATTGGTAGGTATAGTAATAGAATAGCAAATGGAAAATTTTCTATTGGTGATAAAAAGTATAGTTTGGTAGTTAATAATGGTGAAAACCATTTACATGGTGGGGAAGTAGGTTTTAATAAAGTAGTATGGAGTGCTAATGTTGAAAAATTTAGTGATAGTGTTACTTTAAAACTGACTTATTTAAGTGTGGATATGGAAGAAGGTTTTCCTGGGAATTTAATGACCACTATTGATTACACGTTAACGAATAATAATGAGCTAAAGGTTGCTTATACATCAACTACTGATAAGCCTACAATATTGAATTTAACTCAGCATTCTTATTTTAATTTATCAGGAGATTATAATACTTCAATTTTAAACCATGAAGTAGTTATAAATGCAGATTCTTTTTTGTCTGTTGATGAAAATTTAATTCCAACGGGTGATTATGAAAGTGTCCTTAATACTCCTTTTGATTTTAGGAAACCAAAACCAATTGGTAGTGAAATTAATTTAAACGAAGAGCAATTAAAAAGGGGAGGAGGTTATGATCATAATTGGGTTGTTAATAATCAAAATGAAGGCTTAAGATTTGTAGCTTCAGCATATGAAGGTGAAAGTGGGAGATTTATGGAGGTTTTTTCTGATCAACCTGGATTGCAGTTTTATACTGCTAATTTTCTAGAAGGGGATTTTAAGCCAAGAACTGGATTTTGTTTTGAGACACAGCATTTTCCTGATTCACCTAATCAAAGTCATTTTCCTACGGTTATTTTAAATCCTGATGAGGTTTTTAGTTCGGAAACTGTATTTAAGTTTTCGACTAAATAATTATTCTTTAATAATACGAAAGAACAAAAATTTGGTATTTTTAATTTTTAAACAAAGAATTAGCTTTTCTTTTAAGATTAAGTGCTACAAAAACTGTTTTTGAACAAAAAGATTTATTAAATTTAACACATGGGCTCAAAAATTACGCTTAAAGATTTAGCAAGAATTTTAAATGTTTCAATATCTACGGTTTCTAAAGCACTCAATGATAACCCTGAAATTAGTATTGAGACTAGAGCTAAAATTAAAGAATTGGCTGAGTCTTATGGATATGTCCCAAATAATATAGCTCAAAGTTTAAAGTCAAAATCAACAAAAACAATAGGTGTAATTATACCTGCAATTTTGCTTGAGTTTTTTAGTAAGGTGCTTTATGGTATTGAGATTGAAGCTACTAAAAGAGGCTATAAAATAATAATATGCCTATCTAATGAATTACAACAAAAAGAGAGTGAGAGTATAGACACTTTTATTAATGGTAGTGTAGATGGAATTATTTTATCAGTTGCTGAAGAAACCCAAAAAACAAAAAATCACACCCATTTTTTAAAGAGTGAAAAGTATAATTTACCAATGGTAATGTTTGATAGGGTTGCAAAGGACATTAGTTGTGATAAAGTAACTGTCGATGATTTTGAAGGAGCATATGAAGCTACTCAATTTCTTCATGAATTAGATTCAAAAAATATCATCTTCATAAATCCTATTTCTAATATAAGTGTTGGCGAGTCTAGAGAAGAAGGCTATGTAAAGGCTATTGAAGATTTGAGTTTAGTGCCCTTAGTTTTAAAGGTTGAACATTATAATCAAATAGAAAAAGAGCTTACTAAAATTTTAAATAATCAAAAAGTTGATGCAATTCTAGCTGCTGATGAATACTCAGCTATTTTAGCGATTAATGTAGCTAGACTTAATGGTTATGATGTTCCTAATGATATATCAGTTATTGGTTTTACAAATGGATTAATGGCAGAGCATTCAATCCCTTCTTTAACTGTCGTAAGCCAGCATGCTGAAAATATAGGTAGAACATCTGTTGAAATACTTTTAGATAGAATTCAAGGAAAGCTACCAGAGCAACCTGTACACAAAGTTGTGAAAACTAATATTATAGAACGTAATTCTACCAAAAAAAGATAAATTATGTCCTCTATAATGTATAAAAATATGCATTTCATCGATATTTTTATGCGTTTCATCCGATTTTTTAATTTTAATAATTATATTTGAATTACATTTGAGGCCCTTCTTAAGCCCCAAATACTTATTAAGGTAATATTTAATCCGTTTTAGTAGAATACTCTGTATTAGTATTTTACATTTCCCTCAAAAAAATATACAGTCTTAGCGGTTTACGCTTTATAGTTAATAATCCATTCTTCCCTCCAATGGCATTAGGTTATGCCCTAAAATTTGTAATTAACTAAAATTAAATATTGTAAAACCCTAAAATTAATAGACATGAAGACCCTTAAAATTACTTTCTTATTATTAGCTGTATTATTATTAACTGTTTCAGGACAAAGCAGTGATTCTTTTAATAATGAAGAGAATAACTCTACCAAAAAATCAGAAACTAAATACGACTTATTGGTGCACAACAAAAAGAAGGTTTTAGTTCCTACTAACGGATAAAAAATACTTCTTCTTAAAATATACAGCTCTTATCTTTTTTAGATAAGGGCTTTTGTTGTTTTCTGTAAACTAGCTTTATAATTAAAAATAAGTCAAACACATTAAATAAATTATTCTAAATTTGGATTAACCATAATAATCCAAATACATTGTTGCGTTACCTCTCTCTTTTAATTTTTCTCTTTTTTAATACCAAAGCTGTTTTGTCTCAAAACGAAAAGAGTGTTAAAGGGCTTGATAGTATCCAAAAGTTAAGAAGTTTATCTTCTGATGCTGAATTCTCATTAGAAGAACGTTTAAATTTTGCACTTAGCGCTGTAGAATTATCTTCAAAAACTAAAATAGATTCGGTTTTAATCAACTCAAACAGGACTTTGTCGAGTGTATATTTGAATAGAGGTGAATATGAGAAGTATAGAAAACTCAATCATAACAACTTAAAGCTGGCTAAGAAAATTAATGACTCATTGGTTATTGGTATTGCCAGTCTTAACTTGGGTTGGTATCATCATTTCAATATGGTTCAAAATGATAGCGCTTACTATTATTATTCAAAAGCAGCTAAAACTTTTGACGAAATAGGAGAGTTAGATAGACAGGTTACAACATTAGTAAACTTAGCAGATATTCAAGATACTGAAAGAGATTATATTGGTGCTGAAGCTAATTCAATTAAAGCTATTAAAATTTTAGAAAGACTCCCTGAAACTGAAAATTATTTAAGCACAAAATGGATACTATATAATTTATTGGGCGTAATAAATTTAAAATTAGAACTCTATAATGCTTCATTAGAGTATCATAATATGGCTTACGATATTGGTAAGAAAATGGAGTTTGGCTTTATTGATCAAATGCTGTCACTAAATAATATGGCATTTGTTTATAGAAAGTTAGGTAATCATACTAAAGCGTTAGAGCTCTATAATACAGTATTAGAAAATAAAGAAGTCTATAATGAAGAAGATCCTACCTTTTACCCTTTGGTTTTAGAAAACTTAGCGTTTACTAAGTATGAAGCAAAACATAGCGACATTGATAATATTGAGCAGATGCTGAAAACTGCATATAAAATTAGTGATAGTCTCGAGGATCCAATCACCAAACTAGCTGTTAGTATTGATTTGGCTAAGTTTTATTATGGACAAAAAAACAAAGATTCATCATTAGTATATGCTAAACAAGCTTACGATATTGGTGGAGAAACAAACTCTAATCAAATATGGTTAGAATCTATGCAACTACTGTCAAAAATTAATGAAGGTGAGCAAGGTAAAGCATATCTAAATCAATACATAAAGCTAAGCGATAGCTTATTGTTGAACGAGCGAAAAAACAGAAATAAATTTGCAAGAATTGAATTTGAAACAGATAAACTAGAAGAGGAAAATAAGCGTATTTCTAGAGAGCGTTTGTGGCTTACAATACTGTCAATAGGTTTGTTGTTTACTGCGCTTTTAATTTATATTATCATTACCCAAAGAGCAAGAAACAAAGAGTTAAAGTTTAAACAAGACCAGCAACAAGCCAATGAGGAAATTTACAACCTTATGTTATCGCAGCAAGATAAAGTTGATGAAGCTAGAGCTAGTGAAAAGAAACGTATTTCTGAAGAATTGCACGACGGTATTTTAGGTCGTTTATTTGGAACAAGGTTGAGTTTAGATAGTTTAAATTTTAGTGAAGGTAAAGATGCCATAAAAAGTAGAGCAAATTATATAAGCGAATTAAAAACTATTGAAGAAGATATAAGAAAAGTATCACACGATTTAAATACCGATTTTGTTTCAGGGTCAGGGTTTATGGATATTATTTCTGAATTAATTGAGAAGCAAACCAAAGCGTATCAATTGCAATACGATTTTAAATATACTGATGATATTAACTGGGAATTCGTGCCTAATAAAACCAAAATTAATATTTACAGAATAATACAAGAAACACTTCAAAATATTTATAAACATGCCGAAGCTAATGAGGTAAAAATTAGTATTGAATTAAAAAATAACGTAATTTTATTAGCGATTATTGATGACGGAAAAGGGTTTGAAATCAATAAGAGTAAGAAAGGAATTGGTCTTAAAAATATCAATTCTAGAGTAAACGAGCTAGAAGGCTCAGTTAAGTTTTACTCAGAAATAAATAAAGGAACTTCGGTATTAATTGACATTCCTTATAAAAGTTAAATTATCATGCAACACATAAATATCTTAATGGTAGATGATCATCCAATAATTATTGAAGGTTATCAAAATACTTTGATGGCTACAAAAAACGATGATCAGGTACTGGTTATAGATACAGCTAATAATTGTGATACAGCTAACGAGTTACTTCAAAAAGCATCTAAAGAAAAACCTTATGATGTCTGTTTTTTCGACATTAGTTTACCCAGTTCTTCAGATGGTTCAATAACATCAGGAGAAGATTTAGCAAAAATTGCTCGAGACATATTACCTAATGCAAAAATTATTATTTTAACAATGTTTAATGAGTCGTACAGGATTCATAATATTATTAAAGAGGTAAGTCCTGATGGGTTTTTAATAAAAAGCGATTTAACATCAATGGAATTAGCTGAAGCATTTCAGCATATTCTATCCAACCCTCCATACTACAGTAGTACAGTAAACAACTATTTAAAGAAGTCTATTACTAGTGATATTTATATTGACGACATTAATAGAAAAATACTTCACTTATTATCTCAAGGCATAAAAACAAGAAGTCTAAAAGAGTACATAGACTTATCAATGAGTGCTATTGAAAAACGTAAAAAGCAGATGAAACTTTTATTTTCTGTTGAAGATGGTAAAGACGAAACTTTGTTAGAAGAAGCCAGAAAAAAAGGCTTTTTGTAAAATTTATATTAAATCTTCATTTTTTTTAGCTTTTTCAATCTGATGCAACACTAGGTTATTGCTAGAAAGTACGGTTTTTCCGCATCAAGTTTGCGGTTTTTCCGCACATTTAAAACCTTCTACTTATATACATTTGTAATAGTCAACGAAATTAATTAATCCCTCTAAGTAATTTGTTGAATTAATAGCAAATAAAGAATTACCCAATAACCCACTAGGTTATTGGGTTTTTTCATTTATACAAAACCGTCAGAATATTTTATTACTTTATAAATAAAGAATCCGGTAAAAATCATTGCTACAATAAACTTCATAAACGTTGAAGCAAGAAACCCTAAAAAAGATCCAAAAGCAGCTTTCACAGCTTTATCAAATTCACTTTTATTAATAAGCTCACCTATTAGAGCACCAAAAAACGGACCTATAATTATTCCAAAAGGTCCTAAAAATATTAAGCCTATTATAAGACCAATAGTTGTACCTATCATTCCTGCTTTACTGCCTCCAAAGCGTTTGGTTCCCATAGCTGGAATTACATAGTCTAACAACCAAATGGCAATAGCTACAATTAATGTTATGATTAAAAATGTCCAGTTCATTGGTAGTGCATCAGTAAGATGTAAAACTAAAAGCCCAACCCAACTGGTTAATGGACCTGGTAAAACAGGTAAAAAGCTACCAAGTATTCCAAGAAGCATTAATAAGCCACTAATTATCAATAAAAATATATCCATTAAATCTATTTAGAGTTTATACAATTATGTGACGATGAAAATAGTCATTTGTTACATTTGTAACTAAAAAATTAGTTTAAACTAAAAATTTAGTTATATTTGTTAAGCTCTTTTGTTCAGAGTTTTAAATTAAAAATAAGCATCATGAAGCAACTTACCAAGGCAGAAGAAGAAATCATGCAAGTTTTATGGCAACTTAAAAAGGCCAATGTAAAACATATTATAGATGAGTTACCAGAGCCCAAACCAGCTTACAATACTGTATCAACTATTGTGAGAATTTTGGAAAGTAAGGGCTTTGTTGATTATGAAAAACAAGGTAAAGGTCATGTGTATTTTCCAGTGGTTAAAAAGCAAGATTATAGTAACCAGACCATAAATACATTGGTGGATAATTATTTTCAAGGCTCTTTTAAAAGCATGGTGTCTTTTTTTGTGAAGAAAAATGACATTAACCTAAAAGACTTGGAAGCTGTACTAAAAGAAATCAATAAAAAAGAATAGTATTATGTTACATTATGTATTACAAACTATAGCGTTTCAATTATTCTTTTTGCTCATCTACGATGTGTTTTTAAAAAAGGAAACTTTTTTTAATTGGAACAGGTTTTACTTGTTATCGACTGCGATACTTTCAGTGGTATTACCATTCATTAAATTTAAAAGTATAAAAGCTATCGTTCCAGAGCAGTTTGTTATTCAATTGCCTGAAATTATTATAGGTAAGGTCGAAGAAAAACAATCTGTAATTGATGTTTTTATTGCTCAACCGCAACAAACGGTTGAACCCGTTTTTACTTGGTCTTGGAGTATGCTGCTATATGTAGGAATGTGTATTGCAGCTATACTGTTTATGGTTAAATTGATTAAACTTCTAGTTCTATTTTACAAAAACCCAAAGCGTTGGAAAGGCAATTTGCTAATCGTTAATTTATTGAATAGTAACGCGGCATTTTCGTTTTTTAATTATGTGTTTTTAGGCGAAAAAATACAGTCAAAAGAGCAAAAAACGATTCTACAGCACGAGCTTGTTCATGTTCAGGAAAAGCATACTATCGATTTGTTGTTTTTTGAAGCGCTGAGGATTGCGTTTTGGTTTAACCCATTGGTGTACATGTATCAATCTAGAATAGTTGAGTTGCACGAGTTCATTGCAGATTATAAAGCACTACAGCATCACGATAAAAAGGAATACTATGAAAACTTATTGGCTCAGGTTTTCGAGACCAAAAACATTTCTTTCATAAACCCATTTTTTAAACAAGCATTAATCAAAAAACGAATAGTCATGTTAAGTAAATCAAAATCAAAACAAATCCATTTATTCAAGTATACATTATTACTGCCAATGGTATTTGGAATGCTTATGTATACATCGTCATATTCACAAGACCCAAAGTCAACAACTAAAACCACTCATGAAGATACGTCTACGAAAGATATGACTGATGATGAATTGCTTCAAAAGTATTATGAGGAATTAAAAGAGCTAACGGCTTCAAGTAATATTTTTGATGAAGTATATAAAGAGTATATGCCTAAAACCGATAAATATATTCTTACGAGAATAGAGTATGCAAAGTTTGGAGCATTTTATAAATTTTTAGCAGATAAGGAAATTGAGAGAAAGCAAAAAGACGGAAGTTTAACTCAAGAAGATCTTGAGAGAAGAGAAAAAGGGTTTCCTAAACATAAAACTTATGAAGATTATTTAGAGTATAAGAAGACTGATGAGGCTAAGTTAAGCTGGGAAAGTAACACCAAAGATGGCATTTTACGATTGGTAGTTGATGACTTTAAAAATATGACAGCTGCTGAGCAACAACGTTATGATCAAAAAATGAAAATGATTGAAAATGACGACTACTTCAATACGTTAATGATTGTTACAAAAAACATAATATTAAAAATGCAAGTAAATGATATTGATGGCAAAAAAGCACCAAACTCAAGTAATGAAAGCGATGAGGTTATAGTTGAGCATATTGAAGAAACCATTGAAGTGCCATTTGCAGTTATTGATGAAGCACCTACATTTACCTTTTGTGAAACTTTATCAACTCGAGAGGAGAAGAAAAAGTGCATGAGCGACAATATTGCTGAGCATGTCAATAAAAATTTCAACACAAATATTGCAAAGGAAAAAGGACTTACAGGAAGACAGCGTATTAATGTTATTTTTAAAATAGATAAAGATGGTACTGTAAAAGATGTTGCTGCAAGAGCACCACACCCAGCTTTAGAAGAAGAAGCAAAGCGTGTTATAAAAACATTGCCAAGGTTTATACCAGGAAAGCAAAAAGGAAAAACTGTAGTAGTGCCTTATAGTTTGCCAATTTTATTTCAAGTGTCAGATAATGATAATCAAAATGAAGTAAATAGTACTCAAGACCAAAAAGAGTATATCAAAGAGTTAAAAGAGCAATTTAAGAATGCAGATGAAGTGCCATTTGCAGTGGTTGATGAGATTCCTATGTTAGCATCTTGTGAAAATTTAGCAACACAAGATGAAAAGAAAAAATGCATAAGTAATAATGTCGCTAAGCATGTCAATGAAAACTTCAACATAAATGTTGCAAAGGAAAAGGGACTTAAAGGACAACAGCGTATCAATGTCATTTTTAAAATAGATAAAGATGGTACTGTAAAAGAGGTAAAAGCTAGAGCATCGCATCCTGCATTGGAAGAAGAAGCAATACGTGCTATAAAAACATTGCCAACATTTATTCCTGGAAAGCAAAACGGAAAAGTTGTAAAAGTTGCCTATAGCTTACCAATACTATTTCAAGTCAATGAATAAAATACTTTTAATCCTAATAGTATTAATAGCATTAAAAACCGAAGCTCAAACTTCGGTTTTACAGTATGCTGATAGTTTGTACTTAAACGGGAACTATAGTAAAGCTATTGAGCAATACAAAACGCTGAGTAAAACTGAGGAGATGTTTGATAAAATTGCAAAAGCCTACATTGCAATAGGAAATTATGACGCTGGTTTAGAGTATTACCAAAAAAGTTTGGAGGCAAATCCTGATGATGCACTTGTAAAATACGAATACGCCAAATTACTTTCAAAAACTAAGAAGTTTAAAGAAGCTTCAACTCAATTTAATGAGTTGGTGTATATAGATTACAAAAATCCAAATTACCATTATGAATTAGGTTTAGCACTCGAAGCTTTAAACGATTCAACTGCAATGAATAGGTTTCGTTCTGCTTATGATTTGGATCAAACCCATCAAAAAGCCATTTATAAAATTGCACGATCCTATGTGAAAAAACGTGCTTATGAACAAGCAGAATATTTTATAAACAAAGGCTTGGAAAGCTATGAGAACAATGTAAGTCTTATTAGCTTAAAAGCGCAAAACTATTATAACAAAGACGATTACAAAAACTCAAAAATCTGGTTTCACAAGTTAGTGCAGCTTGGAGAATCATCAGAGTTTATTCATGTAAAATTAAGTGTTATTCATGCTGAACTTTCAGAATATAAAGAAGCCATTGAGCAACGAAAACGCGCATTAAACTTTAATCCTTACGATTCTAATGGATTGTTTCTTATAGGAACATATTATGAGCGTTTAAACGATTATGAAAATGCCGAAAAGTACATTGTACAATGCTTAAAGTTAAAAGATGTGCCATTGGATTATGAATATCAAAAATTGGGTACAATCTACAACCGTCAACAAAAGTATAAAGAAGCCATTGCAAGCTTTCAAACTGCTTTAAAAGAAAATCCAGACAATATCAACTCAGCATTTTATATGGTTGTTTCAAAAGACAAATATTATGCTGATACTGATGCTAAAATTAAACTCTACGAAGATTTTAAAACCCAATATCCTGAGAGTTTTTATGTAAAGCTAGCCAATATGCGTTTACAAGAGCTCAAAGAAGAAAAGTTTATGAATGAAGATTAAATACCAAAAAAATTGTACTTTTCGGCTTCAGTAGTATATTAATGAAGCACTTATTCTTTATTTTTTGTGTTTTTACGTTGGTGTCTTGCGACTATTTTGATAAACAGAAGATTTCTACAGAAGAAATTCTTCAGGAAGAGTTGCAAACCTTCAACTGGAATGATGTTGATGAGTATCCTACATTTGCATCGTGCGACACCACTTCAGGTAAGGCAAACAAAAAAAACTGCTTTGAAAATACACTAAGAAACATACTAAACGAAAACCTTTCAAAACATAACATTGTAGTTTCTGAAGACGTTAATGATACTGTTATTTTAAAAATTAAAATAGATAGCAAAGGTCAATTCACTATTGAAGACATTAAAAGTTCTGATGTCACACGTCAACAAATTCCTGAGTTGGATAGTTTGTTAACTCATAGTTTTGATTCGTTGCCAAAAATATATCCAGCAATTAAACGCAGTCAACAGGTAACGACTCAATTTAATCTTCCTGTAATAGTTAGTATCAATTAAAACCGAATTGCTAGCTTTCGCATTAAGCGTAAAATTTCAACATACAACCAAACTAGAGTCACTAGAAGTCCCCAAGTGGCAAGCCATTCTTTATATTTTGGCGCTTTGTTTTTATGGCGTTCTATAAAATCAAAATCCAACAACAATGAAAACGAAGCTACAATTGCTGCAACTACATTAAAAACAATGGCAACCCAAGAAGTTCCCCAAATAAACGATTTGATACCAAAAAAGCCTAAAATAAACGAAATGATATACACCAAAAATATACTTGCAGCAGCTGTAATAATTACACTTCTAAGTTGTTTGGTAACTACAATAACTCGTGTTTGGTATAAAATGAGCATTACAAAAAAAGTTACAATGGTAACACCAATAGCTTGATAAGGCATTTCAGGAAATTTAACTCTTACATAAGCCGAAAAACCGCCTAAAAAACAACCTTTGGTTATGGAGTAAATAGGCACTAAAATATGTGCCCAATTGTTCTTGTAAGAAATCATTACACTTACAATTATTGAGGCAATCATACCACCAAGTGTAAACCAGCTTACATCCATTCCATCTTCATGAAGTTTCCAAACTCCAGCAGTAACTGCAGCAATAACCAATATGGATAACATGGATTTTACAAAAATCCCTGAAACAGTCATTTTTGCTTCAGGCTTTTTGTTGTCGCCCCAAAAATAAGGTGTAAAGGCTGGGTTAGAGGTTTTAAAATTTGATAATTTCATTTACAGCGTAAACTTGTAACCCAATGTAAAATCAGTTGGGAAATTGTCGTTAGTGTCTAAATCTAAAGCAAATAATTGATTAAATCCAAATGTAATATAACCGTTGCCCACTTTGTAATCGGCACCTAATCCAAAAATAAAAGGCGCATTAAAAGAAGTGTCGCTTTCTTCAATAACGTCATCTTCGGTTGCTACAGTTACTTTACTAAAGTTGAGTGTTGCAAATTTTACATTGCCATAAATACTTAAGTTTGAAATATTAATAGCTCTCAACCTATAACCTAAAGAAAACTCGGTTGAGGTGTATTCTAAATCATCGTTTTTAAGAACTTGTCTAAGTTGTAAAAACCCAGAGTGTATAGGTTTTTCAGCATTAGTAATCACTTCTAGTTCGGTTCCAAAAACAGGAGATTTTAAATTGTCAGGGTTTGGAACAAAAGGATTGTTGGTAATACCACCAAAAACACCTAAGCGTAGTTCGAGTTTGTTTTTTTTAAGTTGCGTTTGGTAAGACACGTCAGACGTACTGTTGTACATATCAATAAAGTCTTTAAGGCTGCCAAGTGTGAGTTTTACCTTATCAGTTGATAAACCATAATCTTCCATGACATTGTCTAGCGTGGTTTTATACTCTTCTTGGTATTTGTTATTGTCACCTTTGGTGTTTTTTAACTCTAAGATGGTGTTGTTTTGAGTTCTTACAAAATAACGGTATTTACCATCAATAGTTGTCCAAAGTAAATCCAGGTTTCCATCAATTTCGGTCTTTAACTCTAGGGTTTCACCATTTACAGTGTAGGTGTCTTGAGCACTCATTGAAGCATAACTTAACAAGATGCAGAGAATAGCGACTATTTTTTTCATCAGGATTTAGGATTATAGTTTAGTAAATCTAACAAAAATAAATGATAAAACATCATTTTCGGTATGCTCTTCCTTTCCACTTATATCCTTTAAAAACAGATGTGAAGGCCACAAAAACACTAAAAAAAGGATATAAAAAACAGCCAAAAATATATGAGAACAAAGTATGTTCTTGGTTAAAAAACCGAGCGCTTTTAAAAATGAGAAGAAAGTCAATACAAAATTTTATAGCAAACACATATACCAACTCTTTATATGAAACAACTCCTGAAATAGCAAATAGTAAATAACAAAGCAATGCAGCATTCATTGTAAAAATGATTAATCCAGAAAGCTTCCCAAAAATATTACGATAGTTACTTGTTTTTGCTGCCCAACGAACGCGTTGTGCAAATAAGCTTTTTATACTGTTTTCAGGTATTGTAGTTACAACAGCTTTATCACATTTTAAATACTCTACTTGCGTTTGAGGATGGTTAATAGCTTTTTCTAAAAGAAAAATATCATCACCACTAGCAATGGTGTTGTTGCCTTGATAACCGTTAACAGTATTGAAAAAATCTGTTTTAAAACCTAAGTTGGCACCATTACTCAAAAATGGTTTGTTGATACCAAAACCACCAATAGTTGCTCCTTGCAGACTTAAAATTTCAAGTAATTGAAAGCGTTTAAAAAACGTATTGCAATGGCTAAGCGTTACTGGAGCTACAATAAAATCGGGTTGACGCTCTTGTATAAAACAATCAAAACTATCAAGCCAATATATAGGTAAAACGCAATCAGCATCTGTGGTAATTACCCAAGGGTGTTTTGCTTGTGAAATAGCTAATGTAATAGCATCTTTTTTTGGAGAGTTTGAACTGCGAATGTTTTTTATCAAGCTTATGTTTAGCTTCGATTTTTTTTGAAACGCATTAATGAGTGTTACTGAATTGTCTTCAGAATCGTCATCAATAAAAATAATTTCAAAATGTGCTTTTGGGTAATTTAGTGTTGAAATAGCTTGTAGTAAAGCAGGTAAATTTTCAGCTTCATTTCTAAAAGGAATAAGTATTGAAAACCTGTTTTCTGGTGTAACATCTTTTAAAGTAAATTCAATCACTTTGTCAAAGCCTAAAATCAAGCTTCCAATTAAAGCTAGATATAGGATCACAATAATAAGTGCTATTAAACTCATGTGTTTGTGGTGTTTTTAGGTAGGTTAAAATTTAGGACATAATAGCTTCCAAATACACTCGGAATGACAAAATTCAACAACCACATTAACGTTACAATGCATAAAATAGTAAGCTCATTTACGCCAACAATAGAAAACAAATACACAGCAACACTCCCTTTTATCACTACATCAAAAATAAAAATGGAAGGAATAATAGAGGCTAATAGGTACATGCTTGTAATTACAATCATAGCATTACTGTAGTGTACATTTACTCCAAAAATAGTGAGCAGAAAATAGAACTGAAATGAGAAAATCGCGTACCTAATTACAGAAAGTAAAAACCCTTTAACTAAAACAGTTTTTGGTAAATAGATAATGAAATGAATGATCTTTTGTAGCGTATTTCCTTTTATTTTGAATGTTTTATGCTTAGCTCCAAAAAGGGTTAACACTATTACCAAAAGTATAATAAACAAAAACCTTGATACTTTAAGGTAATTGATGTCCAGGTTGTAGTTTAATTTAAAAAAGATAAGACCAGCAATACCAAAAAGTACTGTAACTGTCATTTGCATCATATTGCCTACAAGGTTTAATAGTGCAATTCGATTTCTAAATGCTTTAGTATAGTAAGCTGCTTTAGCTCCATATTCACCAATTCGGTTAGGTGTAATTAATGATGCTGTTAATGAACCTAAGGTTTGTTCAAGTGCATTTTTAAAGGTTATATTTTTTATGGAATCGACTAAAGTTTTCCATTTTACAATTTCAAAAAACCAATTAAAAATGCTTAAAATGATTAAAAAAGCAATGTTTTTTGTTGAAAACGACTTGTTTTCGGATAAAAATCGAGTAAAATCGTTAAAATCTAAATACTCATTATCTGTCAGTTTTTTATAAATAAAATAAAATGCGCCAACAACTATGCTTAATTTAATAAGCACAACAAAGAATTGCTTAGTTTTGTAAGAAAGCGTTCCTAGAAGCATATTACAAATAAAACCAATTAGACTATGACCTCAAATTTTAAACATATAAAATCACTCTTAGTATGTGTGTTTATGGTGTTTGTTACAGCAACACTTACAGCGCAACGAGATACTAACAAATGGAAAGCACAATTGGCACTCGGGTTTAACAATCCGTCGCAGTCAGGTTTTGTGGCTGATTTTGAGAGTAAGCCTATAAATTTTCCGACAGTGAATTTAGGAATTCAACACATGTTTAAATCGCAGTTGGGAGCAAAGGTTGATTTTGGATTTAACCGATTTTCAAGTGAAGATAGTTCGCCAGAATTTAAAACCAATTATACAAGACTTAATTTGCAAGTGGTCTACGATCCATCCGAAACCCTTACGTTTCTTCCAGAGCGAATGGGACTTGTAGCACATGCAGGACCTGGATATTCGTTTGTGAAACCGCTTGGTAATTATTCAGGAAACGATGTGTCGTTTTTAAATGCAATGGCAGGCTTGGAAGTGCATTATGCTTTTAACAGACGTATGTCATTTTACACTGATGTATCATACATTTTAGGTTTTGGAAAGGATTTTGACCCAATTACTGAAGGTTATGGTGCTTTTAATGGAAATTTATTAACGGTAACTTTTGGTATAACCTTTTCATTAAGTGGTTGTCAATATTGTTAATACATGAGTAAAGAAAAAATTATATTAGGTATTGATCCTGGAACAACAATTATGGGTTTTGGGCTTATAAAAGTTGTTGGGAAGACTATGCAGTTTTTGCAGTTGAACGAATTGGATTTAAAAAAATACGACGACCATTATTTAAAACTGAAGCTCATTTTTGAACGTACCATTGAACTAATTGAAACTCATCATCCTGATGAAATTGCAATTGAAGCACCTTTTTTTGGGAAGAACGTACAAAGTATGTTAAAATTGGGTAGAGCTCAAGGTGTTGCTATGGCTGCAGGTTTATCTAGAGAAGTACCAATTACTGAGTATTCACCAAAGAAAATTAAAATGGCAATTACAGGAAATGGTAATGCCAGTAAAGAACAAGTAGCTAAAATGTTACAAAGTACTTTAGGTTTAAAAACGTTACCTAAAAACCTAGATGCAACCGATGGTTTAGCAGCTGCAGTTTGCCATTTTTACAACGAAGGTAGAGTGGAGGTTGGTAAAAGCTATTCTGGTTGGGCAAGCTTTGTGAAGCAGAATAGCCTCCCAACCTCCAAAGGAGGAGCAAAAAATAACCCTATTGTAGATTTGAGAAAAAATAAATGATGAAGTCAGTATAGTGAAAGATGTCATTAATAAAAATTTGAGTAATAGTTCTTCCCCTTTGGGGAAGTTAGAAGGGGCTGGAGGAATCTACATTCATATACCATTTTGCAAGCAAGCTTGTCACTATTGCGATTTTCATTTTTCTACATCGTTAAAGCAAGAAGATAAAATGTTGTCTGCTCTTAAAGTGGAACTCATTTTGCGTAAAAACGAAATGAAAAACACCACAATAGAGACCATTTATTTTGGTGGTGGAACTCCAAGCATTTTAAAAGTTGAAGATATTGAATGGCTTATTAGCTTGATAAAAATAGATTATCAGGTTTCTGAAACTGCCGAAATTACTCTAGAAGCAAATCCTGATGATTTAAATCTAGAGTATTTAAAAGCATTGTCAAAAAGTTCTGTAAATAGATTGAGTATAGGCATTCAGTCTTTTTTTGAAGATGATTTAAAGCTAATGAATCGTGCTCATAATGCCAATGAAGCTAAAACCTGTTTAGAGCAAGCAACACAATATTTCAGCAATATTTCTATCGATTTAATTTATGGAATTCCAGGGTCAACCAATGAACGTTGGATTGAAAATATTGACACTGCATTAGAGTTTAATATTCCTCATATTTCAAGCTACGCTTTAACCGTAGAACCTAAAACAGCTTTGGAACATTTCATAAAAAAAGGTATTATAGCCAATGTTGACGATGATTTGGCTAATGAGCAGTTTCATATATTAATTGAAAAGCTAAACCAAAATGGGTTTGTGCATTACGAACTTTCAAACTTTGGAAAAGAAGGTTTCTTTAGTAGAAATAATTCTGCTTATTGGCAAGGAAAACCTTACTTAGGCATAGGTCCTTCAGCACATTCGTTTGATGGAGCCACTAGAGGCTGGAACATAAATAACAATTCAAAATACATTAAATCAATATTAAATCACGAACTACCAATAGAAATCGAAACCCTAACAGTAACTGATGCATACAACGAGTATGTTATGACTGGGTTGCGTACTATTTGGGGAGTGTCTTTAGATAAAGTTGAACGTGATTTTGGTAAAGACTACAAAAGCTATCTTTTGAATCAGGCAGATATTCATTTAAAAAATGATTTGTTGTATATTGAAGAGGACAAATTGTTAGTCACCAAAAAAGGAAAATTTTTAAGCGATGGCATCGCTTCAGACTTATTTAAAATAAACACATAAATGATTGCAAGCATACAATACAACTCAAACAAATATAAAATAGATTTTTCACAACCAATTGACATATCCATACCGTTAATTGCCTCAAAACAAAATGTAAATGCGTGGTATATTGACGAACCAAAAATTGAACCTGTTCAAATAGAAGATTGGATTGCAAGTGTAGCTGAAGGTTCACCAGTAAACTTCAATAACATTCAGTTTAATCCACATGCTCATGGTACACATACCGAGTGCGTAGGACACATTACAAAAAAAGTACACTCTATAAACCAAAACCTGAATACCTTCTTTTTTTTAGCTGAAGTTATTACGGTTGCACCAGAAAAATTGAATGATGATTTTGTGATTTCTAAAAAGCAAGTGCAATTTGCATTAGGAAACAAAAAAAGAGATGCAGTAGTCATAAGAACCATACCAAATACCAAAGAAAAGCTGTCAATGCAGTATTCAAATACAAACCCAACGTATTTGCTTGAGGAGACTGCTAATTATTTAAAAAAGAAAGGCGTTAAGCACTTACTTATCGATTTGCCTAGTGTAGATAAAGAAAAGGACGAAGGTAAGCTGTTGGCTCATAATGCATTTTGGAATACCACAGGAAAACTAAGGTTAGATGCAACCATAACCGAGTTTATTTTTGTGCCTAATAATGTGGTAGATGGTACTTACTTTTTAAACCTGCAAATAGCACCTTTTGAAAACGATGCTACACCAAGTAAACCTGTTTTGTATGAAATTTTAGATTAAAACCAGAACGTAATTATGGAAACATTTTTTATAATCATTATTAGCATTTTGGTAACCTTGGCTATTGTAACTATAGTGAAGCAATTTCAAATTAAAAAGCGCACAAATTCTCAATCGGTTATACTCTTGGACAAAATTAAAAAAGTGTGTAAGTTTATTACTGTTGAAGGTGATTTTGCCGAAATTTATCATTACGAAGATGTAAAAGAACGCTTTCTAAAACTAGTTACAAGTAAAAAGAAAGCACTCGTGGTTATCAACGCCAAAGCACATGTTGGATTTGATTTATCAAAAATAAAAATGGAATCGGATACTAAAACAAAAACCGTAAAGTTGTATCATTTTCCACAACCTGAAGTGCTAAGTGTTGAAACCGATTTAAATTATTACGATAAAAAAGATGGTATGTTCAATAAGTTTGAAGCTTCTGATTTAACTGAGTTGCACAACGAAGCAAAAATTCATATTATGAACAAAGTGCCAGAAAGCGGACTGTTTAATGTCGCAAAACAAGAAGCGCTTGAGGCCATTTCATTAATTGAAAATATCGTGCAAACCATTGGTTGGTCGTTAGACTATTCAGCATTAAAAATTGAAGACAACAACGTTAAACAAATTTCATGATTTTGAAAATTGTCAGGAATAACATTTACTATTATATAAAATGTGCAGTATACGCGTTTGGCGCTTTATTAACAGTTTTTTCAAGTTTAAAATATGGTTTAGTATCAAGTCATACACCACCAATAGGTTTTATAATACCTTTATTTATTGTTATTTTAGCTTCTACGTGGATAATAGTTGATTGGGTATTATTTAATGTATTAAATCGGAAAATTGATTTTAACTATAAAATTCACTACTTAGCGATTATTATAAACCTCATCTTTCTTTTATATATACTTTATTCCAAATGAACATAGACCAACTACGTAATCACTGTTTAAAGAAGAAAGGCGTTACTGAAGATTTTCCTTTTGATGAACACACCTTAGTGTTTAAGGTTTTAGGTAAAATGTTTGCTTTAATAGGACTTGAAAAATGGGAGTCAGGTAATCGCTTCATTAATTTAAAGTGCGACCCTGAGTATGCCCAAGAGTTAAGAGCTGAGTACGATAGTATTTATCCAGGATACCATATGAGCAAAGTGCATTGGAACTCTGTTGAGCTCAATTCTGGTGAGATTTCTGCAGCATTTCTATTTGAACTCATTGATCATTCTTATGATATGGTAGTTAAGGGAATGACTAAAAAAATGAGAGATCAGTTAAGCTAGTCAATTTCATTCGTCGACACTTAAATTCCATTCGTCGACACTTAATCACCCTCAAACGAATTAAAAGATACAAATATTAAGTATTAATTTATTTTACAGATTAATATTAATTATTTGACATGAAAACCCTCAATGTTTTACTTATAGAAGACGATATGATTGAAGTAATGAAGCTTAATAGAGCTTCTAGCTCACTTCAACTAAATCATAAAATAAGAGAAGCTAATAATGGTGAAGAAGCCTTAAAACTTCTTGAGCAAAAAGATAATCTTCCTGATATCATTTTGTTGGATCTTAACATGCCTAAAATTAACGGTATTGAGTTTTTAAAAATCCTTAAAAATGATGATAGACTTAAATATATTCCTACTATAATTCTTACAACCTCTAATAATCAACGAGATTTACTGGAGTGTTACAAAATTGGAATTGCAGGCTATGTTTTAAAACCATTAAAATATGAAGATTATGTTTCTAAAATTGAAAAATTATTAGCATATTGGAGTATTAACGAATTAATTACAGCATAGTGAAAGGAATAATTTTTACAGAGTTTTTAGAGTTAGTTGAAGAAAAATTTGGTTTAGTTATGGTTGATAAAATCATTAACCAATCAAATTTAGAGTCAAACGGTGTTTACACTGCAGTTGGAACCTATGAGTTTTCAGAGATGCTTCAACTTATTTCGCATTTAAGTGAAAATACTGACATCTCTGTAGATGATTTACTAATGGTGTATTCTGAACATTTGTTTAAAGCCCTAATAAAATTGCATCCAAACTTAGTTGAACACTACAAAGACCCAATGGATTTATTAGCTTCCATAGAAAATCATATTCATGTTGAGGTCAAGAAAATTTATCCTGAGGCACAATTACCTACGTTTGAATTAGAAGAAAAAACCGACACCAAAATGGTAATGGTTTATAAATCTGATAAGGCATTGTATATGCTAGGGAAAGGATTAATGTTAGAAACCTTTAAACTGTTTAAAGTACCAGCTGAAATTGATTTTGAAAAACTTAATGAAGAAGGTACTGAAGTAAGGTTTACCATTAATAAAAAACAATGAGTCAAGAAGAAATAGAGATTCTTAAAAGAGCACTTGCAAGAGAAAAAGCTGCACGAAAAGCAGCCGAAGAAATCTTAGAACAAAAGTCTGCTCAACTCTATGATACTACCCAAAAACTACAAGAATCCAATAAAAAACTCGAAAAGCTTGTTAAAGAAAAAACACTAGAACTTAAAGGTGTTTTTGAAAACATTGTTGATGCCTATGTGGTAATGGACCTATGGGGAAATGTCATTAAAATGAATGATGCTGCAATAAATTTACTAGGCTTCAATAATGAAAAAGACAATTTAAATCTATTAGAACTAGCAGACCCATCAGAAGTTGATAATGTCATGAACAGTTTTGAAGCCTTAATTACTGAAGGTTCAATTACAAACTTTCAAATAAAACTGAACACTAAAAATGGAGAACAAAAGCTAGTTCAAATCAACGCAAGTATCATTTTAAATGATGACAATAAACCTGTAGCAGCTCAAGGAATAGTAAGAGACATTACTTTGGAAAATAAGTATAGATCAGCTATTGAAGCCGAAAAACAAAAGTACAGTAGCATTATTGCTAACATGAATTTAGGTCTTGTGGAGGTGAATAATGATGATGAAATTCAAATGATTAACCAGAGTTTTTCTGAAATGTCTGGGTATACTGAAGAAGAACTAAAAGGTAAAAAAGGAGGACTCATTTTCCCTATTGAAGGTGGGACTGATGTTATTGCAGAGGAAAATACTAACCGTTTAAAAGGAGAATCGAACTCATACGAAATAAAAGTAAAAACTAAACAAGGCAATATAAGGCATTGGTTAATTAGTGGAGCTCCAAATTATGATATAAATGGAGATGTCATTGGTTCAATAGGAATTCATCTAGATATTACTGACCTAAAAAGCTTACAATTACAAAAGGAAAACCTTTTATCTAAATTAGAAAAAAGTAACAATGAACTTCAAGAGTATGCTCACATAGTATCTCACGATTTAAAATCTCCTCTAAGAAGTATAGATGCTTTAATGCAATGGATTAAAGAAGATAATAAAGATAAGCTTGATGAGGCAAGTCTTCAAAATATAAGTCATATTGAAACCACTTTGGAAAAAATGGAACAACTCATTTCTGATATTTTAGAATATTCTAGTGTTGGTTCAGATGATAAAGAAAAAATTGATGTAAATTTAAGCGAAGTTGTTAATGAGCTGTGTCAAATACTATATGTTCCAAAACATATAAATATTTCTGTGGCTAATGAGTTACCTGTTGTAAAAGGAGATAAAGTAAAACTGCAGCAATTGTTTCAAAACTTAATTAGCAATGCTGTAAAGTTCATTGATAAACCAAAAGGAGAAATTCATATTAATGTTAAAGACGTAGGAGAGTTTTATCAGTTTTCAGTGTCTGATAATGGTATAGGAATTGAAAAACAATATCACGATAAAATTTTTAAAATCTTTCATTCGTTAAACAAAAGTAAAGACTCAACAGGTGTTGGCTTATCTATTGTAAAAAAGATTGTCAATTTACACGAAGGTGAAATATGGTTAGAAAGTGAGCCCAAAAAAGGAACCACATTTTATTTCACATTAAAAAAATAATATGAAAACAGTACAGTTAAGAAAACAACAAGACCAAGGATGGGAATATCTTTCAAATGATATAACATTAAAACAACCTTTGGTTTTAGTGTTTGGTAATAGATTTTTATTAGAAGATGAAGGGATTTACGATGAGCTTCGTCAAAAATTCCCAGATGGTCATCTTGTATTTGGTTCAACTAGTGGAGATATAACTTCTCAATTTGTTTCAGATGATAGCATAACTGTAACAGCAATTGAGTTTGAAAGAAGCACATTTCAAATAAAAAGGAGTAACGTATTAAATTCAGATTTAGACAGTTTTAAAACAGGACAAGATCTAGTAAATCAGTTCGACCAAGAAGGATTAAAACACGTTTTCGTAATTTCTGAAGGAAGTTTTATAAACGGAAGCCAGCTTACTAAAGGTATGAATGCAGCAAGTGATAATGAGTTACTTGTTACAGGAGGTTTATGTGGTGATGCTGCACGTTTTGAAAAAACACTAGCATCATACAATGAAAACCCTAAGCAAGGAGAAATAATTGCTATTGGTTTTTATGGCGAAACTTTTGAAGCTTCATTTGCAATTCATGGAGGTTGGACACCTTTTGGACCCGAACGTGTAGTAACTTCGTCAGAGTCTAATGTGTTGTTTGAGCTAGATGGTCAACCAGCTTTAGATTTGTATAAAAAGTATTTAGGTGAAAAATCTAAAGAGTTACCAGCAGCAGCATTGTTGTATCCGCTTAATGTGTTGTCTGCCAGCGAAAAGCAGTCTTATGTGCGTACTATTTTAAATATTGATGAAGAAACTAACGCTATGGTTTTAGCAGGTGATATTCCTGAGAATTCTAGAGTGCAATTAATGATGACCAATGTAGATAATATTGCAAATGCATCAGAATTGGCTGCTAAACAAGCAATTGAAAAACGAAAAACAAAACCTCAATTAGCATTACTAGTTAGTTGTATTGGTAGAAAACTTGTATTAGACCAACGTGTTGAGGAAGAGATTGAAGAAGTAGTTTCAATAGTCGGAGACGATACAACAATTTGTGGTTTTTACTCTTATGGAGAAATAGCGCCTTTTAATCTTGAAATTAACTGTCAATTACATAATCAAACCATGACTATAACGCTAATAAGCGAATAATGAATTCATTACTAAAACGTCAAATAAGAAAATACTTAACTGAAGAATTAGCCTCAGATGAAAAAATAGAACAGTTTTTAGATGCTGTTGATAGGTCATACACCAACTTTGATGAGCAGTTTAATATGCAACAGCGTGCAATGACCATTAGCTCTGATGAACTGTTTGAAGCTAATCAAAAACTAAGGGAAGAAGCTGAATCTCAAAAAAAGATTATAGACAAGCTTAAGCGAGTTACAAAAACGTTTAAAGGTCTAGTGGATAATACTTCTAGTGAGAGTGAAAGTAATAATGATTTAAATGAACTAAAACTTGTCGATTTTATTGATAATCAAGCAAGAGAAATTTTAGAAATTAATAAGCAGCGAGAAAAATTATTAAAAGAGTTAGAGCACCAAAACCAAGAACTTAGTGATTATGCACATATGGTATCTCACGATTTAAAATCTCCTCTTCGCAGTATTGATACACTTGTGTCTTGGTTAATAGAAGATAATAAAGACAAACTAGACGCTCATTGTAATTCTCAACTTAACTTGATAAGAGCCAATGTTGAAAAAATGGACACGCTTATCAATGGAATTTTACAATACTCAACCATTTCGAAAAGTGAAGTAGAGTTTTATGATGTAGATTTAAAAAACCTGGTAAATGAGTTGGTTTCGGTTATGCATTTACCTGGAAATTTCAAGGTTAAAGTAAACCATTTACCACAGATTTATGGAGACAAAAGCAGATTGATTCAATTATTTCAAAACCTTATTGATAATGCTATTAAGTATAACGACAAAGAAAATGGTTTTGTAGAATTAGGTGCTTTAGATAAAGGCGAACACTGGGAGTTTTATATCAAGGATAATGGTATAGGTATTGATGAGCAATATCATGATAAGATATTTAACACTTTTGAAAAACTTGAAAACAGTGTGGACTCAACAGGAATAGGATTGTCAATAGTAAAAAAGATTGTAGAAATTTATGGAGGTGAAATTTGGTTAACCTCTAAACTTAATGAAGGAACCACATTCTTTTTTACCTTAAAAAAACAACTAGATGGAGCAGCCTAATTTATCTTACATAGCAAGTATGTCAGGAGGAGACAAAGCCTTTGAGCAAAAGCTAATAGATATTATAAAAACAGAGTTTCCTGAAGAAAAGCGCATTTATTTTAATAACATAAACGCTAATAATTTTAAGGAGGCTGCCGAAAACGTTCATAAACTTAAACATAAAATTAGTATTTTAGGACTTGAAAAAAGTTATGATGTTGCTGTTACCTATGAGCATAACCTTGTAGAAAGTAGCACAACAGGTAAAGAAGATTTTGAATCTATCTTACAAATCATGACAGAGTTTTTAGAGACCCTATAACCTAATTTTATGAATTGTATAATTATTGACGACGAAGCTACTGCACGAGCTATCATTTCGCAGTTATGTAGTAATATTTCTAGTTTAAACGTTCTAGAAGAATTTCCTAATGCTATACAAGCCATAAAATATTTAAATCAAAACGAAGTCGATTTGATTTTTTTAGATATTCATATGCCTGATTTTACAGGTTTTGATTTTATTCAAACTCTAAAAAATCCTCCAAAAATAATACTTACCACTTCAGATCCTAAATTTGCTATTGAAGCTTTTGAGTATGATTGTATTGTTGATTATTTAGTTAAACCTATTACACCTGAACGTTTTCAAAAAGCCATTTTAAAAGCTGAAAGCGTAGCAAGTACAGCACCTAAAAAGTCTGATGCTGATACAGAAAAAATAGAAACAACTTCAGGTAACGACTTGTATGTAAATATTGATAGGCGTTTAATTAAGATTGATATTCCAAGCATATATTTGGTTGAAGCCAAAGGCGATTACATTAATGTAAAAACCGAAGATAAAAACTACACAGTACATTCTACCTTAAAAAAAATTGAAGAGAAACTGCCTAACGATTTGTTCTTGAAAATACATCGTTCCTATATCATTAACGTTGATAAAATTATTGATATAGAAGATAATAGCGTACTTATTAAAAAAGATGTAATTCCGGTAAGTCGTTCTAATAGACCAGAATTAATGAAACGTCTTAACTTGCTTTAAATTCCATTCGTCTACAGTAAATTTTTACTCGTCGAAAAATAATCTTTACACCTTAACAACAGTATAGTTTTGTGGTATAAATCTATTATATCATGAAAAAACTACTACTATTATTATGTTTATGCTTGAGTGCTACAATCAACGCTCAAAACTATCAATATTTAGGATCTTACAGCGCAAATGGAGTTCCAGATTATTTAGAACCTATAGGAGACACCGTTGATGTTGCTACATTAGAAATGATTAGCAGTTCTTTACCTGAAAGTTATCCTGTGCCAGATTACAATCCGCATTACATTTCATCAGGATATGATACCGATTTAATTATTGATGATTTAGCAGATGTTTGGGTAACATTTGTTAGCGAAGGTGCAGGTTATAAAAATGTTTTAGGTTTTTATACGTATGATGTAAACAATCCACCAGCTACTGCGCCTCAACCAGAAGACATTACTATTATTTTTCCTAATGTGTCAGCATTAGGCAGTGGTGGCGGATTAGTAGTAGGAGATAAAGTGAAAATAGGAACATTTCAACCAGGAACGGGAATTGGTTGGGTGTTGTTGGCAAATGCTTGGAGCTCTAGTAGTAGTTCTGTTGGAAATGGTTTATGGCAATTATTTTCAAATCCAGATTATAACCCTGAAGCTCAAGAAAATTTAAGACACCATAATGTGTTACTAAACGATCCAAATAATGAGCGTATCATTCTTGGTTTTGAAGATATAAGAAGAGATTATAGCTCTTGTGATAACGATTTTAACGATGCTATTTTTTATGTGTCAGCAAATCCATATGAGGCATTAAGAACAACAAATTATGCTGATGTTTCAAGTGCAACTGATGTGTCTTCAGCTAATGATGGCGGACTTGAAAGTAATGGTAATTTAGCAGGTTTAATTGCTAAAAGAAATTTTAAAAGAACTAAAACAGGTCAAGTTCAAAATAGAAAAGTGCAACAAGCACCATTTATTAAGCAACAAATACTGTACAGATCTAGTACAAACACACCAACATTAGAGTCTTATTTGCCAGAAACAGGTATGTACGGAACAGAAACTGCTTATGTGTCTAGTCCAGAAGATTTACTAGGTGTAACAAACGCATCAGAAATATTTTCAGTAGATTTTTATAAAGAAGAAACTAGAGTTTCAGCAGTTTTAGCAACAGCAACAGAAGGTAGTATTTATGATCACTCAAAGGTAATTTGTGATAGATTAAATAGTTCATCTCTAGAAGATGTTAGAACCGTAACTGTAAGAGGTCATCAAATTATAAGTTCAAAAATAAAAAGAGCTACAGGAGAAACAGAGTTTACTTTAAGTTTTTCAGTAAAGTTAGGTGATGCAGCTAATGAATTATATAGCTTTTGGAATATAGCACAATACCCAGAAGGCGATTATTATAACTTCCAAATTTGGGGTAGTTCATTCTCACAAGTATTTTCAATAGGAAATCACATTATTGATACTTTAACTGCTGAAAAGCCTTTAAATAGTGAAGCTTTAAGCGATGTAGTTCCTCCAGTGTTTGTGAGTTCAGGATATTACAGTAATGGTGCGTTACACTTAAATATCATTAACAAAGTTAGTGCATCATCATTTACATTCAATGGTAGTATTGCAGCAACAGAAGTGTCTGATAGAACAAATATGACACAAGTAGTAAGCTTAAATGGAGATTGGAATGATTCGGTTTCTATACAAACAGGAAGTTTGTTTGATATTGGGTTCTCATTAACTACAAGTGCATCAACACAACAAGACGCGTTGTATTTGGCTGATGGACCTTGGGGAGTTGATTATCTTGAAGAATATGCAACAATAGATACATTTTTTGTAGACAATCAAGCAATAGATTATACTGATGATGCTTATGAAGTTGAAAGACAGCCTATGGTTTCTGGTCAAGTAAAGGGTAATGTAAACTTATTCAGACACGTGCTACCAGGAGATCAAACACTAGATGTAACCGAGTATTCAGCATTAAAATTCAATATAACTAACAATATGCCAATAGAAATTGTATTAATGCAAGAAAACCTGCAAGATTGGAATAATAGATTTAGATACACAATTCCAGAAAATCAAAACGAAACAACTTATACAATTTCTTTTTCTGATTTTGTAGATGGTAATGGCGTATCAGCTACTATAAATGATGTAAAAACAATAGTGTTTTCGGTAATAGGAGATTATGCAAGTTATGCACCTTTCAATATTGGAATTAATGGACTAGAATTTAGACAAGAGGCAGAAACATTAGACTTAGAAACATATGAAGAGGAAACTCTAAATAATACTGTAACTGCTATACCAAATCCAATGACTGTAAACACATCTATTCAGTTTATGGCTAATCAAAATGAGACTGTGCAATTTGTAATGTACAACCAGTTAGGTAAGCAGGTATACTACATGAATAGTAATGTTTCACAAGGAAAAAATGTAATTAACATAAATAGAAACAATTTAAGCTCTGGTTTGTATTTCTGTAAAGTAATAAGCAAAACACAAACCTATGATACTTTGAAGCTGCTTATCAAGTAGTCCCTGATTATTAGCAAGAAGATTAGGCAAAAGACGAAAGTTTTTTGCCTTTTCGTTTATATAGTATTTAGTCTCTAAACAACGGCTTATCAAAGAGTAACCATTTAAAGCGTATGCCTATTTCGGTAAAAGTAAAACCAGCAGCAGTTGTTGATGCAATATTACTTCGTGTTCCAAATATATTTGCCAAACAACGATCAGAAAAACTATAACCTAACTTACCTTGTACTCTATAAGTACTTTGGCTTTTGTTGTTTTCTATAAACTGTAAGCCTGTTGCAGCAGTAAGTTCATAAAACCATTCTTTAGGCTTTGTAATAGCTTCATCTTTAATGATGTTTACAAATACTTCTCCTGCGTTAAACTTTTCAGGAGAAAAATAAACTGTAGGCACTTGGTCTTTAAATGTAATGTATTGGTAGTTTAAACCAGCTTTAAGTGATGGTTTGGGTAAGATGTTATAATACAAAGATGTGAAAAGAAGATTTCTAGTGTTGTTGTCATTTTGACTTGTGTAAAAATATTGAGTAAACCATCCTAAATTAAAATTTGTGCTTACGTTATAATTAGCATAAAAGTTATTTTGAACAATTTCTCTATCTAATAATTCAGCATTAAAACTTTGTATCTCACGTTTGTAGCCAATAGTTAAATCTTGTAATTTATAAGGTTTAATGTTGAAAGAAATATCAGTTAGTAACTGCGTGTAATCACTTGGGCTAGCATTTGCCGATGTTATACCAGCTGTAGCTTTAAAAGTAATAGTTGGTATTAATTGATAGGATAATCCTAGGCTGAAATCGTTTGAAGTTGCTTTATTATTGGTGGTAGTGTTCTTTGTGGTTCTGTAATTGTAGTTTCCTAAAATTTTAAATTTTGTTGAAAGAGGGAATTCTAAATTATTACTAAATGCAAAGGCTTCATTGTCGCCATTATCAAAAGAGTAAGACGCTTTTCCTTCGTAAAAAGGCGTGAAATTATTATCAAGTGTTGTTATAAAATTAGTTGCGTCCTTTTGTTTGTTGTAGAATTTTAAAGTGTTTTCAGCAGATGTGTAAGCATCGTCATACTTACCTAAAGCTTTTAATGCATTGGCTTTTCCTAAATTTCCATCAAACGATGTGCTGTCGTTTTGTAAAATGAGATTGTAATCATTTAGACTCTTTTTGAAATCGCTTCTATAAATATTAAGTGTCGCTCGAAGTGCTAATATCCAATTCTCATTAGGGTTTGTTTCTATTATAGAATTAATAAGTGTGTTTGCTGGCTTATATTTTTTATTCCAAATAAGCGCCTGAATATAACGTTCTGTAGTTTGTTGTTTTGTTTTTTCGTCAGATGAAGCCTCTAAACTTTCATAGGCTTGAGAGCTTAAAGCTAAAGCCTTTTTTTCTTTTCCATTTAAGTGTGCAACTAGTGACAAACCATTCAATGCTAAAATTTTGTTTTCAGGATTTTTAGATAAAATAGTATAAGTTGCTTCGGCATCTTCTAGTCTGTTAGCAATTAAGTACAGATTAGCTAAATTGAGAAGCGTGTCTTTGTCATCCTTAAAGAGTTCTAAATTCTTTTTCAGAATAGTTTCAGCAACATCATAGTTTTGTGCTTGTTGATTTTGGTAAGCATAGCCTAAATGCATGTATTTTTTAGAAGTTAGCGCATTAGGATTGTTGTTAGAAACCTCAAGCGCTTTGTCTACATAAATTAAAGCATTTTCATAATCTTTTAAGTTAGACAAGGTGTTTGCATAACTTAACAAAGCAGGAAAACTTTTAGGGTCTTCTTTAATTAAATCTTTAAAGTAGGGTTTAGCTTGATTAAATTCTTTATTCCAAAGTAAAGATTCACCATAATTTAATTTCACTTCAAAATCGTTAGGATGATCGGCAAGTAAGTTGGTAAAAAGAATTTTGGCTTGTTCAGGGTTTCCGTTTAATCCAACAGCTCTTCCAAAACATAAACGCGCTGTTTTGTTATTGGGATATTCTTTTAAAATATGTTTAAAAAAAGCTTCAGCTTCATTGTACTTTCCTGTTTCTAAATATGTAAACCCTTCTTGCATGTTTTGCGAGTAGGCAACAATACTACTTAAGAAAAAGATAAATAAAACAAAAGGTTTTAGTTTCATGTTTTAGCGTTTAGTTAATTGCAAGTTAAGCATTCGTATTTAATCATTCGTCTACACCAATCGACCACTCACCGAAATTCAACCATTTTACAGTGTTTTCTGAAAGATATTTGTATCAGAAATCAAAAACAAACACACAAAAATAATTGGATTATGGCACTTAGTATTACAAGAAACGAGAAAACATTTGAAGTAAAAGGGAGAATTAACGCTGCAACTGCAAGCTATTTTCAAGCGCATTTTGCAATTGCACTTAATTCAGGAAACGGATTATCGATAGACATCAATAATGTAACTGAAATTGATTCTAACGGAATGAGAGCTTTAAAATCACTTTATGAAAAAGCAGAAGCTTGGAAAAAGCCATTTTACATTTTAGGTAATGGTTGTAAAGAAATTTTTGACGAGTTAAGACTTAAAAACGTAGCCTAAACAAGTTTGATCTTAAAGCCCTAAAGTCATGCAAGCAACTACTACAATAAAAGTTAAGAAAATGTCTCCAGAACAGCTGTTTATGTTAAGCGTTTTGGCTGTAAACGGAGGAAACTATTTATACAATCTTATTTTAGGTCGTGTTTTAGGACCTGCTCAATTTGCTGATGCCGCAGTATTAATCACTTTTTTGTTGGTGCTATCATTTGTAGCAATGACATTTCAGTTGGTGACTGCTAAATTTTCAGTGATTTTTGAGAATGAAATTTTTAACAGCTTTATAGCTAAAATCTATAAAAATGCCACAATATTTGGTTTAGCATTTGGAGCTTTAATAGTATTTTTTGCTAAAGACTTACAGGTGGTTTTTAATACATCTTCGTCTAGTATGTTCGTTATTTTTGGTATTGGAGTGCCTTTGTATTTTTTAATGAGTGTAAACAGAGGTGTTTTTCAAGGTAAAAAGCAATTTAAAGCATTATCAGTTACTTACCAATCTGAAATGTTGAGTAGACTACTCATCACACTAGGTTTAATTTTTTTATTCAACATACAGTCTTCAGTAGTTATTGCTGTAGGTATTTTAATTTCTTTTGGGTTTGGTTTAATACCATTCAAGTTTAAAGGATTTAGTTTTAAATCATCTTATGCAATACCTTCAGCGTATTCAAAGCAAGTAAAACGTTTTTTCTTAATAACAGCGTTTTATGAATTAACACAAATTATAATTAACAACAGTGACATATTACTGGTTAAGCATTACTTTGAGTCTTATGATGCAGGTCTTTATGCTTCGCTAGCGCTTATAGGTAGAATCGTTTACTTTATAGCTTGGATGTTTGTAATGTTGTTGTTGCCAACTGTAATTCAACTTAAAAAAGAAGGAAAAGAAACAGCACCTATTTTATTTAAATATGTTGGTTACATAGCAACTATTGCAGCTTTGATAATTATTGGTTGCGCTTTGTTTCCTGAAACAGCTATTGCACTACTATTTGGAGATAGTTATTTAGCAATGGCTCCATTGTTATGGAAGTACGCATTAGCAACAGGACTGTTTGCAATATCAAACTTGTTTGCTTACTACTATTTGTCTTTAGGTAGATATGTTCCAGTGGTTATTTCAGGTCTTTTTGGAATGCTTCAAGTAGGTTTAGTCGTATTCTTTCACGACAGTTTAGAACAAGTGGTACACATGCAAATTATAGCCATGGTGTTGCTGTTATTAATTCAAGTGGTATTCTTTGTAATTGATCAAAAAAGACGTTAAAAAAACTTAATCTATAACAAATTACCATTCGTCTACAGTAAAAGACGTTCTGTCTAAGATCAACCCTTTTTAGGAAATATAAACCCCAAATTTGTACTATAATTAAAACACAACAAAAACATCAAAAACTTAACCTTATGAAACTAGCAATTGTAACAGCATATCCACCAAGTAAAGTTACTTTAAACGAATATGCATATCATTTAGTAAAGCAGTTTAGACAAAAAGAAAATGTAACTGAATTAATACTATTAACTGATAAAACAGAAGGAGAAAAAGACTTAGAATTTACCGAAGCAGGTTGTAAAATTACTGTAAAAGAATGCTGGAAATTCAATAGCTATAAAAATATTGTTTCAGTAACTAAAGCAATCAACGACACTAAGCCAGATTCAGTATTGTTCAATTTACAATTTATGAAGTTTGGAGATAAAAAAGTAGCAGCAGCTTTAGGATTAATGTTGCCATTAGTTTGCAGATTGAAACGTATTCCAAACATTGTATTATTACATAACATTTTAGAAGAAGTAGACTTAGGAAATGCAGGTTTTACCTCTAATAAAATAATGCAAAAAGTGTATGGTTTTATAGGAAGCACATTAACACGATTAATACTTCAGGCAGATACTGTTGCTGTAACAATGCAAAAATATGTTGACATTTTAGAAAGCAAGTACAATGCTAAAAATGTAACATTAATTCCTCATGGCACTTTTGAAGTAGCTGAAGAACCAAATTATCAAATCCCTGAAGGACCAATGCAAATTATGACCTTTGGTAAGTTTGGAACTTACAAAAAAGTTGAAGGTATGATTGAAGCTGTTGAGCTTGTAAGAGAACGTACAGGATTAGATTTAGAAGTAGTTATTGCAGGAACAGATAACCCTAACGTACCAGGATATTTAGCTAAAGTGCAAGAAGATTATAAGCATGTGCCACAAGTAAGATTTACAGGTTATGTTGAAGAAGAAGATGTGCCAGTAATTTTTAATGAAAGTGCAGTTGTTGTATTCCCTTATACATCTACAACAGGAAGCTCTGGTGTCTTACACCAAGCAGGAAGTTATGGAAAGGCTGTTGTAATGCCAGATTTAGGAGACTTAGCATTATTAGTAAAAGATGAAGGATACCAAGGTGAGTTTTTTGAGCCAACATCTGTAGAGAGTTTAGCAAATGCTATTGAAGCAATTGTGGTAAATGATAACTATAGAGAGCAGTTAGGACAAGCTAATTATAAAGCAGCTACAGCATTTCCTATGTCAACAATAGCAGATATGTACCTAAATAATTTTGAGCAAATTATAGACAGAAAAATCAATAGAGAAGAAGTAAGTACTTCAGAAATTATTCTCTAGAAATATATTTAAAAGAAAGTTTTTTGGTATTATTTTTATTAATGAAACCAAATTGTTTTTGAGTGTTTTTGAGCCAAGGAAGTCTACCAACGACTTCCTTTGGTATTTTATCAAAGTCGTACAAGGTCCAAGACATAAATTGTAAATTGTTTTTTGCAATGATGCTTTGGGCTTTTTTATGATAATTAGCTTGGTCTTCTTCTGAAGCGCCAAACGGATTCCAAAACCCAGAATAAGATGATAATCCAAATTCTTGTAGCACTAATGGTTTGTCTGTTTTAGATTTTAGCGTTTTAATTTCGGTATCTAAATTGTCTAAATCTTCGTAATAATGAAACGAAACTATATCAACATCATCTTTTAATATAGTAGCACTTTTGGTGTTTGACCAACCAATGGTAACAGGATGAATGCTATCAACAGATTTTACCAAATCAATCATGTTATCTAACCAAGCAATAACATTTTCTTTCCCTCTAGACTCAAAATCTAAATTAGGTTCGTTTTTAATGTCCCAAGCAAGTAAAGCGTTATGATTTTTTAGTGCCTTTACAATGGTTTCAGCATGTCGCTGATTTAAGGTCCAATTTAGTACAGAGTAATCACCATAAAAATCAAATAATGTTACAACAACTTTTAGCTTGTTTTCTTCAGCTGCATCTAGAGTTTGTTGTAGTTTGTTTAGTTTTTCGGGGTTTACATTGGTTCTACCAAAATCATCATATTGCACAAAAATTCTAACCGAATTTAATCCAGCATCTTTTATAATTTTAAAGTCTTTGCTAATGGTGTCTTTAGAAAAACTATCACCAAACATATCCCAAGGATTTGCTTGCGGATAATAGTTTATTCCTTTTATGCTCAAAGGACTAACTGAAACAGGTTTTGGTGCTGTATTGTCTATATTAGTTGTTTCTTTTATAAAATGTCTAATACGCCAAAAACCATCTTCTAAAAGTAAAACCACTTTGTAGGTAGAAACTTCTTTGGTTTCTAGTAGTTGTTTTTTGTTTTGAAATACACGTTTGTATTCCTGTACATCACGATCAGTGATTACTGCTAGTTGTCCGTCTTCACTAAAAAACTCTAATGTGATATTGTGACTTAAAGTAGTAGATTCTACAGTGATATTTTTAGAACTGTTTAGTGCAATAAATTGGTATATATTTTCTCTTGCACTATCAGTAAAATAATCTTCTATGCCATTTTTTGTGTTGGTTTTATAGGCAACATGCCTAACATACCACGCATCTAAATAATCATTTTGAATTGCTTTTAGGTTTTCACTATCAATGGGTCTACCTTCGTTATTTGTAGATTGCCAATGTACTTTAGGTAAATATTGATCTATCTTTTTTATTTCTGTATGTAGCATTGCACTTCTGTCAGCACCTGTATTTAAGTAGCTGTATAAAGCGCTCACGCCAAAAATAATCAACGCAATAATTACTATATACGAAGCCAAAAGTGCAGCACGCAATATGTTTTTATTAAGGCTTACCATAGGGTTTTGTTTTTAAAGCTTTTTTCTATGCCAGCAGCAATAACCGTAAAGTCATATTGTCCTTTATGGTAAATGTTTTCGTTAATATTAAAACTCACAAAACCATTATAAGAGGTTTTTATTTCAGACTGAATAAGAGCATTGTTTTTGTAAATATGAAGTGTTACCTGCAAGCCGTCAGGAATCATTTGTTGCATGAAACTTTGTAAAGGACCAACGTTTATGTTTCGATTGTTTTTTGAAAAAGCAACATCAAAGTCATCTATTGCTTGCTTGTAGTTTATGGTAATTTCATCACTTTCAGCCATACCATCAATAAAGGCTTTAACTACCCAATTGTCACTATAATCAGGATGAATCATTTTTGCAGTAGCAACACCTTCAATAGTTGTTCCGGAGGTTTTTAAAATATTTCCTTGACTATTTGTAATAATAAGAGTTACAAATGTACCGTCGCTTACAGTGTTATTAAATCGGTCTTTTATAATTGATGTTGAAAAAGTTGTTATTTGATTTCCGTCTGCATATTCATGAGGACGTTTTGAATAAATATTGAAATTTGAAGGTATTGCAGCAGTAACATTAATGGTAAATTCTTTAGAATTTGTGCCTAAACTTTCAGAAGAAATAAGCATTCTGCCATGTTCAGTTTTAGAATAAATGTTTTTATAAGCAATTAAGTTATTTGTGAAAATAGCACTAGTATCTTCTGATGCTAAAAATTGATGTTTTGCATTAACCTGTGTGTTTGAAGGAACAGGGTTGTCAAGTGAATCTGTTGGTATCACTACAAGCATGGTGTAATCTGTTCCACCAGCTTCAATACTTGGTGGACCAATATAGGTTTCCATAGTGGCTACTTCAGCTTTTGGATTGATATTAAACTTTCCTGAAAGCAATATACTGTCGTTAACAAGCTTCCAGTTTACAAAGCCTGTTTTATTTGAAATTGCTTCTGGAATAGTATAAACTAAAGTGTTATCAGTTGTTACACTCGAAATTAATGTGGAACCATAACTACTAGAACAATAAAGTAAAGGTGTTGAGGTTTCGTTACCAGAAAATTTTAATGTAATGGCATTACCAACTTCAAACTGTGTTTTGGTAGTTAGAAGTTTTATGTCTTTTACTGATTCTTGTTGCGTAACAACAAAAAACGATGATAAAAACATCAAGCATAAAATAAACAAGTATGTGCCTTTTATTTGCATTAATTAGGGTTTCCTATATAGGTGTTAATTTCAATTTTTATATAACTAAAATCAGGATGCTCAATAGGTTGTAATTGTGCGGCAGTATGATTTTGTATTCTGTTTGATATAATTTTTGAAGCAATGGCTTTGTTAGGTAAACCATTGACATAAATGTTTTCCATGTTTTCAGAAATTACAGCTATAGTTTCATTGTTTAAAATATCATATTTAAAATCTTGTTTGCGCTGTTGCCTAATGCCTTCTTTTATAAATAAGTGATCAACCCAAACCATTTCTTTATTTGCATTGTAATAGGTAATAAGTAACTGTGGTATGGTTATTTCTTGAATGCCACTATTAAAAAGGTTGCCATTAATTGAGTTGTTAGTAATGTGAATGTCACTTAATACCACATTTTTATATAAATCAGAACCAGAAACATTTCCAGCTACTTGCAAGTTGAATTTAGTTGGTTGTTCTTCAAATTCAACCGGAGTAAATTCGTCAGGATTAAAAGTGTCTGGTATGGAGTCTTGCGTTTTAGACCATGCAATACCTTCAAAGTTTATTCTAAAACTACTAGATTCTTTAGGCATTAATTTATGCTTTACATGATATTTAGCATTGTAAGTGGCTAGTTGTTTATTGGTATCATTATAAAGTGTGCCTTTTAAAGTGACATCAGCAGGAACATTATCAATATTTTGTACTTCGCCAACAATAGCATAGCTATTATTATGTTTTACCAATTTTGCAGAAACAACTTCTAAAACAGGTTGTTTTAAAATGTCTTCATGATGCGTTTGCTCTGTCGTGATACGTCTTCTTCCTTGGTTGAAATATTGTGTGGTATTATTTGAATACAGTTGGTCTGGTGGCAAGTCGTTATTTAATTCGTCTGGTTGTAAAAACCAGTTCCCTTTAATTTTTAAAAGGGATTTGTAATCGATCTTTTCAATTTTTTCAAGAGGTGTAATCCATTGACTCGTTACTTTTGCAGAAGCAACACTGTCATTGTGTTTTGTGATTTCAGTAGTAATCGCATCCATTTTAGCATAGCTGCTTAACAAACCGTCGGTAACAGAAATTTCTAGCATGTATTGCGCAATATCAATATTGCTTTTTGGGTTGATTAAACTATGAGCTTTTTCAAACTCTTTAAAATCTAAAGCATCATAATAAGCAATAATGGCGTTTTCAGGACTGCGTTGCGAATCGTTTTTTAAGTAAAAAAGATAAATACCATAAAACACAGCAATAGCTAAAATAAAAGACCAAACGTGCGTTATGCGTAACAGGTTTTTAGAAAAGTGTGAATAGTTTACTGGGTATTTTAAAAAATCAGGAATTGGTTTAAAACGTGTTTTAAGCATGTTAACCCATAGCATTTGAATGTTTAAAACAAAAGCAATTAAAACCGTTAAAAAAGGCATAATTCCCCAATGTATTTTTAACCATTTAGCAACATCATCTTTTGGTAAAATAGACGAAACAGGAGGAATGTTTAAACGTTCCCAAACCATAATGCCATTTTCTAACTGACGTAAACGTTGCCAACCACAGAAGTAAAGGATTGGGTCGTAAAACTTGTCGTTAGAAAAAATATACTTAAGATTATATTTTTCAGGTGTGGTTAAAAACTGCTGTAAAGAACCAATACCTGCAACACCTTTAAATTTTGAGTTTTCTAAACGTTCTATAGGTCGAGTGGTAAGTTCGGGTAATCGTCTTGCTGAATGGTAATTGCCATCTACAGTCATAGCATTGGTTTGTGCACTTAACCAAGCCATTTGGTCACCAAAACCAAGTGTTAAAAATCGCCACTTATCATGATCATCCTGGTTCAAGAAATTCACAATAGGAAGCATTTTTATTTTTTGCGGTTGTGATGGCCTAAAATAGCCTAAACTCATTGTGAATACAACCATAAAAACAAATAAACCAGCAAGAATACCACCAATAATACGATGGTAAATAGCTCCAAATCGTGATTGAATTCTAGCTTTTAAATCACCTTCAACAAGTCGGTAGGCAAATTCACCAAGCATAGGTATAGACATAATAGATGCCCAAAGTGTAAATCTATCTAACGTTAAAATGTTGAAAGCAGTTTCACCAAGCATTTTTCTAGGAATAGGTGTTGTGCCTCCAGTTCCTAAAACGGTTAATATTGTTATGGATAACCCAAAAAATAAATAACGCTTACTGTAATATCTGTAAAAAATGTAAGGAAGTAGAATAAGTAAAATGCCCCAAGGAATTAAAAAGAAAACTAAACCAGAAGATGTAATCTCAAGAAAATTATCTCTAGAGCCATGCGGAATAGGGACTTGTGTAATTGGGTTTGCTTTTGAGTTTAACCAATAAGGAAATATACAACCAACAATAAGCACTAAAGAACAGCCACCAAAAACAACAATGCGTTTAAAAAGCTTAAAAAAACTACTTAAAAATACTTTAAAAGTAACAGCTTTCATGGTGCCAACTTGCTCTTTTGAGACATCCATAAGCACCATGCCTATCAAAGGAAATATAAAAAAGACCATCCCAAAAATAGGTGTCACATGATGAGACGTAACAGTAACAGCAATCAATGATAAAGAGGTTGCTAAATACCATTTCTTACCAGTTTTAAGCCATAAGTATATTTCCGGTAAGGCATGCATTAAAACTGAAATACCAACAATACTTGGCAATTGCCCAAAAATATGAAGAGTTTCAACAAACGAAGAGGAGAATACAGCCAAAACAGAAGCGTATCCTGCAACGGTTTTGTTTCCAGTCATCATTAATGAAAACCTATAAGCACCTGTTATAAAAAGAACAATAGCAATAAGCGCGACACTAAATAGACCAAATTTTAAACCACCAATCAAAGAAAGTAACGCTATACTTTGGTGAACTAATGGCGGATAACTTTGTACGGTAAAGCCAGTATACCATTTATAATTCCAGGGTTCAAACCAACTGTTAGCGTAATGATCAGCAAAAAACAAATGAATTAATGCATCATACGTAGTCTCTAATGTAAAAAAGATAGAACTACCATGAAACGCTAAACCAAGTAGGAGCGCAGTAATTAAATATTTGTTTGAAGTTTCTTTCATTTAGGGTTAAACATTTCAACAATGTAAAGATAAATAAATTAGATAGTGGTTCATTTTTTAATCATCTACAGCAATCTACCATTCGTCGACACTAAAATATAGGTTAAACTAAAATTATCTTTTTAGAGCGTCTTTGAGAGTACTTTTGGAGTATCAAAAACAATTAAAAATAATTCATTATGAAAGTTTTAGCAATAGATGATCAACAATTAGTGTTATTACCACTTCAAAAAAGATTAATAGAATTAGGTTACGATGTAAAAATTGAAACTAAAGGTATAGATGGAATTGAAACATACAATTCATACCAACCAGATTTGGTAATTGTAGATGTAAACATGCCAGATATTTCTGGATTAGATGTTGTAAAACACATAAGAATTACTAAAAAAGCACAAACACCAATCATGGTATTGTCTGGAGATACTAAAGATGAAACAATAACTGAAGGTTTTGAATTAGGAATAGATGACTACATGAAAAAACCTTTAAGCTTAAACGAAATCAGCGCTCGTGTAAAACGATTAATAGGTGCGCCAAAAGTTGCATCAGCTGTGGAAAAAAGTGATGTAATGATTCAACAACGTTGTGTAGGTGTTGTAATCCCTTGTTATAATGAAGAAGAACGTTTGTTAAGTGATGAGTTTTTAAGCTATATAGATAAGAATTCAGGATATCACCTGTGCTTTGTAAACGACGGAAGCAAGGACAATACTCTTAAGGTTTTAAAAGAGCTTCAAAAAGGAAGAGAAGACTTTATAACGGTGTATGACTGTGAGAAAAATGGCGGAAAAGCAGAAGCTGTTAGATTAGGTATGTTACACATGGCAAAAAAAGCCGATTTAGATTACATAGGATTTTTAGATGCCGATTTGTCTACAGATTTATCAGATTTTGACGATTTAGTAAAAACGATTGAAACTTCAAATTTTAAAATTGTAAGCGGTTCTAGAATATCTAGAATGGGAGCTAATATTACCAAAGAGTCTGCTCGTAAAATAATAAGCTTAACAATCAATTTTATAATCAGAAAGATTTTAAAAATGGATTTTAAAGACACACAATGTGGAGCTAAAATCTTTAGTAAAGATGTTATAGAAGTAGCCTTTAAAGATAAGTTTGTTACACAATGGATTTTTGATGTAGAAATCTTTAAAAGAATGAGTCAACACTTTGGCTTAAAACAAGCAAAGGCATTGCTTTGTGAGCAGCCATTAAAAAGATGGATACACGCAGATGGTTCTAAACTATCAATGAAAGATTCTGTAAAAATTGTAATGCAGTTAGCTCAAATAGCTTGGGTGTATAGATCAAAGCCAACGTATGACCAAATTGAATTACAACAAGTGAACTTTGAGATAAACTAACGATTACTCAAATTTTCAAACTCGTAAAACCATTATTTGTTTTATTATTGCAAAATAATATTCTATAACATGAGCGTTTTACAAACATTACAAGAAAGAAGCAATACTAGCTGTGAACTTTGTGGATCAAAAACAGGTTTAAAACAATACAATATTCCTCCAGCATTAAATGAAACTGTAGATACAAGTATTCTTGCATGCGAAACCTGTTTTAATCAAATTGAAGGCAATGAAGATATGGATGCTAACCACTGGCGTTGTTTAAACGACAGCATGTGGAGCGAGCACAAAGCAGTACAAGTAATGGCTTGGAGAATGTTACAAAGACTTCGTAAAGAAGGTTGGCCACAAGACTTACTAGATATGATGTATCTAGATGACGAAACAATGGCATTTGCAAAAGAAACAGGCGAGCATAAAGACGACAGCGAAAAAATTATTCATAGAGACTCCAATGGTGTAATATTAGAACATGGTGATTCTGTAGTGCTTATTAAAGACCTTAAAGTAAAAGGCTCAAGTATGGTAGCTAAACAAGGAACAGCCGTTCGCAACATTCGTTTAGATCATGAAAATGCCACTTATATTGAAGGAAAAGTAGACGGACAACAAATAGTTATTGTTACCGAGTATGTAAAAAAACTTTAATCATCCTTTCTCTTTCTACTGAAAAGCCCTAAACCTAAAGGCAAAAAAATAAACAAGAAGAAAAATTTACCACTTACTACACCATAAATTGTAATGAGTAAGGCAATAGCTAGTATTAAATAAGTGTGTTTGTTTTTCATTTCAGCTTGTTTGTCTAAAAACATAAGGCGTCATGCCTTTAACAGATTTGAACTGTCTGTTGAAATTGGACATATTATTAAATCCGCAGTGTTCAGCTATTTGAGCAATAGTAATTTCTTTATCTAAAATTAATTGTTTGCAGGCATGCTCAATTCTTAGCTCATTTAAAAATTGAATATAAGTTTTATTGGTGCGTTTTTTAAAGTATTTACAAAATGCGTTTTTGGTCATTGCTGCAATTTCTGAAATCGTTTCAAGTGTAATATTTTCATGAAAATGATTCATAGTATACTCAAAAACATTTCGCATTCTCGCACCTTCATTATCAGTATATTTTTTGTCATATATAAAAGAAGATAAACTTTTATAGTTTGCTGAAGACGTCAGTTTTAAAAGCTGAAGCAAGATGATCAGTCGGTTTAATTTTGAAGCATTTTCTAATTTAAAAAACAGTTCACTTGCTAGTTTTTGTCTAGATGTAAGTTTAAATCCGTGAGTTGCTCTTTTAAAAAAAGGTTGAACCTCTTTCAGTTCTTCAAGCTGAAAAAAAGAGCTTCCAAAAGTCTTTTTAGTAAAAAACAATGTTAGCATGTGTGATGTGTTACACGTGCTGTCATCACTTTTAAACACATGAGGCAAGTTGCTGCCAATAATAAGTATGTCGCCTTTAGAATAGTAGTTAATTGTATCGCCAACTAGTAAAGTACCTTCACCTTCAACAATAAAACTCATTTGTATTTCTTCGTGTTGATGTAGCTTATCATAAAAAATAGCTGCGTTATCAACTTGATAGACAAAAGCATCTTTTTCAGGTTTTGGAATTTTAAAAGGTAATACTCGCATTGAAAATGGCTGTTTTTATTTCTGTGAAAACAAATTTTGGATAAACACTATTATGCCAGTAACAAAAGTTGTCACATCGAGCGCAGTCGAGATGTTTTTATTGACCTTTGGACTGCGCTCAAGGTGACTAAGCTGATGGATTTTTGACAAATGTTTAAATACTGGCTTAATAGTGAGTAATCAAAAACGATTTTATAATTAAATACTACTCAAAATTAAGTATAAATATACTAAACTGGATAATATAATATCAATTAAGGATAACTGCTTATTAATTTTTTAGTCAATTGTTACTCTAAATTTACACTATCAAAAAAAACGTAATTTATGAGTATACAATGGAAAGGCGTTATGCCAGCAGTTACTACAAAGTTCACTGACACTGATGAACTAGATTTAAAAATGTTTGAAAAAAATATCAATGCTCAGTTAGAAGCTGGTGTACATGGTATTGTTTTAGGAGGAACTTTAGGAGAAGCGAGTACGTTGTTAGATGAAGAAAAGCGTATTCTAACAAAAACTACAGTAAATCTAGTAAATTCAAGAGTTCCTGTGTTGGTTAATGTGGCAGAACAAAGTACCAAAGCTGCAATTGCTACAGCTCAAAAAGCTGAAGATGATGGAGCACAAGCACTCATGATGTTACCTCCAATGCGTTATAAATCTGGAGATAAAGAAACTGTAGAATACTTTAAAGCAGTAGCAAATAATACCTCATTGCCAATAATGATTTATAACAATCCTGTTGACTATAAGGTAGAGGTGAGTTTAGATATGTTTGAAGAATTACTCAAGTGCGATAACATTGTAGCAGTAAAAGAGTCCACGCGAGATATCTCTAACATTACTAGAATTAAAAACCGATTTGGTGACCGATTAAAAATCATGACAGGAGTTGATACCTTAGCGTTAGAAAGTCTGCTCATGGGAGCAGATGGCTGGATTGCTGGTTTGGTTTGCGCGTTTCCAGCAGAAACGGTTGCAATTTACGAACTTCAAAAAGCAGGACGCATTAAGGAAGCAATTGACATTTATAGATGGTTTTTGCCGTTGTTGGAGTTAGATATAAACCCTAAATTAGTACAAAATATTAAACTCGCTGAAGTTTATACTAAAATAGGAACCGAAAATGTTCGTGCTCCTCGTTTGCCATTACATGGAGAAGAGCGCAAACAGGTTATAAAAATCATAGAAAAGAGTCTGGAAAATCGACCAAAACTTCCAGATTATAAAAATTTATAAACTAATTTGGGTGTTCCCACGCAAAAAGCGTGGTCAGGCTTTCGGCACTCGCTTTTACCTTTTTGTCATTCCGCACTTCGGTTCGGAATCCTTAAAAGCTAAAGAGCTCAAACAAAGCCTCAATCCTTAACACAATAAAAAATGTTAGACATAAGACCAACATGCGAACATTGTAATAAATCATTGCCTTATGATTCTCGGGAGGCAATGATATGCACATTTTGTAAGGATTGTGTAGAGAACGTTTTACAGCATGTATGTCCTAATTGTGGAGGCGATTTTGAGAAACGACCAATACGACCAAAACAGCTTTTAAAAAAATACCCTGTTTCAACAAAAGTGATTTTTAAACCAGTAGATGTTGAAGCACATTTAAAACGAATTAATAAAAAATTAGACTTTGTCATTCCGCACTTGATGCGGAATCCATAAGTAAAACAAATAGATTCTGCGTCGTAGCGCAGAATGACAATAAGAAATATGATAACCGGAAAAAACTACATAGGAAACAATTTATCATCCAAAGGAACAAAGCAGTACAACACGTTTAATCCGCAGCTCAATATAAAAAATGAGTATGTGTTTACTGAGGCAACTGCAGAAGAAATTGATGAAGCAGTTACATTGGCAACAAGTGCTTTTAAAGTATTTAGGTCAATTTCAAAAGAGAAAAAAGCAGCATTTTTAAACACGATAGCCGATGAAATTTTAGCTCTAGACGATTTGCTGATAAAAACCTATTGTTCAGAATCCGGATTACCTGAAGGCAGAGCAAAAGGAGAACGAGGTAGAACAGTAATGCAATTGCGCATGTTTGCCGATTTAGTAAATGAAGGCTCTTGGGTTGATGCTACAATAGATACAGCATTACCCAACAGAGAACCAGCTCCAAAACCCGATTTACGTAAACTGTATATTCCTTTAGGTCCAGTAGTGGTGTTTGGAGCAAGTAATTTTCCCTTAGCATATTCAACTGCTGGTGGTGATACAGCTGCAGCTTTTGCTGCTGGTTGTCCTGTTATTGTAAAATCACATCCTATGCACGCAGGAACAGGAGAATTAGTAGCTTCTGCAATAGTAAAAGCAGCTCAAAAAACAGGAATGCCAAACGGAGTGTTTTCAAATTTAAATAGTAGCGGAATTGAAGTTGGAGAGCAACTGGTTAAACATTCAGGAGTTAAAGCAGTAGGATTTACAGGAAGTATTAATGGCGGAAGAGCATTGTACGATTTAGCTGCTCAACGCGATGAGCCAATTCCTGTGTTTGCTGAAATGGGAAGTATAAATCCTGTTGTGATGCTTCCAAAATCCGTAAAAAACAATCATGAGAGTTTAGCAAAAACCTATGCGAGTTCTATCACGTTAGGAACAGGTCAGTTTTGTACCAATCCAGGTTTAATTTTAGGAATTAAAGGTGATGATTTAACCAATTTCATCATTAAATTATCTGAAGAAATTATAAAAATCGATCCTACTTGTATGCTACATCCTAATATTATTAAGGCTTATGATGCTAAACGACAAAAGGCTGTGACTCAAGATAATTTACACGTTGCTGCTGAATATGCTGAAGACGTTAAAACCAACTATGCTAGACAAACAGTTGCAACGGTTTCTGGAAAAGCATTTATAGATAATCCAACATTACACCAAGAAGTGTTTGGACCATATTCTTTAGTTGTTGAATGTGACTCTGTAGAAGAATTAGAAGCTATTATTTCAAATTTAGAAGGTCAGCTTACAGGAACATTAATTGCTCATGATGATGAAGCTGCTCAATATCCTGAAATTGTTTCTGCATTACAAAATAGAGTAGGACGAATCATTTTTAATGGTGTGCCAACAGGAGTTGAGGTTTGCCCTTCAATGACACATGGTGGTCCATATCCATCATCAACTGATAGTCGTTTTACAGCTGTTGGTATTCATTCTATAAAGCGTTGGGTGCGTCCATTTAGTTATCAAGATTGGCCTAATGAATTGCTTCCTGATGAACTGAAAAATGAAAATCCACTTGAGATTTCACGTTTAGTAAATAACAAACAAACCACTGAAAAAATATGAAACGCATAAAACAAATTGCACTTATTGCATTGGTACTATGCTTTGGATGCAACAAAGACCAACAAGTTGAGAAAGCATCAAAATTAGATGAAATCATTAATAGCTATCAAGATCATGAAGGGTATGATTACAAGTCATATCCTTTAGGTCTTTTTACAAAAGAATATTATAAAACCGAAGCTGTTTTTGCTCAAAAAACATTAGATGAATTAGCAAAAATTGACACAAGTAGTTTGAGCGAAACTGATAAAATTTCAGCTAAACTTTTAGCGTTTGTGCTTCAAGACCAAATTGATTATTACATGTTTGAACAATACTTAAATCCAATACTTTCTGATGCAGGTTTTCATAGCAGCTTGACTTATGAGGTAAGACCGCTTGCAAATTATAATCAAGTAAAAGATTACTTAAATAAGCTTAATGCTATTCCAGAATTTGTAAATCAGCATCTGGTAAACTTAAGAGAAGGATTAGAAAAAGGGATTTCGCAACCTCTAGTTATTTTTAAAGGTTATGAATCAACGTATAACGATAATATTGTAGATAATTATCAAGATAGTTACTACTATTCGCCATTTAAGAATTTACCTTCAGATTTAAGTGAAGCTCAAAAAGACTCTGTGTTAACAGCTGCTAAAAATGCAATTGAAACAAAAGTAACTCCAGAATTTAAGCGGATTAAAACTTTTTTTGAAACCGAGTATTTCCCAAAAACAAGAACATCTTTAGGTGTTTCTGAAACGCCAAACGGAAATGAGTTTTATCAAAATAGAATTAACTTTTATACAACTAGTACACAATACACAGCAGACGATATTCACAATATTGGATTAAAAGAAGTTGCTCGTATAAAAGCCGAAATGGAGCAAATCATAAAAGAGTTAAATTTTGAAGGAAGCTTTGCTGACTTCTTTCATTTTTTAAGAACAGACAAGCAGTTTTATGCTGAAACTCCTGAGGAAATTTTAATGATTGCTCGTGATATGGCAAAACGTATTGATGCGCAGTTGCCAAGATATTTCAAAACCTTACCACGTAAACCTTATGGTGTAGCTCCAGTACCAGATGCTATTGCACCAAAATATACAGGTGGTCGTTACATAGGCACTTCTAAAGAAAGCACTAATCCTGGTTATTATTGGGTAAATACTTACGATTTACCTAGTAGAACCCTGTACACCTTGCCAGCATTAACAGCTCATGAGGCAGTTCCTGGTCATCACTTACAAGGGAGCTTAAATAATGAACTAGGAGACAGTATTCCGCAGTTTAGAAAAAATTTATACCTCTCAGCTTATGGAGAAGGTTGGGGATTATATTCAGAATATTTAGCTGATGAAATGGGTATATACACAACGCCATATGAACAATTCGGAAAATTAACTTACGAAATGTGGCGTGCTTGCCGATTGGTGGTTGATACAGGGATACATGCAAAAGGATGGACGCGAGAGCAAGTAGTGGATTATATGTCATCAAATACTGCATTATCACTACACGAAATTAATACCGAAACTGACAGATACATTTCATGGCCAGGACAAGCATTATCTTATAAAATTGGAGAATTGAAAATAAGAGAACTACGTCAAAAAGCAGAAAAAGAATTAGGTGCTAAGTTTGATATTAGAGCATTTCATGAAATAATTTTAGAACAAGGCACAGTAACCTTGTCAATCCTTGAAGAGCGAGTGAATAACTACATTCAAAAAGTAAACTAAACACCCACCTTAGTCCTCCCTCAAGGGAGGAAACTCAAAAGAATTCCCCTCTTGAGAGGGGATTAAGGGGAGTGTAAAAAGAAACATGCCTAACAAAATAATTCCATATAATCCTGAGCTCAGAGAATATGCTAGACATTTAAGAAAAAACTCTACAATGTCAGAAATATTACTTTGGCAAAATATAAAGAACAGAGCTTTTGGAGTCCAGTTTCATAGACAGGTGCCTATGTTGGATTATATTGTAGATTTCTATTGTCATGAAATAGGTTTGGCTATTGAAATTGATGGAAGTAGTCATGAACATAAATATTTTTATGATGCAAGAAGACAGGGACGACTTGAAAAAGAAGGAGTAATTTTTGTTAGGTTCTCAGATATTGAAGTCAAACAAAATATGTTTAGCGTTTTGTTATCATTAGAAACAAAAATAAAAGAATTGTTAATTGAATGACACTTTCCTAAAACTTATAAGGAGAGTGCTTAAAAATTTGTAAATGAGTAAAAACACTTTTGTTTGCATTGATGCGCATACCTGCGGAAATCCTGTTAGGCTTATAAAAGAAGGAGGGCCAAAACTTATTGGTAAAACAATGAGCGAAAAGCGTCAGCATTTTTTAAAAGACTTTGACTGGATACGAAAAGGATTAATGTTTGAACCACGAGGTCATGACATGATGAGTGGTTCAATTTTATATCCACCACACAATCCAGAAAATGATTTTGCCATTTTGTTTATTGAAACTTCAGGATGCTTGCCAATGTGTGGACATGGTACTATAGGAACAATTACCATTGCTATTGAAGAGGGATTGATTACTCCTAAAACACCTGGAAAAATAAAAATGGAAGCTCCTGCTGGTTTGGTAGATATAGAATATCAACAAATAGGTAAAAAAGTAGATTGGGTTAAGCTAACTAACGTGAAAAGTTATTTAGCAGCAGAAAACTTATCAGTTGAATGTCCTGAATTAGGTGAAATTAAGTTTGATGTTGCTTACGGAGGAAATTTTTATGCTATCGTTGACCCACAAGATAATTTTTCTGGAGTTCATGATTTTTCAGCATCAAAAATTATCCAGTACTCACAAGTGGTAAGACAGCGCATTAATGAAAAATATCCTAATCAATTTATACATCCTGAAAATGAAACTATAAAAGATGTCTCACACATGCTCTGGACAGGAAACCCTATTGATGCTAATTCATCAGGTAGAAATGCGGTGTTTTATGGTGATAAAGCCATAGATAGAAGTCCATGTGGTACAGGAACTTCAGCTAGAATGGCACAGTTGTACGCAAAAGGAAAGCTGAAGGTTGGAGAAGATTTTATTCATGAAAGTTTTATAGGTAGTAAATTTATAGGACGTGTTGAAAAAGAAACAACTTTAGATAGTAAATTAGCCATAATGCCAAGTATTCAAGGTTGGGCAAAAATTTATGGACATAATACAATAACTATAGATACTGAAGACGATCCTTATGCGTATGGATTTCAAGTGATTTAAGACTGAAACAATGAAACAATGAAACAATGAAATAATGAAATAATGATGTAATTATGGAAAAGTCAGAATTTGTAGAATCAATAAAGAAAAGAACAAAGCAATTGGCTGTCGATATTATCTTGCTTTATGATGAAATTCAGAAAACTGAAGCAACCAGAGTTATTGGTAGGCAACTTATTCGATCTGCAACTTCCACTGCAGCAAATTATAGAGCTGCTTGTATTTCACGTTCAAAAAAAGAATTTTTCTCGAAAATGTCTATTGTAGTTGAAGAGGCTGACGAGACTTTATTTTGGTTAGAAATTTTAAATGATTCTAATTTAGTTTCTGTTGAACATCTTACACCTTTAATGAACGAAGCGCTTGAAATTGTAAAAATAGTTTCTAAAGCTAGAAAAAGTGCAGGAACAATTAATTAATTTTATGAAGCACTATTTCATTAAATCATTAAATCCATGAAGCATTGTATAATAATTGGAGGCGGAATTATTGGTTTATGTTCTGCGTATTATCTTCAAAAAGAAGGTCACCAAGTAACTGTTGTTGATCAATTTGGTATGGACTCAGGAGCTTCTTATGTAAATGCAGGTTATTTATCACCAAGTCATATTGTTCCACTTTCTGCTCCTGGAGTTATGAAAAAAGGATTAAAATGGATGTTTAATTCATCAAGTCCGTTATACATTAAACCAAGATTAGAATCTGATTTTCTAAAATGGGTCTTAGCGTTTAATAAGTCGTGTAATGCTAATCATGTTAAAAAAGCAATTCCTGCCATAAAATCTATTTCATTGTTGAGTCAGGACTTGTATGACGATATAAAGCAAGCTGAGAACTTTTCATTTCATTATGAAAAGAAAGGGCTTTTAATGTTGTGTCAAACAGAAAAAATGCTTGAAGAAGAAGTTAAAACAGCACATTTAGCTAAACGAGAAGGGTTAGATGCATCAGAAATTAGTCTTCAAGATCTGAAAACTTTAGAACCTAACGTCAACATAAATGTTAAAGGTGCAACGTATTATAAATGCGATTCGCATACTACACCACATGAGTTTATGGCTGAAATGAAAACATATTTACAAACTGTAGGAGTTCAATTTCTTTTAAGTGAAAAAGTAGAAGATTTAACGGTTGACAACGGAAAGATTTCAGAAATAAAAACAAATAAGCAATCTTTAAAGGCAGATGAGTTTGTTTTGGCTGCTGGTTCTTGGAGTCACTTGCTCAGTAAAAAATTAGGTTTAAAATTATTGTTACAAGCAGGAAAAGGCTACAGAATCAATACTACTCAGACTACTGGAATACAAATTCCTTCAATATTAACAGAAGCTAAAGTAGCAGTAACTCCTATGAATGGTTTTACGCGTTTTGCAGGTACTATGGAAATAGCAGGAATTAACCATACAGTCAACAACACTCGAGTTGAAGCCATTTCTCAAGCGACAACACGTTTTTATCCTAATGTAGAATTAACTCAACAAGAAAAGCAAAATGCAGCGTGTGGTTTGCGACCAGTTACTCCTGATGGATTACCTTATATAGGAAAATCATCAAAATGCGAAAATCTAACTATTGCAACAGGGCATGCAATGATGGGTTGGAGTATGGGAACAGCAACAGGGAAGTTAGTGTCTGAAATTATTTCAAATCATCCAACTTCGCTAGATGTGAATGTTTTTACTCCAGACAGAAGATTTTAGTAGGTAAAATACTCTAAACCTGTGTTTTGTCGACTTTTCTGCTTTGTAATTTTATCTAGTCTAGCTTTTAAGTAGTTTATCGAAAATCTTTCGGTTTTTTATTTCATTTATAGACATTTACACCATTCCCACCCGATTTTAATAGCACCAGATTTATTGTTTAACCTTATAAAATTATGTTTATGAGTCTTAAAATTACTTGCTACAACAATTTTTTTAAAGTCACTGGTGTACTCGATAGAACTAGTGTAGATGTTTTTCATCATGAATTTAGAAATGTATTCGAAAAGTCTGATGAAATCACCATTAGTATTGAAGGCATTGAAAGTATTGATAGATATGGTGTAAGAGCATTAGCTAAACTCCATAACGAATCTATTACAAAACAAAAACGCTTGTCGATTATTGGTTTTGGATGTAAAGAGTTATACGACCATTTTAAAACTAAAGAAACAGCAGCTTAATTTATAATGCGTTTTTTTGGTGCTTAAAAAAGGCTTCAGCTTGTAGTTGCATTAATTCTCGAGCTTTTTTGCGCTTGTATTGATACAACTCGTCTTCCTCAGCAATATCGCTGTAGATTTTATTGTTGATGTCTCTATCTGTTTTTAATAGAACATTTCGTTCGTTAACCTTTTGTTCAACCCAAGTTTTAACAGCAGTTTCAGCATCTTCTAGTTTGAAATCATACTCGCCTTTTGGAGATAATAGTTTTGCAAAAATAGGAGAGGTTTCAATAGCTAAAAACAGCAAAAAGATAAAAAACGAAGGCAGCCAAGGTAGTTTGCCTAAAGCATTTACACGAGCCATTAAACCATCAAAACCATCAATAATAGGTTGTGTGGTTGCAATTTGTGTGTCGTAATTGGTTTTAAGCTGAGTAATTTCAGCTTCAATCGCTTCGATTTTTGTTTTATTAGCGGCTTTTAGTTGTTGTAATTCCGCTAGAGCAGTATCATGCTTATCACGTTTTTCTTTGTAAACAGGACCTTTGCCTAGTTTCATGGAGCCACTTGTGCCTTCAGCTTCAGTAATGTAGGTGTCGTACAGTGCATTAACTTCAGCTTCTTTGGTGTTGACTTGATTTCTAAGAAACTCAATATTGTTTTCTAATGCTGCAATTTCAGGAGTGTATTGTTCAGCAATTTGATTTTGATTAGCAAGTGTCATGCTATTCTTTTCTTCTAAAAGCACCTGGTTGATTTCCTTTTCAAAAATCTTTAATTCGAGTGGTTTAGAAATAACTATAGCTATAATCACTGCTAAAATTATCCTTGGAGAAGCTTGTATAAGCTCATCAATAATGTTACCTCTTTTTTTTATGGTTGATACTATAAAGCGGTCGAGGTTAAAAATGAGTAATCCCCAAATAAAACCAAAAGCAACAGCTGTAAAATAATTATCAAAAACAGTATAAAGCGCATAACTAGCAGCAATAAATGCCATTACTGCAGTAAAAAAAACAGTAGCTCCAATACCTGCAAATTTGTTTTGTTCGCCAATAGAACAATTGTCAAGAATATCAGTATCAGAACCAGAACAAATGATGAAGAATTTTTTTAACATAACTGATTCGGTTTTTTGGTTGATGACTATTAGAACGTAAAAAACACTGAATTGTTACAAAAAAAGCCTTGAAAATTCAAGGCTTCTGGTAATTGTAAGTTTTAAGTGAATCAATTTTTAATACTAACAGGTGCTTTTGTGATGTAAACTTTAGCTTGTTTTGAATCAGTCTGTTGTGTGGAAATATTAAGCTCATTATTCTTTTTTAATAAAGCAATGGCTTCGTCTGAAGAAATTGACTTTCCTTCATAAAAAAATGCAGCGCCTTTTTTAGCCATGTCAATTATATGGTCTAAAGGTGATTTTGGAGGAGGTGGAGGAGGTGGAACGTCTTGATCCCAATTTTTATTAAACTCACTTACAACCTTATCATCTTTATATACTTTTGTTATTTTTTGACCTGGAACTACTTTGTCGCCATCAACTTGAGTGTCGTTGATTATAGTTCCTTCCTTATTGGTTTCTTGACCATAACGGTTATAATATTTAGTGTTTCCATTTTGAGTAACATAATAATGAGTAGAATTATTAATAGTTATAAAGCCTGTTTTAACATTTGGGTCTGGAGCAGGTGGAGGTGGAGGTGGAAGCTTTGAGAAATCGGGAAAAGCTTCGGCAGATTCTTTTTGCTCTTTAGACATTTTATTGTACAAATACTTTACCCTTACTGCATCTTTGTGCTTCACAATTGGATATTCACTCTCAGAAATTTGAGAATTGATATGTTTAGCAAGCGTATTGTATTCTTTTAATTCTTCTTTAGTAACTCCTTTAGTGTCTTGCGAACTCTGTTCTAAGATATTTTCAACCTTAACCCAATTGTTAAATGCTTTTTTTTGAGCTGGTAATGGAGGTGTTTGTAGTATGTTATTCTCTTTAAGTTCTTCTTTTGTAAACGTATTGTATATTTTATCAGCTTGAGCTTTTAAAATTTTTAGTTCAGAATTGTCTTCTTGTGAACCCTTTAAGAAATTTTGTATCGCATTAGTATATGCTTCTGATGCTTTTTTATACTGATTTACATTTGCTTTTTGATACGTGTTTTCAAACCCTTTCTTTGTGTATAATGAGTATTGGTAAGGTTGAGGAAACCTATCGCTTCTTGCATTATTGTGAACAAATGAACCTGTATAATATACAATATCATTAGCAGAAAGTTTGCTTAGATTTGAGTTTGGTATGGGTTTTCCATCTAACCAAATGGCAAACTCTTTTTCATTTTTCCAAGATTCAAACTCAGAGGATGTTGGTTGCTTTGGTTGTGTTTTAGAAAGATTGCTATCAGGAATTAAATTACTAGGATATTTATCAACCGATGCACGTTGCTTATCAGTCATTAATTGGTCATAAATAATTACCGCACGTTTATGTTTTTCAGAATAAACAACGTTAGTTGATTTGTATTCATTGATAAAATTGCGATACTCTTGCATTTGTTCTTCTGAAGCACCTTTGTTCTCGTCTTGTTTTGTGATTTTTGCTTTAAGCTGTATTTTGTTTTTAAATGTCTTGAACTTAGTTTTAATATCATAAATGAATACCAAATCATTATGATTCATTTTTTTAAGAAGTTCCTGTGCTCTGGCATCCAATTGATTGCCTTTTACTAAAAACGCATCTTCATTTTTAAATTGAATTTTAAACTCTTCAACAGTTTCATCAAGAGTTGTGGTAATTGCTAACTGACCAATTAGGTTTTTACTTAGAGCGCATTGGTTGCAATCCGTTTTAATTCCATTTATAAACTCTAGTAGTGGTTTATTCTCAATATGATTGTTTACAATTTCCTTGTCACTATTAAAGTTGAAATTATCGTGAGTTATTCCATATTCAGACTCAAAATAGATTTGCAATAAGTTTGGTTTTAAAGCTTCACTAATTTGTTCAATAAAGGACATTTTAATGTTTTCTTCTGAAATGATTTTTAAATCTGATTTTTCGCCTTTTGTGATACTCAAAAAATCTTCACCTAAGCTTTCTAAAGATGTATTTTCATTGTTCAGTATTAATATTGATTGATTTTGTTTTACTTCTAAAACAGGAGTAGTTGTGTGGTTGTTTTCAGTAATTAAAGGTGTGACTTCTTTTACAACCTCTTCTTTCTTACTAAACCCAAAGATTAAAATTGCCAAAAGTGGTAAAACCACTAAGGTTTTAATCCATTTTTTGGTGGATGATGTTTGTGTTTTCATAACTGTAAGTCGTTTTTTGATTGATGAATAATTAATGGCATTGGTAAGTTCGTTACCACCATGTGTTGATGAAAAAGCCAACAATAAATGTTGGTATGTGTTTATTTGTGTACCTTGTTGTAATACGGCTTGGTCAGCTAAGTACTCATGGTTGAGTTTAACGTCTTTTTTTAAGAAGTATATAATTGGATTAAACCAAAACACAATTTGTAAAAGTTCAATAAATAATATGTCTAAACTATGTTTTTGAGTAGCGTGTGTGTGCTCATGTAATAATACTTCTTCTGGTATTTGATTGTTTTCAAACTTGGCTTTGTTTAAAAAGATATAGCTTAAAAACGTGTGAGGAATTTCAAGATTATTGATTAAAACATTAATGATGTTTTTGCTTTTTAGTTTAGGATTGGTCTTTATTTTTACGATGAGTTTTGTGAGGTTAACCATAAACTTCACTAAAAATAAAAGCACTCCTATTCCATAAATACTCCATAATAGTATAGACCAAAAATTGGTGTTTTGTTCAGTAGGTTGAGTTGTTTCAGGATAAAACACTGGCTCTAATAAAGGAGGTTGAAATGTGCCTAAAGTATATGTTGGTTCTACATAGGTTGTAATGGTAATAAACGGAATAGTAAACCCTAAAACGGTTGCAAACAATAGGTAGAAACGTTTTAGCTGGTGCATGTTTTCACGCTCCAAGATTAACTTGTAAAATAGTAGTAAAACAAGTAAGCAAGCCGATGATTTTAAAATATAATCGAGCATGGTTTTTTAGTTTGGTTTCTTTTTTATTTCACTATCAATTAAAGCTTTTAAGTCTTCAAGTTCTTTTTTTGATAAGTTAGTTTCTTTGGTAAAAAACGATGCAAATTGACTTGCGCTATCATTAAAAAAGTTCTTGATTAACCCATTAACATGCTTAGAGAAATAATCTTTCTTTTTTACTAAAGGAAAATATTCTCTAGACTTTCCATAGAGTTTATAATCTACAAATCCTTTATCAATCATACGTTTTAAAAGTGTAGCAACGGTTGTTGTAGCTGGTTTTGGTTCTGGGTAAGCATCAAGCAAATCTTTCATGAAAGCTTTTTCTAACTTCCACAGATGGTTCATTAAATCTTCTTCGGTTTTTGATAAACTCATTATTCTACATATTTAGAATTAACTCTACAAATGTAGAATAAAAAACAAAACAACCAAATTATCCAAGGCATTATTTTATTAAAATCTATTATATTTGACTAAATTTCACACGAATCCCCAAAATGAAGAAGCTTATTTTTAGTCTGTTAGGTGTTTTTGCATTTGTGTTCGTTACAAGTGCTCAAAACATTTCAGACATTATAAATGAAGTCAATTTAGACTCTCTTCAACTCACCTTAAGAGAATTTTCAGGTGAGCAATCGACTGTTGTTAACGGAAATACAGTAACAATTCTTAATAGGCAACAAGCAAATAACGATTTGGCAGCAGACTATTTGGTTCAAAGGTTTGAGCAAATGGACAACATTACTGTAGTAGCTCAACAATTCGACTCTAACGGTAGAAATGTAATTGCAACTCAAGTAGGAAAAACCAATCCTGACGATATTTATATTATTTGTGCGCATTATGATACGGTTGCCGATTATTGTGCTGATGATAATGCTAGTGGAGTTGCAACTGTACTAGAAATTGCTCGTATTTTATCGACACAATGCTTAGACAATACTATTGTTTATGCACTTTGGGATGAAGAAGAAATAGGCTTACTAGGTGCAAATTATTACGCTACTCAAGCAGCTTCAAATGGTGATAATATCTTGGGCGTTTTAAACATTGATATGATGGGTTATGATGGCAATGATGATAACGATTTTGATATTGATGTTAGAGATTTTGGCAATTCGCTTGCTATGAAAGATGATATTATTGCAGTTTTAGAAGATCCTACCTATGGTTTTACTTTAAATGTTAATGTTGTAAATCCTGGAACAACAGCAAGTGATCATGCTAGGTTTTGGAATCAAGGTTTTACAGCTGTTTTAGTAGGAGAGTCTTGGGAAACTAATGACGAAACACCATTTTACCATTCTTCAAATGATAGGTACAACACGTTAAACTTTCCGTATTATCATGAATTAGCTAAGCTTATTATGGGTTATATGGTTACTAAGGCAAATTTGATTGATGTTGATAATACAATTACGCAAAGCCCAAGTACATTAACTTCTAATGATGCTTCTGCATCTTATCAATGGTATAATTGTGATACAAACATTGCATTGTCAGGTGAAACAGGGCAAACTTTTACACCAACTGTAAATGGTAATTATGCTGTTGAAGTCACCAATGGAAGTTGTTCAGAGTTTAGTGTTTGTGTGAGTTTTAATTCGTTGAGTTTAGAACCGTTTTCTAATTCTGAAATAAGTGTTTTTCCAAATCCTGTAAAAAGTAAACTCAATATCGATATTTCTTTTGAAGAGCCTTATGAATTTACTCTTTATGATGTTGGAGGTAAATTGCTATTAAATAAATCAGAAATTATGGGTTCAACAACTTTGAAAACAAAAGATTTGCCTAAAGGTATTTATTTTTTAAAAGTGTCGTCTTCTAATAAATCAGGGACTTATAAAATTGTTAAGGAGTAACTTTTTGTAAAAAGCATAAAAAAACCGTTCAAGAAATTGAACGGTTTTTTATTACTATTATTTAGAAAGCTCAGTAAAATACTTATAAAATAAAGGAATAGTTTCGATGCCTTTAAAATAATTCCACACACCATAATGTTCGTTTGGTGAATGTATAGCATCACTATTTAAACCGAATCCCATTAAAATAGTTTTACTTTTCAGTTCTTGCTCAAAAAGAGAAACAATTGGAATACTTCCACCACTACGTTGAGGTATTGGTGTTTTTCCAAAGGTGTCTTCATAAGCTTTTGAAGCTGCTTGATAACCTATACTATCAATAGGTGTTACATAACCTTGTCCACCATGATGAGGTTTCACTTTTACTTTTACTCCTGCTGGAGCTATACTTTCAAAATGAGTTTTAAATAACTGTGTGATGTCCTCCCAATCTTGATGAGGTACTAAACGCATTGATATTTTGGCGTAAGCTTTACTAGCAATAACTGTTTTAGCGCCTTCGCCAGTATAACCTCCCCAAATGCCATTAACATCAAGAGTTGGTCGTATTGAGTTGCGTTCGTTTGTAGTATATCCTTCTTCTCCATAAACAGCATCAATATCTAAAGCTTTTTTGTAGTCTTCTAATGAAAAAGGTGCTTTTGCCATTTCAGCACGTTCTGCATCTGATAAATTTTCAACCTTATCATAAAATCCTGGGATTGTAATATGATTGTTTTCGTCATGAAGAGATGCAATCATTTTGGTTAACACATTTATTGGATTAGCAACAGCTCCTCCATATAAACCAGAGTGTAAGTCTCTGTTAGGTCCAGTAACTTCAACTTCTACATAGCTTAATCCTCTTAAGCCTGTTGTAATAGAAGGTACATCTTTAGCAATCATTCCTGTATCAGAAATTAAAATGACATCATTTTTTAATTTCTCCTGGTTGTTTTTAACAAATTTTGAAAGGTTAACGCTACCAACTTCTTCTTCACCTTCAATCATAAATTTCACATTACAAGGTAGTTGGTTGGTTTTAGTCATAAACTCCATAGCCTTAACATGCATATACATTTGGCCTTTGTCATCGCAAGCTCCACGCGCAAAAATAGCACCTTCAGGATGAAGTTCGGTTGCTTTTATTACTGGCTCAAAAGGCGGTGAAGTCCACAGCTCAAGTGGGTCTGGTGGTTGTACATCATAATGACCATACACTAAAACGGTAGGTAGGTTTTTATCAATTATTTTTTCGCCATAAACGATTGGGTAACCTTCGGTTTCGCAAACTTCTACATGGTCACATCCAGCAAGCTCTAAGCTGGTTTTAATAGCATCAGCCGTTTTTAAAACATCATTTTTATAAGCTGAGTCAGCACTAATAGAAGGTATTTTGAGTAAATCAATCAACTCATTTAAAAATCGATCTTTATGTTCTTCAATATAAGATTGAATATGTTGCATATGTTGTATTTTTTTGAATTCTCCCAAAAATACAAAATCGAGGACGATTTTTTAGTAAATAAAGTTATTTGAATATTGAAACTATTGTTTATATTTGCATCCCGAAACTTCGGAGAATAAATGCAGGCGTGGTGGAATTGGTAGACACGCTAGACTTAGGATCTAGTGCCGCGAGGTGTGAGAGTTCGAGTCTCTCCGCCTGTACAAGACGAGAAAGCTTCAGTTAAATACTGAGGCTTTTTTTATTACATTGATTTTAACTGAACACTAGAAGGTTTTAATCCTTCACCTGAAACGGTAAGCGTAATATCTCCTGCTTCCTTTGTGGATTGTACCAAAACAACAAGCTTTCCACTAAATAGTTTCATGGTTGGTAAATGAAATTGCTCCAATGAGGTAGCATCTCCATTACAAGCTGCTCGATACCTTCCATTGCCTGTTACTTCAAATTTTAACTGATTAGTTGCTGTAGGACAAGGAATCCCATTTTCATCCACAACTGAAACGGTTACAAAAGCAAGATCTTCGCCATTTGCTTTTATAGTTGTAGTGTTAGGTTCTAAAATTAGTTGATGTGGTTTACCTGAAGTTTTAATCTCTTTTTCAGCAGTTGGATTTCCGTTATCATCTAGCGCTACTACTTTTAAAGTTCCAGATTCATAGTTTACATCCATCCACATTAATCGATAGCGATGTTGCGGTGAACTATTATTTTTGGTTTGAATACCCAAACTTTTTCCGTTCAAAAATAATTCAGCACTATTGTAATTGGTATAAACAAAAACAGGTGTTGTTACGCCTTCGCGACCTTCCCAATTCCAATGTGGTAAGATGTGTAAGGTTTCGTCTTTAGTATTCCATCTGCTTCGGTACAAATAGTAACGGTCTTTTGGCAAGCCTGCTAAATCATTAATTCCAAAATACGAACTACGTGATGGCCACACTTCGTCATAAGGTGTTGGTTCACCTAAATAATCAAAACCAGTCCAAACAAATTCGCCTAAAACCCAAGGTTTGTTGTCCTGTAAGATGAAATCGTCTTCTGGAAGGTTAGACCAGCTGCAATATTCCAAATCATAAGAAGAGGATTGGTAATCGTCATGTTGCACCATGCTACCTTTTTCAACAGGAAAATGGTAAATACCACGAGAACTTACGGTCGAAGCTGTTTCTGAACCTAGAATAAATCCTTGCGGAAAACGTTCGTAAGCTTCCTCATATAAATGCACACGATAGTTTAGTCCTGGAATGTCCATAATGGCTCCAAACCCAGATTCCATAACCGCTTTTACTTGGTCCATACCTACAGTAACAGGTCGTGTTGGGTCTTCACGATGAAAAATATCCTGTAGCCATTTGGCACGTTTTACACCTTCGCTTCCCCATTGGTCTGGTACTTCATTTCCAGAACTCCACATGACAATTGAAGGATGGTTTCTTGTTGCACGCACTAAGTTGACCACATCTTTTTCGGCATAGTCATCAAAGTATAGGTTGTAACCGTTTTCAACTTTTGGTTTTTTCCATTCGTCAAAGCTTTCGGCTAAAAATAGAAATCCCATTTCGTCACACAATTCCAGTTGTTCAAACGATGGCATATTGTGGGAACTCCTAATAGCATTTGCTCCCATATCTTTTAATATTTCTAACTGACGTCTTAAAGCTGAGGTGTTGACTGCTGTTCCTAAAGGGCCTAAATCATGATGTAAACAAACTCCTTTAAACTTGGTTGGTTTTCCGTTAAGAGAAAAACCAGTATTTCGGTCGTAGTTGATGTCACGAATACCAAATTTGGTAGTGACTTCATCCTTTAAAGTATTGCCCACATACAATTTTGAAATAGCTTTATATAGATAAGGATTTTCAGTATCCCACAGTTTTGGGTTTTTTACGGCAATGTTTTGTTCGAATTGGTTACCGAAACGCTTAGTAGTTTCATTTGAAACAACTTCATTGCCTTCAGCATCAAAAATAGTGGTAACTAGTTTTAGATTATCTCCTGTGACTTTGGTCTTAACATTTACTTGAGCAACCTCTTCATTAATATTTGGCGTTGTAATGAAGGTTCCCCATTGGTCAATACTTTCTTGATTTTTTAAAATAACACGTACATTTCTGTATAAGCCAGCTCCAGGATACCATCTTGAAGATTTTCCTTTGTTGTTGAGTTTTACTGAAAGTGTATTGTTTGTTGCTTGTATGTGCTCAGAAATATCAAAATAGAAATAGGCGTAACCATATTTCCATTCGCCAACTTTTTTACCGTTTACGAAGACTTCAGGTTCGCTCATAGCGCCTTCAAATAAAATCAAAACCTTTTTGTTTTTATCATAATTAGGTATGTCAAACGTATTTCTATACCACGCTTCGCCAATGTAAGGTAAAGCACCTGTGCGTCCTGTTTTTTCTGTGGCTACTTCTTCACCATTTTGGGTGATGGCTACTACTTGTTTATCAATTTCTTTGTCAAACGGTCCGTAAATAGCCCAATCGTGTGGTACGTTTATGGTTTCCCAATTGTTATCGTCAAAATCACTTGAAGCCGCATCTGGAAAGCTGCCTTTTTGGAATTTCCAGCCTTCTTTTAAAGTTAAAATTTCACGAGTGGAAGACTCCTTTTTAGTTTTTGAACAGCTTAAAATTATGATTGATAAGAAAAAAAGAAGTGCTTTAGTTTTCATGTTTAATTGCCTTGTGAACCGTTATAAAATTGCATGCCTAAAGTAGCTTGATAATTATGATCAAAAAGTGTAGCGTTGTCCCAATGAGAACCTTGAGCCCATTGCGTGGAGCAGCTAGTAGAAACCCAAGCAGGTTCCCAATACACAATACCTTCTCCACCTGCATTTTCTACGACGCTTTGGAGTTGATTTAAATACCCTAATTGACCTTGTTGAGTAGCAGGATAACTAGAAACTAAAGCGTCGTTTCCAAGAATGTTATTGGCACTATCGGTATTTTCCATAGTAAATGGATAAGCAGTTTCAACAATCATTAAACGTTTGTTGTAGGTGTTGATTAATGTGCTTAGGGCAGAACCCACGTTGCTTAAATTGTAATCGCTCCATATTGGATAATAGGAAAGCCCAATCCAGTCATAATCAGTTACACCTGCACTGGTTGCCTGTTCAAACCACCACAAGCCATTTTCGGGTTGAGCAATGTGAAGCATGATTTCAATGTTTTTATTTTTGGCTACTGAAATGTCTCTAACTGCTTCAATGCCTTTATTTATCAAATGCGAATTTCTAGTCCAATCGATAGGCCAAACGAGTTCGCCTTGTTGTAAAATCATACCATTTATTTCGTTGCCCACTTGCACTATTTCTGGTAATAAGTTGTCATTAGAAAGTGCTTCTAAAGTATCATAAGTATAGTTGTAAAGCAGGTTTCCTAATGTTTCATTGTTATCAATTTCACTTACCCAAGCTGCTGGAATTTCTTGAGTGTCTGGATCTGCCCAAGTATCGGAATAATGAAAATCTAAGAGTACATCCATTCCTTTTGCTTTAGCACGTTGAATGGTTTCTTTTACATCGTTAAAATTTGAGTAATTGGTCCAAGTAGGATTGTGCCATAAACGCACACGTACTAGGTTTGTTCCTGCTTCTTGAAAAATGGTAAAAGGGTCTTTAGTAGCTCCGTTTGCATCTTTGTATGTCGCTCCACAATCTTCCATTTCGTTTACGTAAGATAAATCTGCACCATAATAAAAACTATCTTCAATAGGAGTAGGATCGTCATCTGATGGATCTTGATTGTTTGAATTATCACTATCAGACGAACATGCAAAAACTAAAAACAGGATTAAATTGAGAGCGTATATGGACTTTGTTAATTTCATAAAAATCAAAGAGTTTGATGATTAAAATACTTAAAAACACTATTGTTTGATGCGAATTTAAAAAATATTTTTCAAAAACCCTACCAGTACCTACCAGTTTTTTATATCTTTGTCACATGAGTATTATTTCAGTTTCAGAACAAATAGGAGCACCAAAGTATAAACAAATTATAACTTCAATTGAAGATGGTTTAACCAGTGGATTGCTAAAAAAGGGTGACAAACTACCTTCTATTAATAGTATTAGGAATAAGTTTTCGTTGTCTAGAGATACTGTTTTGATGGCTTTTAATGAGTTGAAAATGCGAGGGATTGTTGAGTCGGTTTCTGGTAAAGGTTATTACATTAAAAGTGAAAATATAGATGTGAAGCGAAAAGTGTTTTTGCTTTTTGATGAACTTAATGCATTTAAGGAAGATTTATATAATGCTTTTTTAGAAGAATTAAATGATAATATTCAAGTAGATATCTTTTTTCATCATTTTAGTTTTGATGTTTTCCAAAAGCATATTTATGATAGTATTGGAAATTACAATTACTATGTAATTATGCCTGCAAATATGAGCCAAACACAAATGGTGATTGATAAACTTCCAGAAGATAAGGTTTATATTCTTGATCAAATGCCTGAAGAATTACAACACTATCCATCTATTCATCAAAATTTTGAAAACGACATTTTTAAGAGTTTAAATGACGCATTCCACTTAATTAAAAAATATGAAAGAGTGGTGTTGTTATTTCCAAGTTTAAAGCAGCCTAAAGGCATGTTAAATGGTTTTCAAAAATTTAGAAAGTCCATTGATTTTCCTTGTGAAGTTATTGATTCGTTAGATAATAGGATACTTAAAAAAGGAGAAGTATATCTGGTTTTAGACGATCATGATTTAATACTTCTTATAAAAAAAATAAAAGAGCAACAATTAAAAACAGGAAGTGATATTGGTATTATTTCATATAACGATACGCTTTTAAAAGAAGTTGTAGAGGATGGAATAACAACTATTTCAACTGATTTTAAAGCCATGGGAAAGCGATTAGCTCAAATGTTGATTAAAGAAGAAAAGCAAAATATTGAAAACCCAAATACACTTATTATAAGACATTCATTGTAATATTTTAAACGCTAATGAATCCAAAATTAACAACAGAAATCGTAACTAGATTTCAAGATAAATTCAAAACTCAACCTTTAGTGTTGCATTCTCCTGGACGCATAAATTTAATTGGAGAGCATACCGATTATAACGAAGGATTTGTGTTTCCTGCCGCAATAAACAAAGGTATTGTTGGAGCAATACAAAAAGCTGAAAAACCATATTGCACTGTAATAGCTAATGATTTAGACGAGGAGTACGAATTTTCATTAAACACAATCAAGCCAATTGCTAATGGTCAATGGCGAAATTTTGTTGTAGGTGTTGTAGGCGAATTACAAAAGAGAGGTATAGAAGTAGAACCTTTCAATTTTGTTTTTGGTGGTGATATCCCAAAAGGAGCTGGATTATCATCTTCAGCAGCTTTAGAGAACAGTGTGGTTTTTGGGTTAAACGAATTGTTTGGTCTTGAGTTATCTAAAAAGGAAATGATTGAAATTTCCCAAAAAGCTGAGCATAATTACGTTGGTGTACGATGTGGTATTATGGACCAATATGCGAGCATGTTTGGTGAAAAGGACAGAGCATTATTGCTTGACTGTAGAACACTAAAAGCAAAAACATATCCATTAGAATTTGAGGATTATCAGGTTATGCTTATCAATACCAATGTAAGTCATAATTTGGTTGATGCCGAATATAATGATCGAAGAGACGTATGCGAAAAAGTAGCAAAATTACTAAATGTGAATTTTTTAAGAGATGCTACTAAAGCCATGCTTAACAGTGTTAAGCATCAACTTTCTGAAGACGAATATCAAAAAGCTTTATACATCATTCAAGAAAATGAACGCGTTTTGAAAGCAGGAAAAATGCTTGAAGAAAAAAACGTTTTGGGTTTTGGGAAACTACTTTTTGAGGCGCACTATGGCGCACAGCATCAATTTAAAATTAGTTGTAAAGAATTAGATTTTTTAGTTGATGAAGCTCGAAATAATCCTCATGTAATTGGAGCAAGAATGATGGGTGGAGGCTTTGGTGGTTGTACTATCAATTTTGTAAAGGCTGAAGCTGTAAACGCGTTTTCAGAGGACATTTCTAAAAAATACAGAAAAGCTTTTAAGAGAGAATGCTCTATCTATTTTGTCGAATTATCTCAAGGTACACACCTTACTAATAATTAATAGCTATGGAAAATACACAAGAATATTCACACAAGCGCTTTAATCCATTAATAGGTGAATGGGTTTTGGTGTCTCCACATCGTGCAAAACGACCTTGGCAAGGGCAGGAGGAAGATACAAATCAAGAGACAAGACCAACACACGATCCTGATTGTTATTTGTGTTCTGGAAATACAAGAGCTAATGGAGAAAAAAATCCAGACTATGAAGATGTGTTTGTGTTTGTCAATGATTTTTCGGCACTTCAAAAAGATTCTAAACAATTCTCACTTAATGATGGATTGATAAAAGCAGAAGCAGAGCAAGGTATTTGCAAAGTAATTTGTTTTAGTCCAGACCATTCCAAGTCCTTAGCAGATATGAATGTAAAGGATATTCAAAAAGTAATTCATACTTGGCAAAGTGAGTTTACGTCTTTAGGGAAGCAACCTAATATCAATTATGTGCAAATTTTTGAAAACAAAGGAGCAGTAATGGGTTGTAGTAATCCGCATCCGCATGGTCAAATTTGGAGTCAATCTACTTTGCCAAATGAGGTTTCAAAAAAAGATATTCATCAAGAAACCTACTACAAGCAGAATAATAATACTTTACTTCAGGATTATTTAAAACAAGAATTAAAACTTAAAGAGCGTATTGTTTTTGAAAATAGAGCCTTTGTGGTCTTGGTTCCTTTTTGGGCTATTTGGCCTTATGAAGCAATGATAGTGCCTAAGCAGCCTCAAAAAGATATTATTGAGTTGCCTAGAGAAGAAACTATTTTGTTTGCTGAAGCTATTTCGGTATTGACCAAAATTTATGATAAACTGTTTAATACTTCGTTTCCATACTCCAGCGGAATACATCAAGCACCAACTAACAATGAAAACAATGAGCATTGGCATTGGCACATGAGTTTTTATCCGCCTTTGTTACGAAGCGCAACCGTAAAAAAGTTTATGGTAGGCTATGAAATGTTTGGTATGGCACAACGCGATATTACACCTGAAACTGCAGCTCAAACGCTTAAGCATTTAGCAGATAATTTATACACAACAAAATACCTTTAAAAATGAAAAAGTTAGCAACTCTTTTTATCGTGCTTTTTTCAATAGTAGGAATAGCTCAAAATTCTAATGTTTATGTGGATGATGATGGTGTAATGCGTTGGGAAAACACAAATGAAGAAGTCAAAGGTTTTGGAGTTAATTATTCTGTTCCTTTTGCACATGCTTATAGGTCTGCTAAAAAATTGGGAATAGACCCAAAAACAGCTATTGATAATGAAGTGTACCATTTTACCCGATTAGGTTTTGACCTTTATAGGTTGCATGTTTGGGATACTCAAATAAGTGATGTAGAAGGAAATTTATTGGAGAATGAATACTTGGATACTTTCGATTATTTATTAAAAACGCTTAAAGACCATAACATTAACTATGTGATTACACCTATTGCTTTTTGGGGAAACGGTTGGCCTGAACCTGATACCGAAACACCTGGATTTTCGCATAAATATGGAAAAGGCGATTGCTTGACAAATCCTGAAGCGATAAAAGCGCAACAGAATTATTTGTTTCAGTTTTTAAATCATGTGAATCCGTACACTGGAGTAGCTTATAAAGATGAACCTAATATTATTGCTTTTGAAGTAAGCAACGAGCCACACCATAGAGGAAATTCGGAAGATGTTACCAATTTTGTTAGTGGTATGGTAAACGCTATGAAACGTACTGGAACCAAAAAACCTATTTTCTATAATATGAGTCATGCAGTTCAGTTTATGGATGCTTATTTTGAAGGAGGAGTAGATGGAGGAACGTTTCAATGGTATCCAACAGGTTTAGGCTATGGCGAAGAACTGCAAGGTAATTTGTTGCCTAATGTGAACGATTACAACATGCCTTTTGATGCTGTTTTCAAAAAGCATAAAGGCGCAAAGTTAGTGTATGAATTTGATGCTGCCGATGTGGGACGTTCTTACATTTATCCAGCTATGGCACGTAGTTTTAGAAGTGCTGGCATCCAAATTGGGACTCATTTTGCATACGATCCAACCTATTTGGCGTATGCCAATACTGAATACAACACACACTACATGAACTTAAATTACACACCGCAAAAAGCTTTGGCATTGAAGATTTGTTCTGAAGTATTTCATGAAGTGCCAATGCATGCTAATTTTGGGACGTATCCTGAAAACACTACGTTTGGAGATTTTAAAATCGATTATAAAACCGATTTAGCTGAATACAATTCCGAAGCTAAATTCTTTTATACTAATAGTACTACATCACATCCTAAAAATGAAAAATCGCTCAAGGAAATTGCAGGTTCAAGAAATTCTACGCTTGTGACCTACGATGGAACAGGAGCTTATTTTTTGGATAAGCTGGATGATGGTATTTGGCGATTAGAAGTGCAGCCTGATGCTATTTGGGTCAACAATCCTTTTGGAAGAAACAGTTTGGATAAAACCGTAGGCGTTATCAAATGGGAAACCCGAAATATGACTATTAATCTGAAAGATTTAGGAAGCGATTTCTCAATAATCGCCATTAATGATGGTAATAATTTTTCTTCAGAAGTAAATGGGAAAAACTTCCAAGTAAGACCAGGAACTTATGTGTTGAGTCGAAAAGGAAACTCAAAAAAATGGTCAAAAAACCAAGATTTTAAGGGTTATGAACTCAATCAGTTTTATGCACCAAAAACCACAGTTGATAAGCCTTGGATGACTTTTAAAGAAGTGGGTGAAATTAGTGCTGACAAACCATTTACCTTTTCTCTTCAATATGTAGCTCTAGAACAACCAGACAAGATAAGTTTAGTAGGTTACAATGGTGAGAGTAGATTTAATCTTGAGTTTAAAGAGATTGCACCTTATAAGTTTGAAGTTACGGTTCCTGTCGAAAATTTGAAAGAAGGTTTTTTGAACTATTATATTTTGGTAGAAACCAATGGAAAAACCAGAACCTATCCAGCCGACAAAGAAGGAAATCCGTTTGCTTGGGATTTTTATGATAGAGAGACATATACCACACGAGTGGTGAATGCAAACAACCCAATTTATCTGTTTGATGCCTTAGAGGATTCTGATAAATTGGTGAGACAATGGCGACGCGGTTTTAAATTGATTCCAACCCAAAATATGAACGAAGCTGAATACCAAATGAACATAGAGAACCTATTTGTGGTAGATGAAGAAAACCTAAATGCTGAGCCTGTTTTTGATTATTCATTCAAGCATTTTGTGATTGATGAAATAAATCAAAGGCAAAAAGATTTGGCTTCTAAAAACCAATTGGTATTTACAGGAAGAGCCTTGAACAATAAACCATGTAAATTACAAATAGCCTTGGTGATGGATGATGGTTCTTCTTTTGGGAACGTTATAGAAATAGGTGCTGAAACTAAAGATTATATACTAAATCTATCAGAACTAAAACCAGTAAAAACAGTTACGCTGCCTAGACCATACCCAAGTTTTTTACCTTATTATTTTGAGAACAATAATAACTCAAAGTTTGATGTAAATAGAGTAGAAAGTATCCAGTTTTCAATTGGACCAGAAGTACCTAAGCAACAACAAAATGATGCTCATGGAGTTGGAATTATAAAAGTTAAGTTAGAATAAAAAAAAGCTTTCCAAATCAATGGAAAGCTTTTAAGGCTAATTCAAATTACTATTATCAATTAAAGCTTTACAAGTTTTGATGTAATGGACTCACCGTTTTCGTTTTCTATTTTTACTAAATACATACCATTAGTTAAACTCGAAATATCATAGCTATCATTTTTAGTAAACTCACCAGTAAATGATTTTACTAGCTTACCAGTAATATCATAAATCTGAAGTCCATTTAAGGATTTATTGGTCTTAAAGGAATCATTAACTGGATTTGGGTATAAGTTAAATGGAACAGCATTTACATTATTAATACTTAAGGTCGAAGCATAAGTGTACTCAGTAACAGGTTTCCAGTAAATATTGGCATTTGCGGCTCCATTCCAGTCATCAGCAAAATAAACAGAATAACCAGTAATATCAGTATTATTTAATGTGATATTAAAAACTTCAGCACCATCGTTTATTGATACTGTCATAGTATTGGCAGAATTTAAAGTAAACTGAAATTTAAAATCAGCATAATTTGTAGAACCTCCAATTGAAGAAGTGTTTATTGTGCCACCATTTGAAACAACTTCCCATGGGTCATTTGCTCCACTGTTTCCATTTAAGTTTACCTGAACAGCGTAGTTACTCACTCTGTCATCCCAAGATGTTGTTGAAGGATTTGATAGTAGTGACACACCAATTTGTCCATAAGATGCTTGGGTAGCAGAAACAGTAATTGTAAAGCTGTCACCAACAGCCATTGTAGAAGGTGTGCCTCCAGGAAGACCAGTTTCAGTAAATGATCTCCAAGCTACTGATTGTTTTGCTCCGCCACCATTAGCCCACATACCAAACTCATCAGAGTTTTGGTTAAAATGTCCGCCACTATCAGAAAAAAACGCGTTATAGTTTTCTGCCTGTTGAGGATACTGAACTGTAGTTTGAGCAAACAAACCAAATGATAAAAAGCTTAAAGCTAAAGTATAAAGTTTCTTCATGAGTTATAGGTGTTAGTTAATAATTAGTTTTCTAGTTGTAGTGTTAGAATTACTTTCTAATTTAACCATATACAATCCTTGAGACAGATTAGAAACATTAAACTCGTGATTTTTTTCGAATCCTCCATCAAAAGTGTAGATCAGTTTACCAGTGGTGTTGTAAATCAAAACTTTATCAAGTGTTTTATTAGTTTTGAAAGAGTTTGAAGTAGGATTTGGGAACATTTTAAGTGTTGATAGTGATGAGAAATCTTCAACGCTTAAAGTTGAAGCTTGGTTTCCATAAATTCTAAATTCTCCAGCAGGAATGTTGATAGTAGCAGTAGTACTTGAAACAGTAATTGATGAACTGCCTGAATCATCCATTAAATCATACCAAGTTCCAGTATAAGGAAAATCAGGAACAATGTTTTGAGCAGTTACATCAAAGTTTGCTAGAATAACAACATTTTTTAAACTTGTTGATGGAAGCGTATCATCCCAAATATAAATACGAGGTGTCGTATCACCTGAATCTATAGAGTAGTTACCTTCAAATACATCTTCATTTATTTTTAACTCATTTAACCTAGCCCAATCGTTATAAATTTGACTTCTGTTAGTGTCTGCAATCCAGTTGTTTACCCATTGTGGTTGTGGCTTTGTGTCTAATTTACAATCACCATCATTGTTACCATCATAATCACTATTAACAACACCATTATTACATGTCCAAATGGATACGTCCATACCTAGCTCACCAAAATGCCAAATCATTTTTGGACCAGGAATGGTTAATGAAACAGCACCAATAGTTGACATACGTTGTAATGCTGTGTTTAAGTTTGTAACATCATAGCCGCCATTACTGTTACCAAATTGTAACATTTCATACATTATTCGGTCTTTATCATGACTTTCAGGGTAGCCAAGGGCTCTTTTGCCAGTAAAACCACTAGCAGTATTACCCATAGCATTAATGTTTGCAGAATTACCTTGAGCTAGATTTTTATAATCATTCCATACTTCTTTCCACATCATCACACCTTTTCCTTCATCAATTCTGTAATTTGCCCATTGTTGTTCTTCGGCAGGATTGCCTAAGTGTTCAAAAATAACATAATGATCGGGATCTAAACTCCAACTATAATCAGCATATTGCTGTAAAATTGCAATTCTGTCAGGTTGGGGAGCATCTGTGCAGGTATCACTGTTTTCACAGTTTTGTGTAAACCCTTTGGTTAAATCCCAACGGAAACCATCAATGTTAAATTCTTCTATCCAATGTTTTACAACCCTTTCAACATAATATTGAGTTCTTGTTTGCTGATGATTAAAATCAGAACCTACGCTGTAACTATGTTTTGCAACTTGATTAAAATATGGGTTTTCGCTACTTGGTTCTCCCCAACCATCACCATCAGGATCGTCCATCCACATACGTACCATTGGGTTTCTTCCAAAAGCATGGTTTAAAGCAATATCAAGAATTACTGCAATTCCGTTTTGATGGAAAACATCTACTAATTCCTTGAACTTCTCTTCAGTACCATAAAATTTATCTAAAGCCATGTGGAATGAAGTATTGTATCCCCAACTTTCATTGCCTTCAAATTCCATTACAGGCATTAATTGAATTGCGTTAACGTTAAGGTCTTTAAAATAATCGACCTTGTCAATTAAGTCTTGAAAATTTCTGTCTTGGTCAAAATCGCGTACTAATACCTCATAGATGATTAAATCTTCTTTTTTAGGTTTTTGAAAGTTAGTTACTTGCCACGCGTAAGGTGTTTGACCAGTTTCTAAAACAGTTACTTCGCGCTCTTGACCTTCAGGGTAGGCAGGCAAGTTAGGGTATGTAGTAGCAGAAATCCATGGATCATCAAAAGGAGACAGTACTAGTGTTGAATAAGGGTCTGCTGTTTTAACTAATTTAGGTGAACCAGCAATAGGGTTTAAGCTGCCAACCCAGTATTGATAAGTTTCTATTTGGCCAGAAGTTAAACCAGTTAATTCTACCCAAAATTTACTAGAGCTTGGGTCTTTTTTCATTGCATGAGCAGATGTTGGCTCCCAATTATTAAAACTTCCTGCGACATACACAAAATCTTTATTAGGTGCATCGATAACTAATGTAGCTGTTGTAGGGTCACTATCATTATAATTTATTCCGTCTTCAAGGTTTGAAGGTATACTTTCTTCAATAGTGCTATTTACTAGAATTAAAAAAGAACGAGAAGTAGTTGCAGCACCTTGAGTAACTACTAATTCGCAATATTGATTTTCGGTTAATCCAGAAAACAAATAACCGTTGTAAAATGTTGTATTGTTTTGAGTGTGTATACTAACTCCATTAGCAAATAATTCGTAGTTAGCAGGACCATTACTGTTTTGGGCTAAAATTTGTGTGCCACCACCATTGTCAACTATAATAACACCGTTAGCACTAGGTGCAGGATTAATCATAGTTACTTGAAAAGCACCTACACTAATTTCAAGATCAACGGTTTGTTGAGATCCGTCGTCGCTTCTAAAAACAACATTAATTGAGGTGATAGAACCTGTAGGGTTATTGTAAAAATCTCTTATTGTTGGCGTTAGGTCTAGTTCGTAGATATTTCCTGAAACAAGAGTTAAAGCTGGTTGTGTGCTGTTGCTTCCCCAAGTACCAATAACATTCTGCCATTGATCAGTATCATCTAAAGTTACACCAGTATGAGCATAAATAGTTCCAGAATAAGACTCTAATCCTGTACCTGTTTTATCAAACAAAAGTGTTGCAGAGTCATTTTCTTCAGGGTTAGTTCCTCCTTGCCATGAAAGTTGCGCATGTAAACTTGTAAAAGCAAGTAAGAAAAGGAAAAGTAAAAGTAAAGTTTTTTTCATAGCTCTATATTTTTAAAGAGAAAAAGGCTGTAAATATATACAGCCTTTATAGTTATAATTTTATAATCTAGTTCTGAGTAAGTGTGTATGTTAACTCAGTAAGATTAATTGAGATAGAATAGTTACCTGCAGTTACATTGATATCTGCTCCTCCAGATTCTAAACTTCCATCAGCACCATCATCTCCATAATTTACCCCCCAATCATTATTTGCTCTAAATTTTATTAGACCATCAACTAGATCAACATTGTCATTATACCATACAGCACCATCACTAGTATAATCTAGGCTTAATTCTACATCAGGACCATCCCAGCCATTAGGTGTTGCACTACCTACAACTCCCCAAAAATCAACTTCTTCAAGAGTATAAGTTAAGTCATTGAAGTTTACAGTTATTAAATAATTACCAGCTGTAACACTAATATCAGAGCCATTTAATTCAAGTGTTCCATCAACTCCATCATCACCATAGTTTGTTCCCCAATCATTATTTTGTCTGAACTTTATTAAACCATCAGTTAATGTAGCTAGTGCTCTCCATTGATCAGATGTTGGGTCATATTCTAAATTTATATCAGGACCATCCCAGCCGTTAGGAGTTGCATCACCTACAACACCCCAAGAATAAGCTTCTAAGGTATAAGTTAGAGCATTAATGTTAAACGTAATTTTATATGTCCCAGCGGTTACAGGAATATCTGCTCCTCCTGCTTCAAGTGTTCCATCAGCACCATCATCTCCATAATTATTAGTCCAATCATTATTTTCTCTAAATTTTATAAGTCCATCAATTAATGTTGTATATGCAACATATACGCCTGCTGTAGAAGATTGATAAAATGGAACATCAGGACCATCCCAACCATTAGGTGTTGCACTACCTACAACTCCCCAAGTAGTGCTTAAGTCTAAAACAGCTGAATAAGGAGTTACAGTTAAAGTTACAAGGTTAGATTGCATTGTTGTTTGCTCACTTAAACGAGTTTCAACTATTATATCTATGGAAGACTCCATATCAGGTTCTAAACCTAAATTAATAGCTCTACTGTTAAGTTCTTGCACTAAAAATGTTCTGCTATAAGCATTACCAATTGAAATGGTTTGAGGGTTTGAAAAATCTCCACCAGAAACATCCATCAAAATTCGATATGTTGTGGCAGATTCAAAACCAAAATCAGGCTCTGTCCAAGATACTGTTACAGCTTCTTCACTAGCAGTATCACCTGTTAGTACTACTGAATTAGTTGACAAAGTAACTACTGTGTTTGCATCACTATTAAGCGTAATGATTTCTTTGTCATCACAAGAGGTGAAAACAAAAAACAAGCTTAATACAAATAATACTTTATTTATTGTTGTTTTCATAATTATATTGTTAATAACCTTCGTTTTGCGATAGGTTAGGGTTAGTAGTTAATGTACTAGATGGAAGAGGGAATAGTCTTCTATAAGATGGTACTGATGTTCCAAATTCGTCATTACCTTTAAAAGGCCATAAATAGGTGTCAGTGGTAAAAAGCCCATAACGGATTAAATCAGTTCTTCTTTGACCTTCCCAATATAATTCTCTAGAGCGTTCATCTAAAATAAAGTCTAATGTTAACTCTCCTGAAGATATATTTCCTGACATGTTGCCATAAGCACGTTCTCTTAAGTTATTAACTAATGTTAACGCTAAATTACTATCTCCACCACCACCTCTAAGGCTAGCTTCAGCATAGTTTAAATAAATTTCAGCAACACGAATTAAGGGTAAGTCTGTTGATGCAAATTCTCCGCTACTATCATTCCCTTGACTTCCACTTGAGTCTATGTTTTTAAACTTAGTTACTGCATAGCCATCTTCAAAACTTCCTATATCTGAAATTTCTAAATTTTGACCATCTGTATAAAACATACCTCGTTTATCGCTTGAGAATGGAGTAATTGAATATGTAAGACCATCTAAATCTAAAGTGACGAAATATGTGCCAGCTGCTGCAATAGCAATATTAGCTCCACCAGGTTCTAATGTGCCATCAGCATCAGTGTCTCCATAGTTTTGTCCCCAATCTTCATTAAATCTAAATTTAAGTTCTCCTGCATTTAAGTCGGCATAAAGCGCATATTGATTAGGTGCAGTTTGATACATTTCCATATCTGGACCGTCCCATGCATTAACAGTTGCGTCTCCAACAAGTCCCCAATCAGAAAGAGAACCTAGAGCAGCATTTAGATCATCAATATCATTAGCAAATTTATTAACTAGGTTTTTAGTGGTACGCATTCCTGCCCATCCTCCATTAACTCCATATTCACTTGCAATCATAGATCCTCCAATAGATCCGTGAACTAAAAAGGTAGTACCACCATAAGTTGTAGATTGTAACCCATCAAAGTTTAGTGCGAAAATAAATTCGTTTTGTGCGCCATTTACATCATTATCGGCTAAAAATAATTCATCATAAGCCGAACCATTTCCATTGGCATCGTTTGTGTTAAGTGAATAGGTTGAATTAATCACTTTATCAGAATAAGTAATACAATCAGAATATCTATTTTGTCCTGTCCAAGATTCTGCATTTAAATATAGCTTAGACAATAAAGCCCATGCAGCAACTTGATCTACTCTACCATATTCGTTAGCGCCATCAGAAATTAATAACTCTTCTATTTCTAATAACTCTGCTTCAACAAAAGAAAACAATTCTTCTCTGGTGCTTTGTAAAGGTAATTCTGTGCTGACTACAGTTTGAAGAGGTACGTTTCCAAAGAAATCAATAAGATTGTAGTAGGTAAAAGCCCTTAAAAACCTTGCTTCGGCTATAAATCCTTGTACCTCATCATCTTCTAATTGTGATGCGTTTTCAATAAATGAATTACAAAATGATACTTCTTGAGCTAATCTATAATACATAGCTTCAGAAAAATCATTACTAGAAGACCAGTACATACCATGTAAGTCTGGTAAGCCAGCATCTCCCCATCCTATCACGGCATGGTCAGTAGTTAACTCATTTAAATTAAATAACATTCTAGAATATTGAGAGAAACCTTCATCAATATCATTAGGGTCTAAGTCAGGATTTCCGGCAGGACCTTGTTGTCCTGTAAGAGCCAAACTTGAGTACAGCTTAGCTAAAGCACTTTTAGCTTCAACTGCGTTTGAGAAAACATCTTGTTCAGTGAATAAATCAGGGTCTAAAGGCGACTGATTTAAATCGTCATGACAAGAAGTAAAACCTATAGCCAAGACTGAAACAAGAATAAATGATTTAATATAATTTTTCATAATACAATTTTTTTAAAAATCAACATTTAATCCTAGTACGAATGAACGTGGTCTAGGGTAGAAGTTATTATCAATACCTCCATTAATTTCAGGGTCTAAACCATCATAATCAGTTACTATAAGAACATTTTGTAATGATCCAAATAACCTAATGGTTGTGTTTTTTATAGCATTATCTAAGGTGTAGCCCAAAGTAATATTGTCTAACTTAAAGAATGAAGCTTCTTGAACAAAATGGTCGCTGAAAGCTGTTCTGTCTTGAAAAACAGTAAAGCCTGAGTTAAAATAGTCTGAATGAACATTATTAAGTAGTCCACTATTTATTGTAGCATTACTAAGTATTCCTTTACTAGCAGCAACATCATTATACATGTAATTTCCAAAACTTGCTCTAGATTGTACTGAGAAATCCCAGTTTTTGTAGCTAACATTAGCATTTAATCCCATAAATACATCAGCAAAAGGACTTTCGTTTATATATCTATCATCATCATTGATAATTCCATCATCATTTCTGTCAACAAAAACACCTTCTATTGGAGTCCCATTATCGTCATATACCTGTTGGTATACCAAGAAGCTAGATGCTTCTTCACCTTCTCTATGTACTTGAACATTGCTACCTACACCTGATGAAATTAAACCATGAGGTTGGTCAGTTGGTAAGCTAGTGATTTCATTGTCATTGAACGAGATATTATAGTTAAGGGATACTTTTAAGTTGTCAGTTTTAACTGCATCAACATTTAAGTTAAACTCTAAACCTCTATTTTCCATATCACCAATGTTAGTATCAATTCTGTTTCCAAAATTTGTAAATGGATCTACTATTGCTAATGCAATTAAGTCTTCTGTTTTTCTTATGTAGGCATTAACTAAACCAGAAACCCTACCGTTGAAGATACTATAGTCTATACCTACGTTGACTGATTTTCCAACTTCCCAACGAAGGTTAGGGTTAATTGGTTCTGGTCTATAAGTTTGATAAAATGAAGAACCTAATTGGTATTGTGCAGTATCTGTACTACCTTCATATCTAGTCAAGAATAAGTAATTACCAAGTCCATTTACATTAGCAATTTCACCATAACCTACTCTAAGTTTTAATAAATCAAATCCTGAGTTTTGCATAAAATCTTCATCGCTAATTTTCCAAGCAATTGCTGCAGAAGGGAAATATCCCCAACGGTCATTAGGATTTAATTTAGAAGATGCATCAGCTCTTAAAGAAGCCGTTAATAAATATTTGCCTTTATAATCATAATTTAAGCGTCCAAAATAAGATAACAATACATCTTTATTGTTCCCTATGTTTATTGGGTTGTTACCATCTTCTTCTAGTTCGCTATCGTAAGTAAATGTTGGATATTCAAATGATTGATAAGAGTGTCCTGCAACAACTGAAAGGTTATGAGCATCATCATTAAATGACTTAGTATAGGTTAAATAAGCGTCAAATAGCTTATTTATTGTTTCATTGGAGTAATCATATCTAGAACCGTTCCATAGTGGATCTGAAGTAGGCATATTTTCAGAAGTAATGGTTCTACCGTTGCTGTTAGATTTATCTATACCAACGTTTACAGTTGCAGTAATATCAGGGAAGAAATGCAATTTATAGTCTGCTTTGGCATTACCTACAAAACGTCTAATCTCAGAAGTATCACTTCTTAGGTCTAATAGCGCTACTGGATTAGTTGCAGCTAAGCTGTTTTGTACGTTTTCATTATTTAACCATGTAAAATAGCCAAACGGAGAATTCGAATCGAATACAGACTGTGTAGGGTCAAAAATAATTGCTGAACCTATTGCACCTCTGTTTGCAAATTCATTTTCAGTGTAAACACCTCTGGCATTAAATTCTAACTTTAAATGATCGTCTAAAAAACTAGGCATAAAATTTAAAGAAGCGGTTCCTCTAGAAAAATTATCTCCTTTTAAAACACCATCATGATCTGAAAAACCTAATGAGGCTCTCATTGGCACTCCAAAGGCACTTCCTAAAGCGCTGAAGTTGTGGTCTTGTCCAACTGCAAATGTATATATCTGGTCTTGCCAGTTGGTGTTAGCATCACCCAATAAAGCAATATCACCTGCATCTCCAGTATTATTTATTAATTCTCTGTATCTATCTGCATTTAAAACATCTACTTGATTAAATGTATCATATACAGTGGTTTGAGAGCTAATGTTAAATTGAAACTCTTTACTCTTTCCTTTTTTAGTTGTTATCAATATAACACCATTTGCACCTCTAGACCCATAAATAGCAGTTGAAGAAGCATCTTTTAGTACCACAAAACTTTCAATATCATTAGGATTGATAAAGTTTAGTGGGTTCCTTGAGCCTCCAATAGCTCCAGAAATTGGAACACCATCAACTACATACATCGGTTCACTGTCTAATGATAGAGAACCTGTTCCTCGTATTTTGATACTTTGACCTTCTCCTGGAGCTCCCCCTCCTGATGTAACATTAACACCAGCAACTTTACCGCTAATTAATGATTGAGCTGATACAATAGGCCCTTTGTTGAAGTCGTCAGATGTTAATAAATCAGTAGTCCCAGTTAAGTCTTCTTTCTTTACACTACCATAACCAATTACTACTACTTCGTCTAATTGAGAAGCATCTTCAACTAGGCTTACATCAATTGTTGATTGTCCTGTATAAGTGATTTCTTGGGTAATGTAACCAAGATAAGAAAACACTAATATGTCACCATTATTAATGTTAATTTGGTATTTCCCATCAAAATCTGTTGCTGTACCTTGAGTTGTACCTTTTACTAGTACGTTTACTCCTGGTAAAGGTAATGATGAGGATTGTTCTGTTACTGTACCCGAAACTCTATTTTGAGCCATCAAAAATGATGGTATAATAAAGAACAAAAACAGTAAGCAATTTAACGTTGTTTTCATACAATACTTTTAATGTTAGTTTGTTAATTTTCTATGTATATTTTCACTTCTCGATGTTAAATCTATGTAAATTTTGTGTATCTTCTTGGAGTTCTACTTTTAATTACCTTGCGAAAACGTTTTCGTGTTAAAAACTTTTTTAAAAATGAGAGAAAACAATAAAAAACAACTTAAAATTATTAAAAATGTAATAAAGTAATACCTTTATTGTCATCTTCAAAAAAATTGAGATGAGTCTTATTTTAACAATAAGATGTTTATTGAAAATTATTTAGCAATTTTTACCTTTATAAGGTACAAAAAAAATATGAAAAGAAAGATTACCCTAAAACAGATTGCAAGAGAGTTAGATGTGTCAATTTCTACGGTTTCAAAAGCGTTAAGAAATAGTGCAGAAATTAGTGATGATACTAAGCAAAAAGTTCAGGCTTTTGCGAAACTCTATAATTATCGTCCAAACAATATTGCTTTAAGCTTAAAAAACCGAAAAACTAAAACTATTGGAATTATAATTCCTGAGATAGTACATTATTTCTTTGCCAAAGTGATAAGAGGTATCGAGTTAGTAGCCAATAGAAGAGGTTATAATGTTATTATTGGGCTTTCTAATGAGTCTTTTAATAAAGAAGTTATAAATATGGAAATGCTTGCCAATGGTAGTATAGATGGTTTTGTGCTCTCTATTTCCAAAGATACATTAGCACAACAAGATTATCATCATTTTTACGAAACCATAAATCAAGGAATGCCAATCGTGATGTTTGATAGGGTTGTAAACGAGGTTAATTGTGATAAAGTTATTGTAGACGATTTAAAAGGCTCTAAAAAAGCAGTTAATAAACTTATTGAAAATGGTTGTAAAAATATAGCAATCATTACTACCAAAGACTATGTGAGTGTAGGTAAACTTAGGACTCAAGGTTATTTAGAAGCTTTGGAGGATCATGGTATTGAGCCACAATCAGACTTGATTTTGAAAATTGTAGAAGAATTAGATTCAGAAGATCATTTAGAAGATCTAGAAGCCGAAATAGAACAACTTTTTAAAGAGAATAAAAAGATAGATGGTGTTTTTGCTGTAAATGAACTTTATGCTCTAACAGCAATGAAAATAGCCAGAAAGCTAAAGAAAAAAATACCTGAGGATATACAGTTTATAGGATTTACTGACGGAGTTTTATCAAAACACGCAACTCCAAGTTTAACAACGGTAAGTCAACATGCGCAAACTATGGGCGAACAAGCAGCTGAATTATTGATAGACAAATTAGAAAATGAAGACGATGAAGAAAACTACCAAACAGTTGTAATTGAGACCGAATTAATTGAAAGAGAATCTACCAAATAGAAATTTAACATTGCGTATTTAAAAACTTTTATATCTTTACCACCAGAAATCAAAACTTATATTTTCACTTCTCACCATAAGTTTTGATGAGTTTATGCTTATCAAAATAGTATTAATCTAAATTATACTATTAATGAAAAAGCGTTCCTTAAGTTTTTGGGAAATCTGGAATATGAGTTTCGGTTTCCTAGGAATTCAATTTGGTTTTGCGTTACAAGGAGGCTTCATGTCTCGAATATTTCAAACACTTGGTGCTGATAAAGATGCTATTCCATTGTTATGGATTGCAGCTCCTTTAACAGGATTACTAGTGCAACCCATTATTGGTTATTTAAGCGATAAAACTTGGCATCCACGTTGGGGAAGACGTCGTCCATATTTTTTAATCGGAGCTATTTTAAGCTCGCTTGCACTGTTTTTAGTACCACATTCATCAGTTTTGTGGATGGCTGCAGGTTTTTTATGGATTCTTGATGCTTCTATCAATGTTTCAATGGAGCCTTTCAGGGCTTTAGTAGCAGATAAGCTACCCAATTCGCAACGTTCATATGGTTTTGTTGTGCAAACACTTATTATTGGTATTGGTACTTGGATAGCAAGTAATTTGCCTTGGATGGTATCACAACTAGGTGTTAGCGATGCAGCGCCAAAAGGCGTTGTGCCAATGTCGGTAAAAGTAGCCTTTGGTATTGGTGCTGTTGTATTTTTAATAAGCATACTATATACCGTATTTACCACATCCGAATATCCTCCTGAAGATATGGAGGAATTTGAGCGTGAACGAAAAAAGAAAAACCGCTTTATTCCTGATATTTTAGAAAACATAGGCAAAATGCCACTAACAATGAAAAAACTAGGGCTTATACAGTTCTTCAGTTGGTTTGCGTTTTTTACTATGTGGAGTATGGCAAATCCTGCACTTACAGAGCATGTGTTTCACACACCTGCACCAATAGAAGCAGCATTTGATTTAACTATTGTTTCACAAGCTGAAGCTTTTGATACGGCAAATACAGCATTTCAAAAATCATCAAACTTGGTAGGTTCTGCAATGGGTGTTTATGGATTGTCTTCTATGGCATTTGCATTACTACTAGCACTGTATACATCAAAAAAGCGTATAAACAGAAAATTTGTTCACATGGGTTCTCTTATACTAGGAGGCGTAGGGTTTATGGCTATGTATTATGCAACACCAGAAACCTTAAAGTACTGTTTTATTTTAATAGGAATTGCATGGGGAAGTATTCTTTCAATGCCGTATGCAATGTTATCAAGTTCTGTAGATCCTAAAAAGATGGGAGTTATTATGGGTATCTTCAATATGTTTATTGTAATACCTCAAATTATAGCAGCACTTGGTGGCATTAATTATGTGTCTAGTCTTTTAGGTGAAGATGCTATTAATGCTATGACTGTAGCTGGTATTAGTTTGATTCTAGCAGCACTTTGCAACCTGTTTATTGTGAATAAAGACGCAATTTCATATCAACCAGAAAACGAAATAAATTAAAATGAATACAAAAGGATTCATATTTGACCTAGATGGTGTTATCGTAGATACTGCAAAATACCATTTTTTAGCATGGAAAAAATTAGCCAATAGTATTGATGTTGATTTTACTGAAACACAAAACGAACAACTAAAAGGTGTAAGTCGTGTAAAATCTTTAGAAAAAATCTTGTCTTGGGGAAATAAAACAATTTCAGAAGATGAGTTTATGGCATTAATGGCAAAAAAGAATGATGATTATTTAAGCTACATAGATAAAATGGGAGAAAGCGAAATTCTTCCAGATGTGCCAAAAATTTTAAATCATCTTAATGAAAATAATCAAGGCGTAGCTTTAGGGTCGGCAAGTAAAAACGCTAGAAAAATACTTCAAAAAGTAAACCTTATTTCAAACTTTCAAGCCATTGTAGATGGTAACGATGTAAGTAAGGCAAAACCAGATCCAGAAGTATTCCTTATAGGTGCAAAAGCACTTAACCAAAAACCTGAAAATTGCATTGTGTTTGAAGATTCTGTAGCAGGTGTTCAAGCAGCAAATAATGCCAATATGATTTCAATTGGTATAGGTGATAAAACGGTGTTATCTGAAGCAGATTATGTTTTTAAAGATTTCACTGAAATAAGTATAGAATTTATAGAAGAATTAATAAAGAAATAAGTTGTCGTTGTAGCGATGACAAGACAATATATTAAAATTATGAACCAAGATTATATTAAACCAGATAATTGGTCAATCATAGAAGAAGGGTTTCATGCAGAGCGCGTAGAATCATCAGAAAGTTTGTTTAGTATTGGTAACGGAGCCATGGGACAACGCGCTAATTTTGAAGAACAATATTCAGGAAAAACCTTTCAAGGAAGCTACATAGCAGGTGTATATTATCCTGATAAAACACGTGTTGGTTGGTGGAAAAACGGCTACCCAGAATATTTTGCAAAAGTACTTAATGCACCAAACTGGATTGGTATTAATGTAGCAATAAATGGCGAGCAGTTAGACCTAAACAAGTGCAAAACGGTTCAAGATTTTAGACGAGAACTTAATATGAAAGAAGGTTGGTTGTCTAGAACTTTTAAGGCAACACTTCAAAATGGTATAGAAGTAGAAGTTAACGCAAAACGTTTTTTAAGTCTTAACCAAGACGAAATGGGAGTAATCAATTATCAAGTAACACCATTAAATAGTGATGCTGAAATTGTATTTCAACCTTATATAGATTCAGGAATTACAAACGAAGATACTAACTGGGACGATAAGTTTTGGGACACTACTCAAGTAAGTCACGATAATAACCAAGCGTTTATTCAGGCTAAAACCATGAAAACCGATTTTTATACATGCACGTTCATGGAATCAAAGGTTTTTATCAATGGTAAGTCGGTATTAATCGAGCCAAACGTTAGTGCAGATGTAACATTAGTATCTTACAGCTACAAACAAAATGTTAAGCAAGGCGAAACATATGCCATTCATAAATTTGGAGGTTATACTGTAGATAGAAACCATGATAAAAACGCATTGGTAACTGCAGCAAAATCAGTGTTGGCAACAGCTACACAACTTGGTTTTGATACTTTGCTAGAGCAACAAAAACAAGCTTGGGCAAACATTTGGGATATGGCAGATATCACCATTAGTGGTGATGTAAAAGCGCAACAAGGTATTCGTTTTAATATATTTCATTTAAATCAGACGTATTTAGGAAAAGATTCTAGATTAAATATTGGTCCAAAAGGATTTACAGGCGAAAAATATGGTGGAAGCACCTATTGGGATACCGAAGCATATTGCATTCCGTTTTACATGGCTACAAAAGACCAAAAAGTAGCAAGAAGCTTATTGGAGTACAGATATAATCATTTGCAAAAAGCTATTGAGAATGCTGAAAAATTAGGCTTTACTAATGGCGCAGCATTGTACCCAATGGTAACTATGAATGGAGAAGAATGTCATAACGAATGGGAAATTACTTTTGAAGAAATTCATCGTAATGGCGCCATTGCTTTTGCCATTTATAACTACCACAGGTTTACAAACGATTACAGTTATATACCTGAAAAAGGCTTGGAAGTACTTATTGGTATTGCACGTTTTTGGCACCAACGCGCTACGTTTTCAACAGCAAAAAATAAGTACGTTATTTTAGGTGTTACAGGTCCAAATGAGTACGAAAACAACGTAAACAATAATTGGTATACTAACTATATAGCTAAATGGTGTATAGATTATGCTATTGAAAATATTAGTAAAGTTGAAGCAGAATACGATACAGACTTTACTAGAATAATGAATAAAGTTAAGCTGTCTAAAGCTGAAATAACACAATGGAAATCGGTTGCAGATGCGATGTACTTCCCATATTCTGAAGAGCATAATGTGTACTTACAGCAAGACGGATTTTTAGATAAAGAATTAATAAAAGTTGATGAGCTAGATGCTAGTCAACGACCTATAAACCAATATTGGTCTTGGGATCGCATTTTGCGTTCGCCTTACATAAAACAAGCCGATACATTACAAGGTTTCTATTTCTTCGAAGATCATTTTTCTACTGAAGAGTTAGAGCGTCATTTCGATTTTTACGAGCCATATACTGTACACGAAAGTTCATTGTCACCTTGTGTTCATAGTATTCAAGCGGCAAAAATTGACCGTATGGAACAAGCTTATACGTTTTATTTAAGAACATCGCGATTAGATTTAGATGATTATAATAAAGAGGTTCACGAAGGCTTGCATATTACATCTATGGCAGGAACTTGGATGAGTATTGTTGAAGGTTTTGGCGGAATGCGTGTAAAAGATAATACCTTGTCTTTTTCACCTAAAATTCCAAAAGAATGGGATGGTTATTCGTTTAAAATCAACTTTAGAAATCAAATCATAAAAGTGAATGTTAACCAAGGTAAAACCAACTTCGAACTTGAAGGTGGCGAAAGTTTAGACATCTTGGTAAACGATAAAAAAGTAACAATTGAAGCTAATAGCTTGGTTACAGTGTAAAGTTGTATTATTCTGTTTGTCATTCCGCACTTGATGCGGAATCCACAAAAAACAAAGATTATGAAGAAATATGTTTTAATGCTGCTCATTAGTGCAATTTTGTTGGGCTGTAAAAAACCTGAAAAAGAATCAGTTGCTGAAACTTCAGTTTCAGAATTTATCAATAAAAACGATATTGATCGCGTAGAACCACCTAATTGGTGGACTGGTTTTAAAAATGATAGCTTACAGTTATTAGTACACCATCAAAATATTGGGAGTTACCAACCAAGTATTGAATATCCTGGAGTAACTATTGCACATGTAAGTAAAGCAGAAAAAAGCAATAACTACCTGTTTATAGATGTCATCATTTCAAACAGTACCAAAGCAGGAACTTTCAATATCATATTTAAAAATGATGACAACGAAGAACTATTAACAACTTACGAGCTTAAAGCTAGAGAAAAATCAGCTGAAGATTTTGTAGGGTTTAATAGTTCAGACGCTATTTATCTAATCACACCAGATCGTTTTGCAAACGCGAATCCAAACAATGATACGTTTGATAATTTAAACGAAAAGCACATAGATAGAACCAATGATTATGCACGTCATGGAGGCGATCTTCAAGGAATTACAGAGCATGTCAACTATATTAAAGATTTAGGTTTTACTGCTGTTTGGCCTTGTCCTGTGCTAACTAACGACATGCATCATGCATCGTATCATGGTTATGCTATTACTGATTATTATCAAGTAGATCCAAGATTTGGTACAACCGAAGACTACAGAAAATTAGCTGACGAATTACGAAAAAATAATATGAAGCTAATTATGGACCAAGTCGCAAACCATTGCGGTTTGGAACATTGGTGGATGAAAGACTTACCATTTAGTGATTGGGTAAATTACCAAGCGCATTACGAAGCAAATAAAGCCAATTGGAACAATGAGATTGTAAAACGTTCATCACACAGAAGAACGGTAAACCAAGATAGCTATGCTTCAAAAATTGATAAGCAAGAAATGAGCGATGGTTGGTTTGTTCAGGGAATGCCAGATCTTAATCAACGTAATCCGTTTATGGCAAAGTATCTTATTCAAAATAGTATTTGGTGGGTAGAAACACTGGGTCTTGGTGGTATTCGTCAAGATACTTATCCATATCCTGACAAAGATTTTATGAGCGATTGGGCTGGAGCTATAATGGCAGAATATCCAAATTTTAATATTGTAGGTGAAGAATGGTCAAGCAATCCGTTGTTAATTGGATATTGGCAAGATGGTCATCAAAATGCAGATGGTTATGACTCTAACTTACGCTCAACTATGGATTTTGCTATGCAAGAAAAAATTATAGCAGGATTAAAAAACGAAGAAACTTGGGGAACTGGTCTTAAAGAAATATACACAGCATTGGCAAACGATTTTCATTATACAAGACCTGAAGACATTTTAGTGTTTCCAGACAACCACGATATGAGCCGTATTTTTACGCAATTACAAGGTGATATTACCAACACGAAAATGGCGTTGAGCTATTTGGCAGTATTACCGCGTACGTTTCAAATGTATTATGGTACAGAAATCTTAATGAATGATTTTGATAAACCAGGTGATCACGGATTAATTCGTACCGATTTTCCTGGTGGTTGGGAAGGTGATGCCGTAAATGCATTTACAGGTGACAATCTGGAAGAAACTAAAAAAGATATGCAAAGTTATGTGTCTAAATTGATGAATTTTAGAAAAAACTCTAAAGCCATTCATAATGGAAAAACCATGCACTTTGCACCAGAAAACAACACCTATGTTTTAGCAAGGTTTAATGATGACGAAACAGTTGTTCATATTCTGAACAAAAATGAAGACGCTTTTAATTTAAATACAAGCCGATTTGAAGAATTAGGTTTAACAGGAAAAACATTAAAAAATGTATTTACAGGAGAAACTGTAATTTGGAAAGATAGCATTGCTTTAAAAGAAAAAGGAGCCATAGTATTAACAACAAAACTTAAATGAAACAACTTACCTACATCTTATGTCTTCTTTTATTCCAAACAACGTTTGCTCAAGTTACTATTGTTGTAGAGCAAGTGCCAAAGGAAACACCAGAAAATGCTTCGATTTTTATTTCAGGCGATTTTGAAGGTTGGTCTGGAGGACAAAAAGCCTATCAATTAGAGTTACAAGATGGTCGTTATACCATCACATTACCTCAAAGCGAAGGCACAATTAATTTCAAGTTTACGCAAGGTGCTTGGAGTTCTGTTGAGTGTGACAAAAAAGGTTTTGCTATTGAAAATCGTAGCTACACATTTGGTAGTAAACCAGATACTTTAAAACTAAAGATAGTAGGTTGGGACAATTTATTTGATGTTGAAAATGCCTCAACAGTCACAAAGCAAGTTACAGTTCTATCAGATACGTTCAACATGCCGCAACTCAACCGCAAACGTCGTGTTTGGTTGTATTTGCCAGCAGATTATAAGACCTCAAATCAATCGTATCCTGTTGTGTATATGCACGACGGACAAAATTTATTTGATAAAAAAACATCTTCATATTCAAATGAATGGAGTGTTGATGAAACACTAGATAAACTATTCCGAAATAAAAATTTAAAGCTTATAGTTGTTGGTATTGATAATGGCGCAGATAAGCGTCTGGATGAATATTCGCCTTTCAAAAATGAAAAATATGGCGGAGGCGAAGGCGATGCCTATTTAGAGTTTATCGTCAATACACTAAAACCATACATTGATGCTAATTACAACACCTTAAAAGATAAAAAGCACACAGCCATTTTTGGGAGTTCAATGGGAGGTTTAATTTCGCATTATGCAGCCTTAAAATATCCTAACGTATTCGGGAAAGTAGGTGTGTATTCACCAGCATTTTGGTTTGCACCAGAAATTGAAAATTACACAAAATCACATGCAAATCTAAACGATACAAAAATGTATTTCCTTGCAGGAGGAAAAGAAGGTGAAAAAGCTGGTTTTGATGAGATAAGTCAGACTGTTAAAGACATGAATCAAATGATTTCTGTTTTAAAAAACAATGGTTTTTCTGCTGAAAACATAAGGTCAAAAGTTGTTCCTGACGGAAAACACAACGAAACATTATGGCGAGAAAATTTTGAAGAAGCTATTACGTGGTTGTTTCAAGATGCTATAAAAACGCGTGAGTTTGTTAATGCTTCTTTTAATAATAATGAGCTAAACGTGAAAGTTTCTGATGGTTCATATAACATTCAATTCTTTACATCTAAAATTGCAGAAACCACCTTTCTGCAAAAAGGTGAAACGGCAAGTGCAAAACCATCTCACGCAGTGGTTTTAAACAAAGGGTTTTCTGATATTCAATTTTCTGAAACCAATTCAGAAGTGACGTTAAAATCTAAAGATTTATCGGTTCTTATAACCAAATCGCCTTTCAATATTTCATATTGGAAAGACGGAAAAGAAGTCATTTCAGAAAAAAATAGCTACCAAAAAAATGATGCTTTTGAGACCATTCAATTTAGTTTAACACCTGATGAAGTGTTGTATGGAGCTGGAGCAAGAGCTTTAGGAATGAATCGTCGTGGTCATCGTTTGCAGCTTTATAATAAAGCGCATTATGGCTATGAAACTACAAGTGAGTTAATGAATTTTACTTTGCCAATTGTGATGTCGTCAAAACAGTATATGGTACATTTTGACAATGCTCCAATAGGATATTTAGATTTAGATAGTAAAGGCGACAATACACTAACTTACGAAACTATTTCTGGTCGTAAAAAATATCAAGTCATTGTTGGAGATTCTTGGTATGATGTCATAGATAATTACACTGATTTAACAGGAAAACAACCTATGTTGCCTCGTTGGGCTTTAGGAAATTTTTCAAGCAGATTTGGTTATCATTCTCAAAAAGAAACATTAAAAACCATTGATGCTTTTAGAGAAGAACATATTCCTGTTGACGCAGTGATTTTGGATTTATATTGGTTTGGAAAAGAGGTTATGGGAACCATGGGTAATTTAGAATTTCATAGAGATTCGTTCCCAAATCCAAAACAAATGATTAAGGAATTGCAGGGCAAAAATGTAGAAACCATTCTCATTACTGAACCATTTATATTAACAACCTCTAACCGTTGGAACGAAGCAGTTACCAACAACGCTTTAGCAAAAGACAGTTTGGGCAATCCAGCAACCTATGATTTTTTCTTCGGAAACACAGGCTTGGTAGATGTATATAGTGAGTCTGGTTACAATTGGTTTAAGGGTGTAAATAAAGACTTGTTGAATCTTGGTGTTACTGGAATTTGGGGCGATTTAGGAGAACCCGAAGTACATCCTTCCAGTGTAATTCATGCAACAGGAACAGCTGATGAAGTTCATAATACTTTTGGTCACGACTGGGCAAAACTGGTTCAAGATGCTTTTCATGAAGCTTTACCAAATCAGCGACCATTTATTTTAATGCGTGCTGGTTATTCTGGTTCGCAACGCTATGGTTTAGTGCCTTGGTCTGGAGACGTAAACAGAACTTGGGGCGGATTACAAAGTCAGCCAGAAATTGCATTGCAAATGGGAATGCAAGGTTTAGCCTATATGCATAGTGATCTTGGTGGTTTTGCAGGAGCAAACCTTGATGATGAACTTTATGTGCGTTGGCTTCAGTATGGCGTTTTTCAACCAATTTATAGACCTCATGCACAAGAAGACGTTCCTAGTGAACCGGTTTTTAGAAGTGAGAAAGCCAAAGCTTTGGCGAAACAAGCCATAGAATTACGCTACAAGCTGTTGCCTTATAACTACAACCTTATGTTTGAAAACAACCAAACAGGAGCACCATTAATGCGACCATTGTTTTTTGAAGAAGCCGCTAATTCACAGCTTTATAATTATTCAAAAACGTATTTATGGGGAAACAATATTCTAGTTGCTCCAATTCTTGAGGCTGGACAAAAAACGACATCGGTTTATTTTCCAAAGACATCTAATTGGTTTGATTTTTATTCTGATGAATTATACAAAGGAGGTCATCCAATTAATTGCGAAATAAAAGAGAATAGCATACCAACATTTGTGAGAGGTGGAAGTTTTATTCCTATGGCAAAACCAATGCAATCAACAAAAACCTACAATGGTTCGGTATTAGAACTTCATTATTATTTTGATAAAGATGTAGGAGATAGTGATTATCAAATGTATAATGACAATGGTTCAACTGTTGACGCTTTTGAAAATGGAAACTACGAAATTCTCGAATTCAAATCTGAAAGCAACCAACGCTATTTAGAATTTGAGTTTAATGCAGAAATAGGCAAGCACTTTTCAAGTGAAACAAAAGAAATCGAGCTTGTTATTCATAACATTTCTAAAGCACCAATAACAATAAAAATAGGAAGTCAAAAAGTTGAAGGTGATTACAATATCAATAATGAAACCTTAAGACTTGATGTGACTTGGGATACTTCAACCAAAAAAGAAATTAAAATAAAGCTTAACAAATAATATGCGTTCAAACTATATAGTTGCTCTAATTTTAATCGCTTCAGTGATATTCAGTTGTAAAAATGAAAACAACACGACACCAAATAATAGTGAATTGAAAGCAAATGCAACAAAGCAAAAAATGAAAAAGAAAGAAGTCGTATATCAAGTCTTTACGCGTTTATTCGGAAATACCAATACCAACAACAAACCTTGGGGAACTTTAGAAGAAAATGGCGTTGGTAAATTCAACGACTTCACAGATAAAGCACTTACTGAAATTAAAGATCTCGGAGTCACACATATTTGGTACACAGGTGTGCCACATCACGATGTGATAACCGATTACAGTGAATTCGGGATTTCTAACGACGACCCAGATATTGTAAAAGGTCGTGCAGGTTCGCCTTATGCAGTTAAGGATTATTATAATGTAAATCCTGATTTAGCCGAAAATGTAGAGAATAGATTGCAAGAGTTTGAAGCCTTAATTGAGCGTTCACACAATGCAGGTTTAAAAGTGTTAATAGACATTGTACCAAACCACGTGGCACGTAATTATCAAAGTTTAACGAATCCTGAAGGTGTAACAGATTTTGGTGCAGAAGATGATAAAACTGTGACTTACGCAGTCAATAACAACTTTTATTACAATCCAGGAGAACCATTTAAAGTGCCAAATTGGGAAAATGGTTACCAACCTTTGGGAGGCGAAAATCACCCAAAAGCTGATAGTAAGTTTGAGGAAATTCCTGCAAAATGGACAGGTAATGGTTCAAGAGCGTCGCAGCCAAATATGAACGATTGGTACGAAACCGTAAAAGTTAACTACGGTATTAATCCAGAAGGCAAAAAAGATTTTGATGAATTACCTGAAGGTTTCGATAACGAAGATTACAAAGCACATTATAACTTTTGGAAAGACAAAACAGTGCCTAGTTCTTGGGTAAAGTTTAAAGATATCGCCTTGTATTGGACAGCCAAAGGCGTAGATGGTTTCCGTTTTGATATGGCAGAAATGGTGCCTGTGGAATTTTGGAGTTATATGAATTCGCACATCAAAATGCAGAATCCAGATGCATTCTTATTGGCTGAAGTTTACCAACCGCATTTGTACAGAGATTACATCAAAAAAGGAAAAATGGATTACCTGTACGACAAGGTACAATTGTATGACACCTTAAAGCACGTTATGCAAGGTCACGGAAGTACGTATAATATTCCACCAATTCAAGAAGATTTAAAAGATATTGAGCATCATATGCTTCACTTTTTAGAAAATCACGATGAGCAACGTATTGCAAGTCCAGATTTTGCAGGTAATGCTGAAAAAGGAAAGCCAGCAATGGTGGTTTCTGCAACAATTAGTACATCGCCAACAATGGTGTATTTCGGTCAGGAATTTGGCGAAAAAGCCGAAGAGGATTTAGGCTTTGGAGACCCAACACGAACATCTATTTTCGACTATGGAAGCGTACCAAGTGTTGTGCGTTGGGTAAACAACAAACAGTTTGATGGCGGCCAATCTACCGAAGCAGAAAAAACTTTGCGAGATTTCTATAAGCGTTTGTTAAACTTCACGATTAAGAGTGATGCTTTAATGGGAGACTATCAAGATTTGCAGCATTACAATCAGCAGCATACAGAATGGTATAACGATAAAGTCTTAAGTTTTTCACGTTGGAGTGATGATGAAAAGCTAATTATCATTTCAAACTTTAATGCCGAAAACACCTATGGTTTTGAATTGCAATTACCAGAAGATTTGGTCTCAAAATTAGCTTTGAAAGAAGGAGACTATCAAGTGGAAGACCAGTTATACAAGAATTATACGTCAACCTTAAAAGTTGAAAATAGTAGAGGGAAAGTGAGGATAGATATAAAACCTCTGGAATCTTTCATTCTAAAAATCAAAGAATAATTTAAATTCTAGTTACGCAGAAAATAAACACCAATGAAAAAACTAACTTTAGCAATACTTACGATCACTTTAGCTATGTCTTGCAATCAAGAACAGAAACAAGAACCACCAAAGCCAGAAACACCATTTGTCTGGGAAGGTGCTAACTTATATTTTTTATTGACAGACCGATTCAATAATGGCGAGACTTCAAATGATGTCAATTTTGACAGGACGAGAGAAACAGGGAAGTTGCGTGGTTTTCAAGGAGGCGACATCAAAGGGATTACACAAAAAATTAAAGAAGGCTATTTTACCGATTTGGGCATAAATGCAATTTGGATGACACCAATTGTAGAGCAAATCCATGGAGGAACAGACGAGGGTACAGGTGTTACTTATGGTTTTCACGGTTATTGGGCAAAAGACTGGACTAAAATTGATCCAAATTTCGGAACTGAAGAGGATTTAAAAGAACTGGTAAAGGAAGCACACGCCAAAGGCATTCGTGTAGTATTAGACGCAGTAATCAATCATACAGGTCCTGTGACAGAAAAAGACCCAGTTTGGCCAGAAGAATGGGTAAGAACAGATAAACAATGTACTTACGATAGTTATGATAACACTATAAGCTGTACACTTGTTGCTAATCTGCCGGATATAAAAACAGAAAGCAACGAGAATGTAGAACTACCACCACAATTGGTAGAAAAATGGAAAGCTGAAGGTCGTTACGACCAAGAAGTAAAAGAGCTCGATGCTTTTTTTGAACGAACAGGGCATCCAAGAGCACCTCGTTTTTACATAATGAAATGGTTAACGGATTACATTACCGATTTTGGTATTGATGGTTACCGTGTAGATACCGTAAAACACACCGAAGAATATGTATGGCAAGAGTTTAAAAAAGAATGTGATTATGCATTTGAAACGTATAAGAAGAACAATCCAGATAAGGTTTTAGACGGTAACGACTTCTATTTGGTTGGCGAAGTGTATAACTACGGAATTTCAGGTGGCCAATGGTTCGATTTTGGAGATAGAAAAGTGAACTATTTTAATCCACCAAGTTTTCAAAGCTTAATCAATTTTGAATTCAAATGGAATTCAAAAGAGTTGAGTTATGAAGACGCTTTTAAAAAATATAATGATAGTTTAAAAGGTCCATTAAAAGGTTTTGGAACATTAAATTATTTAAGTTCTCACGATGATGGTAGTCCGTTTGATGCTAAAAGAGAAAAACCATACGAGACCGCAAATAGATTATTACTATCACCAGGAACATCGCAAGTTTATTATGGAGATGAGTCTGCAAGATCATTGGTTATAGAAGGCACTGAAGGTGATGCTACCTTACGTTCATTTATGAATTGGGAAGCTTTAAATTCAGACCCAAAAACAAAAGCAGTTTTAGAGCATTGGCAAAAGTTGGGACAATTCAGAACAAATCATTCTGCTGTAGGCGCTGGTAAGCATCAAATGATAACCCAAGAGCCTTATTTATTTTACAGAAGCTATCAGCAAGGAGACTTTAAAGATTTGGTAATTGTTGGTTTAGACTTACCAAAAGGCGAAAAAGTTATCGATGTTTCTAAAGTTTTTGAAGAAGGAGATAAACTTCAAGATGCATATTCTGGTGTTAAAGCCACTGTAGAAAATGGAAAAATTATCATAAATTCGAATGCTAATATCATTTTAATCGAAAGACAATAAATCAATCTTAATGAAATTCAATCTTATCCCATTAATCCTTACAGTCCTTTTCTTTTCTTGTAATCAAAAGGAAAAACATATTACTGAAGTGACTTCGCCAAATAGTGAAGTGAAAGTAAATTTCAACCTTAATGCTCAGGGACAACCGTTTTACACAGTAATGTTCAATAACAAAACCGTAGTAGATAGCTCTTACTTAGGGTTTGAGTTTACAAATGCTAAAGCTTTAAAGGATAATTTCAATATTGTAAATACAACAACAAGCACGTTCAATGAGACTTGGCAAATGCCTTGGGGAGAACAAGTAGATGTAGTAAACCATTACAATGAATTAAGAGTTGAATTACAAGAAACATCAGAATTAAAACGAAAACTAAACCTTGTTTTTAAAGTATATGACGATGGTATTGGATTCAGATATGAATTCCCAGAACAAGCTAATTTTAAAGAAGCACTGATTAAAGATGAACATACAGAGTTCAACTTAACTGAAGATTACAACACCTTTTGGATTCCTGGAGATTGGGATATTTATGAGCATTTGTACAATACTACAAAGTTATCAGAGGTTGATGCCTTACAGTTTGCAAACCATAAAAATTTAGCGCAAACGTATATTCCGGAAAATGCTGTTAACACACCAGTTACTATGGTTGGTGCAGATGGAACACATTTAAGTTTTCACGAAGCAGCTTTGATAGATTATTCAGGAATGACCTTAAAAGTAGATACTAAAAATCTTGATTTAAAAAGTAATTTAGTAGGTTCAGAAAATACTGTTTATAAGGTAAAACGAGCTTTACCTTTTGAGACACCTTGGAGAACGATTCAAATTTCAGATAACGCACCAAAACTTATAGAATCAAAGTTAATCGTGAATCTAAATGAGCCTAATAAACTTGGAGATGTATCTTGGTTTACACCAATGAAGTATACAGGTGTTTGGTGGGAAATGCACTTAGGAAAATCCTCTTGGGATTACGGAATGACACAGAATATGAGTACGTGGACAGATACAGGAGGTGCACACGGAAAACATGGAGCAAATACTGAAAATGTAAAACGTTTTATAGACTTTTCAGCAAAAAATAACATTGGTGGTGTTTTAGTTGAAGGTTGGAATACTGGTTGGGAACATTGGATTGGTTTTGAAGACCGTGAAGGTGTATTCGATTTTGTAACACCTTATCCAGACTATGATATTGATGAGGTTACACGATATGCTAAAGAAAAAGGTGTAGAAATTATAATGCACCACGAAACCTCTGCAGCAACCGAAACGTATACTAAGCAACAAGACACTGCTTATGCTTTAATGCAAAAATATGGCATGCACTCGGTAAAATCTGGTTATGTTGGTAAGATACTCCCTAAAGGTGAATACCATCACGGACAGTATATGGTAAACCACTATAACAATGCAGCTATAAAAGCGTCAAAATATGAAGTGGCAGTTAATGCGCACGAACCTATTAAAGCAACAGGCTTAAGAAGAACCTATCCTAATATCATTTCTCGCGAAGGTTTAAGAGGACAAGAATTTAATGCTTGGGCAAGTGATGGAGGTAATCCACCAGAGCACTTACCAATAGTTGCTTTTACAAGAATGTTGTCTGGTCCAATAGATTATACACCAGGAATTTTCAATATTAAGTTTGATGAATACAAACCAGACAATCAGGTAAACACTACGATTGCTCAGCAATTAGCATTGTATGTGGTGATTTATAGTCCAATACAAATGGCTGCTGATTTGGTAGAACATTATGAAGCAAATCCAGAGCCACTTCAATTTATAAAAGATGTTGGAGTAGATTGGCAACAAACCAAAGTGCTGAATGGTGTGGTTGGCGATTATGTAACCATAGCAAGACAAGAGCGCGAAACAGGTAATTGGTTTATTGGTGGTATTACAGATGAAAATGCGAGAACAATAGACTTAACTTTCGACTTTTTAGATGAAAACCAAAGTTACGAAGCGGTAATTTACAGAGATGGAGATGAAGCACATTGGGATAATAATCCTTTAGACATCATAATTGAAAAAATTGAAGTATCAAAAGGCTCAAATCTTTCAGTAAAATTAGCAGAAGGAGGCGGTTTTGCAATAAGTATTCTTAAGAAATAAATAAAAGCTCCGAAAGGAGCTTTTTATCTTTTTAGAGTAAAGTGACCTCTATGAGTTGTTCCGTCAGCACGTTTCACTAAAAACCAATAATCATTGGTTGGCATATTGTTTCCATTATACGTACCATCCCAACCAAAATGATTGCCATAAAAAGACGTTAGTATTTTCCCAAATCGATCAAAAATGGTGACTTCTAAACTGGGTTCGGTTTGCGATTCTATGATTTGCCAATAATCGTTGTAACCATCATTGTTTGGAGTGAAAAAGCTTGGGTAATTTAGTATTGAAACGTCTTCAGTAACAATACCACAATCATTTAAATCTTTGACAAAAACAGTATAAGAACCAGCTGGAAGATTAGTGAAAACATTTGATTCTTGATAAATAATACCATCCAAAGAAAACACATAATCTCCAGTTCCTGAAACTGAAACAGAAATGGAGTTGCTGTTGGCGGTCCAATCAATAGTTTCTATGTTTTCAATAGTTGCGATACTAGAGGTGTAGACTGTGAAATTTTGAATAGCCTCACAACTATTGTTGCCAAACATATTCTTTACAGTAACCGAATAAGTTCCACCTTGGCTTACTACAATACTTTGAGAAGTTTCTCCAGTAGACCATTCGTAAGCATCATAACCTGATGTTGCTGTTAATGTTGTAGTGCTTCCATCGCAAATAGAAATAGTTTGATCGTCATCAACAACAGGAATGTCGCCAACTTGAATTTGAAAAGAGGTAGTTGCATAACAAACATCTAATGTGTTATGAATAACTCTTGTATAGATAGTTTGTGGATTGTTTGTGTTTGTATAGTTGTTAGGTAGTGCATTATCACCTGAGTTAGCATCTGCTTGATTTAGGTGGTAGCTAACGGTGAAATTATTTGGGTTTTGATTACCTAGAATTAATGCATTTTGATCGTTTAAACTAAAGGTTTCAGAATTGCTATTGGTATCAGTACAGAACAGTAGATTGTTAGGTTGGGTAATATTTACAACTGGTAATAGGTTTTCAATATTTATTACAGTGTTTTCAATATTTCCGCAAGCATCTTCAACTTTTATCTCGTAAGTTCCTGCATTTAAATTTAAGAACGTGTTGCTTTCACCATTATCAAATTCAAAAGGCGAAATAATACTAAAGTTAAAAGGACCAACGCCAACAACGTCTACAATAACATCTGATGGTCCGCTACCACCATCGCAACCTAAATTATAAACACCAGAAATAACAAGGTTTGAAAACACTGAGAAGTTTGCAAAAATATCTAAACAAAAATCGTTAGGGTTTTGGTTGTTGAATGGTTGAAATACCTTAATAAGTCTAAATTCTCCAGTTAAAAAAATGTTGTAAATGGTTTGCTCATTCAAAATTTGAATGGCTGTAGTGTTATTAGGAATATCACCTTCGGTATATGGACTTCCAGTATTTGGGTGTCCCCATGTTTCGGTTTCAGGAAAATACCTTTGAAACCAATAGGTTTTTGAAACTACTGAATCGTCAGAATCGTTAATACCAACATCAAAAGAACCACAGTTTCTGTTTAAAGTATAAGCACTTGGAGTGCTGATGTATGCATTTATGTAAACATTTTCCGTGTATTGAAATCCACATTCGTCAACTAATTCAAAAGTGTAATCTCCAGCAGGAAGGTTGTTCATAAAGAAAAAACCTGAGTCAGCTATATTTTCACTTACATCATCAGGAAGTGAAGGTGTATAGTTAGATGGAGCCGATGAAATTAAAACTGTAGTAAGGCTACCATGTCCACTAGCAAGACGTAAAGATCCGGTTTCGGTTAAGCAATTTGGTTTTGCTATAACTGATAGTTCTTGCATTACAAATTCAGGAACAATTGTTTCAATGATGTATTCACTTCCGCAATCATCGATAACTAGTATAGTATAAATTCCACTTCCTAAATTACTTAAACTTAAAGCGCCATTATTGATGTTTTCTGAAATATCATCTGGTAAGGCGTTTTCATAAGATACTGGAGCTACAGTTACTATAGCAGATACAATTTCTCGATCTGGAATGGAAACATTTATAAAGCCAGAGTCAACCGAACAACCTGTATTGTTAACTACTAGATTTGGCTCTAGAGGAATTTCTTCTAAGAGTAGAGTATGTGTGCCTAATCTGCCACAAGCATCTATAAGATTTATAGTGTATGTTCCGTAAGGTACAGGGTTTCCTTCTGTTTCGAAAACTACAACATTATTGTTGTAAGGTCCAGGGTATTCTTCATTGTAAACTGAAGGTATAAAATCTTCAGGAGCTTCAATGAATTCAACTTGATAAGGAGGTAAGAAGTTGTTTACTATAAGGTTTAAAAATTTTCCGCAGTATGCTTCAGTAGGAAACAACATTACTTTTGGGTTTGGGTCAATTTCATTATCTCTTTCAAAAACATTGTTGCAAGCATCAGTAATTGTAATGTTTACTGTAAATGTTTCTTCACCAAAAGTCATAATGCTTTGGCTAATGTTAAATTGTAGCTCAGGTCCTGAGGTCATTTCTTCAACAATTACAATTTCAGGAGAGCCATCAGGAGGATAAATTGTATAAGTTATGGTTAGCGGATAAATTATAGGGTTTTCAGGAGGCGCATTGATGCTATTGGTTATTTCTATTTCTGAACAAGAGCTATAAACAACTGGAAGTACTGATTGCTCAATAGTAATGTCATTTTCGTCAAGAATTAATGTGTAGGTTTTAGATAGTGCGTTTTCACATTCATCATATACGCGTACAACATAAGTTCCTGGTGTTAAATTGGAAAATTCATTTGAGGTTTGTGGAGCAACAGTTATTGGTCCAGAAGTAATTTCATACAATGCTGCGTCACCAGATGTTACATTTACAATTAATGTGGCAGTTTGGTTACAGGATGTAGCAGTTGTGTGGCTAATTTCAAAATCCAGTTCGGTAGTTAAGTTGTTAATAGTTGCTTCCTGCTCTTGGGTGTTTTCGTCTCCATTTAACGATTGGGTTGCAACCACTTTGTAGTTTCCTGCAAAAAGATTATTAAATGAGTTGGTTGATGTTTGAGCAACAGGAGTAGAGTCGTCAGGTAAAATGTAAAGTGTATATGTAATATCAGCTCCTGATGCTGTATTGGAAACTTCCATTTGTAGAGCACCATTACCAGAACAAGTTTCGTTAACAGCAGTAACGTTTAAGTTGAAATTAGGTAGTTGCGCGTAGCTAAACGTTGAAAAAAAAAGTAAAATAAAGCTAAAAAAAGACTTCTGTAGGTTACTTGAAAATTGAGATGTTATTCCAAACAATTTTGCTCTTAGGTCAATTCGCTTTTTTGTTGAAAGCTGTAATGATTTACTTCGAGTTAGTTTAAGTTTTAATTTATGTATTGAGCTACAAGGCATTATTGTTTGTAATGAATACTATCAAATATAATATTAAAACAGTTTAATTGCCTCTTTTCCCCATCATTAAACAGAAATAATCGTTATTTTAAACATGTTTTTCTGTTGAGTCATTATGTTATTTAATCAATAAAATTACGACCAATCTATTTTATTCGTAAATTTGCAGCACACTATGAAGCATTTTGACCCTAATACACAATTGCCTTTTGAGCTTAAGATAAGCTTTGATAAGTTGCTCAAATATTACGAGGATTTGAAGCAAACAGGAGATGATTTTGAAAAAGCCAAAGCAGAAAGAATACTTAGGTTACAAGAACCTCATAGTATATTGAGAGATGGCTTTGATGATGAATCAACCTTGAAAGAGCATCAAGAACTGATCACTACAATTTTACAAGATACTTTTAGTGACGCTTTAACTAATAACGAAATTAAAGCAGTTTCATTACCATTTCAGAATATTATTTTTAACTCCTCTGAGCGTTTCAAGAAAATAGTAAAAGCAGCAGGAGATGGTTTTGAACTTAAAATCAAAAACCTTCCTGAAAGCGATTTGTACATTATTGCGTGTACTATTATTTTGAATTTTCATTATGGTTACGATTTAAGCTTTAAACGTCCCTTTTTATACGAAATACCTGATGAAAAAGGAGTAATGAGGTATTATAAGATTTTGTATAATGCCGATTTTACTGAAGTTGTACCAAAAAAGAATGCTCCTAAAGTAACTCAAGACGATTACGAAGAATTACTAGACAATTTTGATAATCTCGATTTGTGGAAAGAAAAGTTTCCGCCTAATAGTTATGAGTTTAAAGGGTTTGTTATTTCTAACATGTTTGATGTTACTGATGATCAATCTATCTCCAATATAAAATCTACACTTATAGGAGAAGCCAAACGTAAGGATAAAAGCTTTATGGGCGATTTCCAGAATATCTTTAGTTCTTTCTTAGGAATTAAAGATTTAAAAGTTGGTTTTTCTATTTATAATAAAGAAGATGATAGTTTTGAACGAGTTTATGGAGAAGGTATTGAGAGTTTTCTTTTGTGTGATCAAGATCATTTAAGTTGTAAAAATGCACTTTGTGATTGGTCTTATGATTTAATCATAAACCAAAAGCAATTTTTTTCGGTATCTAATGTCGAGAAATCTTGTGTAGATAAAGAAGAAATGCCTCATGTTTCTATTTTAAACAAACAAGGTATTAAAAGTGCTATTTTAGCTCCAATTGCTGATAAAGATGAAGTGTTAGGTGTTCTTGAAATAGCTTCAGAAAAACCACATGTACTTAATAGCATTGTAGCTAACAAGCTAATCGATGTAATGCCATTTATAGTGTCTTCGGTTAAACGATCTAAACGCGAAGAAGAAAACTTAATAGAGGCAGTTATACAACAAGAATGTACATCTATACATCCTAGTGTGTCGTGGAAATTTAAAAAAGCTGCAAAGCAATTTTTAATTGATCAGCACAATAATGATGGAAATGCAATGTTTCAAAAAATTTCTTTTGAAAAAGTATATCCACTTTTTGGACAAATTGATGTAAAAGGATCATCAGAAGCCAGAAATTTAACTACTCAAAAAGATTTATTGCTTCAACTGTCTTTTGCTAATAAAATTCTTGAAGATATTCCTGAGCATTTAAATATGCCTATCTATGACCAAGTAAGATTTCAAATTGATTCTTATATTAAAGAAATTGAGACCGATTTTAAAGTTGATAGTGAGCAACAAATAGCTGCGTTTTTCCATAAAGAATTAGACGCTTTATTTAAGTTTTTACTAGCTAAACATTCTGAATTAAAAGAAAGTATAGAAGACTACTTTAGTAAAATTGATTCCAGCTTAGGGATGATTTATTACTACAGAAAAAACTATGATGATACCATTGCGCTTATCAACAAAAAAATGTCTGGTATGCTAGACGAAAAACAAGTTGATGCGCAACAAATGTACCCACACTTTTTTGAGCGTTATAAAACCGATGGAGTTGAGCATAATATGTATATAGGAGAAGCGATTACAAAAGAAGATAGCTTTGATAATATATACTTGTACAACCTAAGATTATGGCAGCTTCAGGTAATGTGCGAAATGGAAAACGAATTTTACAACAATCAGCACGAGTATCCAATGTCTTTAGACGTTACTTCAATGATTTTAGTGTTTAATCAACCATTGTCTATAAGATTTAGAATGGATGAAAAACGTTTTGATGTAGATGGTACTTACAATGCAAGATATGAAGTTGTAAAAAAACGTGTGGACAAAGCTTTTGTTAAAGGAACTACTGATAGAATTACACACAAAGGAAAAATTACTATAGTATATTCTCAAAAAGAAGATGAGCAAGAATACATGCGTTATGTAAAGTTCTTACAATCTAAGCACGTACTTGGAGATGAGGTTGAAATTTTAGAGTTAGAAGACCTACAAAGTGTTACTGGTTTAAGAGCTATAAGAGCCAGTATCTTATACACTGATAAAGAGGATCAAAAATTCTACACCTATGATGATTTAATGGCAACACTTAAGCAGTAATGTAAAAGGAATCACTACTTTTTGTTGAAGTTTTTGGGTTTAGTTTATACTCGTTTTTAGTAATCACATCTTTAATGTCTTTCTTTGGGTGTTGAGCTTTAAAAGATACCGCAAAAGAAATCACAGATATTACCATTCCAGCCATAAAAATAGTATAGGTTAAACGTAAAATCCTGTATTTTCGGTCTAAAACTTTACCAAGAAAGTACAAGTCTTTAGTTAAAGAACTGTACACATAATCTTTGTCTTTTAAAAGCTCACTAATTGCCCATTGGTACTCACTTAACTCCATTTTATGAAAGTTTCCAAAAAAGGTTAAATTCACTTTTTTGTTCTTAACATCTTCTTTGGTAAACTCACCACTGGTAATATTTGGTCTTGTAGCAATTATTGATAAAATCATCGAAACCACGCTAGAAACAGTAAATATTAATGTAGGTACTATTAAATAGCTGTTTGAAGGAGAATCAAGCTTTGATATTAGGTTAGAAAGTACCAATGAAATAATAATGGCGTTTACAGAAAGCAAAATGTTAGCTTTTGTATCAGCAATATCGCTTAATTTCATATGATTTCTTAACGCAGTTCTGTAAAAGGTTTGAATGCCACGTTCAGGACTTTCGTTTTTATATTGTGCTTTATACTTTGCCTTTATTTTTTCTTTATTGGCTTTTTCTTTATTCTTCTTTTTCTTTTTTATCAGTTTAGCAAGGTTTTCTTCTTTTTGTCTTTGCCAATTTTTTAAAGCATAATCAGTATAAAACTCATGCTTCTCGGTAAGTACTTTTATGTTTTCTTCAAGCCATTCGCTAGGTGAAAACTTGCAAACACCTTGTATTTCCATTTCCTTTCTTAAAAACTCACTGGCTTCATTAAAATATTTTTTACCAAAATGCGAAGCATCAGCATCCCTTATAATTTTACCCAGTTTAGTTTTAGGAGTGTCTTTAAACTTTGTAGCCATAATGCACTCACTAACCGAAGCTATCAAGTCATCACTTGCATCATTATCTTTTAGAAATGTTGAAGCTATTTTTACACTTTCTTCTTCATGACCCTCTCTAAGCTTGGTGTAACCTGTATCGTGAAATAAAACAGCAAGTTCTAAAATTTCAGAATCTTCTTTGTTAACTTCAGAGTTTTCAAGAATTTCTCTTAAGCTTCTTAGTACACGTTCGGTATGTGTATAATTATGGTAAAGAAACGTTTGGTCAAGGTCATTTTTAAAAAGATCAAAAACAAACTTTTCAGCATTTTCAACTAGTTTAGACATAAATCTTGTTTAAATTTATAGAATACAAAGTACTAAAAAAAATCGAAAAACAGCAGACTGCTTTTACGCTTTGATTGTAAGTAAAATAGAAGCATGTCGACTAATTTTGAACACATTTTTTTCAGTTTTAATTAATAAAAGAAAGGACAACATATGCTTACTTGGAAAAATATTATCGATTTTTCAGTTAATGGTAATCCAACACCAGACAAAAGAGTTGAAAAAACAGAAGAAGAATGGAAAGCGCTACTCACTACCGATCAATATCGAATTACAAGAAAAAAAGGTACTGAAATGGCAGGAACAGGAGCCTTTTGTTCAACACACGAAGCAGGTAAATACAATTGTGTTTGCTGTAATACACCAATGTTTGATTCTACCATAAAGTTTAACTCAGGCACTGGTTGGCCTAGTTTTACACAGCCTATAAAGGAAAACGCTATTAAATATGAAAAGGACTCTTCGTTTGGTATGATTCGCGTGGAAATTATGTGTAACGTTTGTGATGCGCATTTAGGTCATGTTTTTCCCGATGGACCAGAGCCAAGTGGATTAAGGTATTGTGTAAATTCGGAGTCATTAACGTTGCAAAAGGAAGGTTAAACATTATGAATGCAACACATGAATTAGCAACAGTAGGTGGTGGATGCTTTTGGTGTACCGAAGCCGTTTTTCAACAGGTTAAAGGCGTTGTTAAGGTAACCTCGGGATATTCTGGAGGAACAGTTCCTGGTAAACCAACCTATCGAGAAATTTGTTCAGGGCTCACAGGTCATGCCGAAGTAGTTCAAATAGAGTTTAATCCTAATATAATTTCATATAAGGATATTATCACAATTTTTATGACAACGCATGATCCAACAACTTTAAACAGGCAAGGTGCTGATGTTGGAACACAGTATCGTTCAGTGATTTTTTATCATAATGACAATCAGAAAAAAGTAGCTGAACAGGTTTTAAATGAGCTTAATGTATATTTTGAAAGCCCTATAGTTACAGAGCTTAGTGAACTAGATGTATTTTATGATGCCGAAGTTGAACATCAAGATTTTTATAAGAATAATCCTGATTATGGCTATTGTAATTTTGTAATTACTCCAAAATTAGCTAAACTACGTCAACTGCATGCCGATAAATTAATATGATAACATTCAATATCAATAACACATTTTCTGAGAACTTGCCTTCTGATGTAGTTTTAGAAAACACCAGAAGACAAGTTGAGCAGGCGTGTTTTTCTTATGTTAATCCTAAATTGACTCAAAACCCTGAGTTGATTCATAGTTCAGTGGACTTAGCTAAAAACTTAGGTTTAACAGCGCAAGACCTTAAATCAAATGATTTTTTGCAAATAATGTCTGGTAACAGTGTGTATCCAAACACAAAACCTTATGCCATGAATTATGGTGGACATCAATTTGGTAATTGGGCTGGACAACTAGGTGATGGTCGTGCTATAAACCTTTTTGAAATTCAGCAAAACAACAAGCAATGGGTTTTGCAGCTTAAAGGTGCAGGAGAAACTCCATACTCAAGACAAGGTGATGGTTTGGCAGTATTGCGCTCATCAATTAGAGAGTATTTATGTAGCGAAGCAATGCATCATTTAGGAGTGCCAACTACTAGAGCTTTGGCACTGTTGTCAACAGGAGAAAAAGTGCTTAGAGATGTGATGTATGATGGTAACTCAGCTTATGAGAAAGGAGCAATAGTTTGTAGAGTGTCTCCAACTTTTATTCGTTTTGGGAATTTTGAAATTTTCGCAGCACGACAAGATTTAAAAACGCTTACTCAATTAACCGATTATACAATTAATCAGTTTTTTCCTCACCTAGGAAAGCCATCAAAAGAGACTTATATTAAGTTTTTTGATGAAGTTTGTCAACGCACTTTAGAGATGATTATCCATTGGCAACGAGTAGGTTTTGTGCATGGTGTAATGAATACTGATAATATGTCAATTCTTGGTTTAACCATAGATTATGGTCCTTATGGTTGGTTAGAAGGTTTTGATTATGGTTGGACACCAAACACAACAGACGCTCAACATAAGCGATACAGATTTGGAAATCAACCCAATATTGGACTTTGGAATTTATACCAACTAGCAAACGCGTTGTATGCTCTGGTTGAAGATGCCACGCCTTTTGAAACAGCTTTAGAAGCCTATAAGAACAATTTTGATAAACAATCATTAGAAATGATGCGTTCAAAACTTGGTTTGGAATTTAAAGAGGATTCAGATATACAACTTATTCATGAGTTGGAAGAAACGTTATTGTTATCTGAAACAGATATGACACTGTTTTTTAGGTTGCTTTCTAAGTTTTCAGTAGATAATCCAAAAAGAGGTTTAGAACTCATAAAGCCTGCTTTTTATTCTGAAATATCTAATGAAATAAAAGAAAAGTGGCTGCTTTGGTTTGATAAGTATGCGTTAAGATTAAAAAAGGAAACGTTGAGTAGCACTGAACGTTCTAAAAAAATGAATGCTGTAAACCCAAAATATGTATTGCGAAATTACATGGCACAATTAGCAATAGATAAAGCCGAAGAAGGAGATTATAGCTTGGTTGAAGAGTTGTTTGAATTGTTAAAAAAGCCCTACGACGAACAACTAGGAAATGAAAAGTGGTTTGCAAAACGACCAGAATGGGCAAGACATAAAATAGGGTGTTCAATGCTGTCATGCAGTTCTTAATTAGTATTTTTATAATAAAATTTTACATATGATATCCGCAAAAAAGCTTTTGTTTTTAAGCGTCATTACTTTTTTAACCATTGGTTGCGCTACTTACAAACCTCAATATAGTAGTGAAGAGTGGTCGCAACCTACATTTCCTGATAAAGAAATTGATAAAACATTTTATCTTATTGGAGATGCAGGGTTATCACCAGAAAATGGAATGTCAAAAGGTTTAACGGCTTTAAATCAACATTTGCAAGGAAAGAAAACAAAAGACGATTATGTTCTTTTTTTAGGAGATAATGTATATCCTTCAGGACTTCATGGTAAAAACCATAAATTGAGAGCAAGTGATGAAAACAATCTTGATGCTCAATTTAAATCGGTTAAAGATTTTAAAGGTGAAATCATTTTTATTCCTGGCAATCATGAGTGGTATGCCAATGGTGTAAAAGGTGTTAAAGCACAAGAGAAATATGTAGAGGATGCTTTAGGGAAAAACACTTTTTTGCCTGAAAACGGTTGTCCTTTAGAGAGTATAGATGTAAATGAAACAGTTCAATTAATCATTATAGATAGTCAGTGGTATCTCGAAAACTGGAATCATAACCCAACTATAAATGATGAGTGCGAAATAAAAACAAGAGATAGATTTATTCTAGAGCTCGAAGGAGAAATTAAAAAAGCGCAGAACAAGACCATTGTTTTAGCGATGCACCATCCTATGTACACTAATGGTACACATGGAGGACAATATGCAGCAATAAAACATCTATTTCCATTGCAGCAAAAAATTCCAATGCCAATTTTAGGTTCGGTAATTACACAAATTAGAACTCAAGGAGGAATTTCAATACAAGATAGATACAACGAAAGATACCATAAACTCGTTAACAGAATAGAAACTTTAGCGAAGGAAAGTGGAAACATCGTTTTTGTTTCAGGTCATGAACATACCTTGCAGTACATTGAGCACGAAGGGATAAAACAAATAGTTTCAGGATCAGGAGCTAAAGAGTCTTATGCAGCATTATCACACGACGGATTGTTTTCCTATGGAAAGCAAGGGTTTGCTGAACTTACCGTTTTTAAAGATGGAAGTTCTTGGGTGAGATATTATGATGCCGAAGGTAATACACCTAAAGTTATGTTTCAAAAAGAGGTTTATAAACCAAACAAGCATTTTGATACATCATCGCTTCCTGATACGTTTCCTAATGAAGTTGAAGTTTCTGTTTACGATGAAGAAGAAACAGATAAATCTATGTTTTTTAAATCGGTTTGGGGAGATCACTACCGAAAAGTTTATAGTACAAAAATTAAAGCTAAAGTAGCTACGTTAGATACCCTTTATGGAGGTTTAGAAGTAGTTAGAAAAGGTGGAGGACACCAAACAAGATCTCTAAGATTAAAGACAAAAGATGGTCGTGAACTCAACATGAGAGCATTACGAAAAAGTGCAACGCAGTACTTACAAGCGGTTTTATTTAAAGAAAATTATATTGAAGATCAGTTTGAACAAACCGAAGTTGAAAGTTTAATTCTCGATTTCTATACAGCAGCACATCCTTACGCGTTTATGGTAGTTCCTGATTTGTCTGATGCTGCAAATGTGTATCATACCAACCCAAAGCTGTACTATATTCCAAAGCATAAACACTTAGGTGATTTTAATACTGAATATGGTGATGAGTTATATATGATTGAAGAGCGACCAGAAGATAACTATACTGATGAAAGAACTTTTGGTTATGCTGATGATATTGAAAGCACACACGATATTATTGAAAAAGTACGTAAGGATGAAGAATATAAAATAGACGAAGAAGCATACATTCGTGCACGTTTGTTCGATATGCTAATTGGAGATTGGGACAGACACCAAGACCAATGGCGTTGGGCACAATTTGACCAAAAAAATGGAGATAAACTCTACAAACCAATACCAAGAGATAGAGACCAAGTGTTTTCAAATTTTGATGGTGCGTTGTTAGATGTTATGAGAGTAATTTCAGGGTCTACAAATCAGTTACAAGTATATGATGAAGAACTGAAAGACGTCAAATGGATGAATAGTGCTGGAGTTAAACTAGACCGAGTTTTAATTCAGCAATCAGAACTTGATGTATGGTTAGCACAAGCACAGTTTTTACAAGAAAACGTTACAGATGATGTTATTGAGCATGCTTTTTCAAAAACACCTAAAGAAGTTCAAGACGAAACTTTTGAAGAAATCAAACAGAAGCTAAAAGGACGTAGAGGTAATCTGCAAGACATTGCCAAAAGGTATTACAATTATTTAAATGAATTAGTAATTCTTTCAGCAACTGATAAAGACGATTATATTGAAGTAAAGCGTATTGGAGACAACAAAACTCAGGTTACAATCTCAAGAATTAAAGATGGAGAAAAAGCCGATGTGTTGGTTGATAGAGTTTTTGATAAAGACATCACAAAGGAGTTATGGATTTATGGTTTAGATGATAAAGATGTTTTTGAAGTTACAGGAAAGGCTAACAACTTAATTTTCACAAGATTAATTGGAGGTCAAGAAAACGACACTTACATTATAAAAAAAGGACGACGCGTTAAAATCTACGACCATAAAAGTAAAAAGAACACAATTCAAGAAAATAAAGGCGCGCAGATAAAATTGACAGATGTTTACAACCTAAACCTTTTTGATTTCAAGAAAAATATTACTAGAAATACTGTAATTACACCAAATTTGGGGTTCAACCCAGATGATGGATTCTTAATAGGTGGTTCAATTCATTACTCAGTAAAAGGGTTCCAACGTAATCCGTTTTCACAAGAACATAGGTTTAAAACAGGGTATTATTTTGCAACAAGTGGTTTTGATTTAAGGTATGAAGGCGAATTTGCAAATATTTTTGGTGAATGGAACTTGCATTTAAGCGGAGTACTAACTAGTGAGAATTTTGCAAATAATTACTTTGGATATGGTAATGAAACCGTAAATAATGATGACGATTTAGGTTTAGATTACAATAGGGTAAAAACCAGTGTTTATGGAGCAGCTATTGGAATTGTGAAAAAATCTGGATTTGGTAGTGATTATGGGTTTAAACTTGCTTTTGAAGGTGTAGAGTTACAAGACTCACCAAATAGAATAATTACCGATTTGGTTCCAGTTGGTTCAGATGAAGCGTTTTATGAAAGACGTTATTTTTCATCAGTTGATGCAACTTATGAATATGAAAGTTTTGATAATAAAATCAATCCAAGCAAAGGAATGACGTTTATGTTTAATGCAGGAGCAAAAACCGAATTAGAAAAGTTTAAAAACATATTTGCTTTTGTAAACTCAAATTTAGGGTTTTACAATGCGCTTGGTATGCGAGAGCTTGTGCTTAAAACAGATATCAGAACTCAGCTAAGATTTGGTGATGATTTCTTGTTTTACCAAGGTGCAATTATTGGTGGACATAATGGACTAAGAGGTTTTAGAACAGACCGATTTACAGGAAAAAGTTCCTTGGTTACAAGTGCCGATTTACGATACAGTTTTCCATCTTTTAAAACAAAAACATTACCATTTCAAATAGGTGTTTTTGGAGGTTTTGATGTAGGTCGAGTTTGGGCAAAATATGAAGATTCCGAAAAGTGGCACAACGACTACGGTTTTGGTACTTGGATAACTGCTGCCGAAAGTCTTTCAGGAACTTTCAACTTTTTTAATAGTGTCGAAGGTTGGCGATTCTCGTTTGGCTTTGGTTTAAACTTTTAATGAAGCTTAAAGCTGTAAATGTTACTGCCTAAATCGCCATTGCGCTCTTCAGAAATGTAAACGGTGTTTTGGTCTTTAAAGCAAATACCTTCTTTTTGAGAGTTATGGTCAAAATATTGAGCTTCTATAGTGCCTTTAAAAAAGTTATCTGAACTAAAACCTGTGATTTTCCATAGCTTGTCATGGTTTAAAAGCACTACAGTTTTACCATCGTTACTAATATCAGCAGAGGTGATTTTATTGTCTTTTCCGTCAAGATTAAATTCAGTAACAAGTTTTGCAGTTTGCTTTCCTATTTCATTTTTCACCTTAAGCAATACACATTTTTTGGTTTCTTTACTAAAAAGGTAAAAATGGTCATTAAACAGGAAAAAAGCTTCAAAATCCTTCTTTTTAATACCTTTTGGTAATGAAAACTCAATTTTTTCAGCATTAACGTCGTCATCATTCAAATTTGAATGCGCTACTTTATAAATAAAAAAATCGTCGCGTTTACCTGAATTGTTCCCAAAATCTCCAATGTAAATATTGCCTTCAGTGTCCGAAGTCAATTCTTCCCAATCAATATTATCTGCATTATCAATGTCTATATCTCTACTTAAAGTTCCATTAACATCAATTGCGTAAAGGTTGTTAGCATTTCCCTTATCTTCAATAACCCAAAACAAGTCATTGTTATCAATAGTTTCAATAGCTGAAACCTCAGTGAGATGTTCAGGTATATTGCAAACTACGTCTAGTTTTCCTGTTTGACAAGCGGTTAAAATAAAGGCGAAAAATAAAATTTGGGCTTTAATCATTATAAAAATCTTCATGCTGACAAGATATTGAGATTGTTAACCAAACTAAAATTATTAACCTTAAAGTATTTATAAAATATGAGCTATTGCTTGCTCATTTTTAATAATTTTGAAACTAAAAAGCCTTTATGATTATGACAAAAGTTGAAGATTTACTCGAACTTCTCAATTTAAAATCCGTTGATGTAAATGTGTTTCAAGGGTATAATAAAACCGTAGGAAGCCCAAATGTGTTTGGTGGTCAGGTTTTGGCGCAGGCCATTAATGCGGCTTCGCAAACCATAACTAATAATAGAGTTTTGCACTCTATGCATGCGTATTTTTTAGAAGCAGGGAATTTAGAACTTCCTATAATTTATAATGTGGCTTTGGTGAGAGATGGCGGAAGTTTTTCGGTACGTCGTGTCACTGCAGACCAAAACGGAAAAACCATTTTTATTCTTTCGGCATCGTTTCATAAAAAAGAAGATGGCTATAATCATCAAATTGATATAAATACCAAGGTAAAGCAACCAGAAGAACTAATGAGTTGGACTGATATGCTAGAGCAATTTGGCGATGCGATTCCTGAAAAAACAAAAGGGTTTATTGAAATTGAACGCCCAATTGAGTTTAAACCTGTTGAGGTTGTAAATCCGTTTAATAAAGAAGATTTGCCACCTTTTACAAACGTGTGGTTTAAATTAAAAGGCGACACAAGTAATTTGAATTTAGCATCAAAGCAGCAAATTTTAACATACGTTTCAGACTATAATATTCTGGCTGCTGCAATGAATCGTCATGCTAGTAAAGCACATTGGGGAAATACGCAAACTGCTAGTTTAGACCACTCTATGTGGTATTTTAGAGATTTTGATTTTGATGATTGGTTGCTGTATTCTATCGAATCGCCTAATACATCAAATGCACGCGGATTTGCCAAAGGAAACATTTTTACACGAGACGGAAAACTTGTAGCTTCAGTGGCTCAAGAAGGATTAATGCGTCCATTAAATAGCTAATGAAACATTACGACGTTATAATAATTGGTGGTGGTGCAGCAGGTTTTTTTGCGGCTATTAATTGTGCAGAGCAAAACCCAAATCTCAATATCTGCATTCTAGAAAAAAATAAAGAAGGCTTACAAAAGGTAAAAATTTCTGGAGGTGGTCGCTGTAATGTGACGCATGCAGAGTTTATTCCGCAGGAATTGGTGCATAATTATCCAAGAGGCGAAAAGGAGTTGTTAGGACCTTTTCATCAGTTTATGACAGGAGATACGATTGAGTGGTTTGATAAACGTGGTGTAGTATTAAAGATAGAAGAAGATGGTCGTATGTTTCCAGTAACCGATTCGTCGCAAACTATTATAGACTGTTTTTTAAACGAAGCAAAAAAACTTCAAATAGACGTTTTGTACAGCCAAAATGTTCAGGATATTGAAATTTTAGAAGCGCAAGAGGTATTTCAAATTAAAACAAAAGACATCAATTTTCAATGCGAAAAGCTACTTGTAGCCACAGGAAGTAGCGTGAAATTCTGGAAACTAATATCTCAATTAGGACATACGATTGTGCAACCTGTTCCGTCGTTATTTACGTTTAATATTAATGATAAACGTATCAAAAACATTCCAGGAGTTGTTGCTCAAGATGTAGAAGTTAACATTTTAAAAACCGATTTATCATCGCAAGGCCCTTTGCTTATTACACATTGGGGAATGAGCGCACCTGCTATTTTAAAATTATCGGCTTTTGGCGCTGTGGAATTAGCAAAAATGGATTACAAATTTCAAATTGAAATTAATTTTATAAAGCAAGATTTTGAGAGTTGTTTAGATCATCTCAAAGCTATCAAACACGATTTTGGTAAAAAACTAGTTTATAAATTACCACAGTTTGAATTGCCTAAACGCTTATGGCAGCAATTGGTTTTAGCGTCAGGTATGACTCAAGATACACGTTGGGCAGATGTAAATAAGCAAGAATTAGACAGTCTTACAGAACAGTTAACACAAGCCGTTTTTGATGTCAATGGAAAAAGCACGTTTAAAGACGAATTTGTTACTGCAGGTGGTATCGATTTAAAAGAAGTTAATTTTAAAACGTTTGAAAGTAAGCGCGTTCCTAATTTATATTTTGCTGGCGAAGTACTCAATATAGATGCCATTACAGGTGGCTTTAACTTCCAAAATGCTTGGACAGGAGCTTTTATTGCTGCAAACACGATAGCCAAAAAAAGTCCCCTCTAAAAAGAGGGGATTTGGGGTGTGTTCATATAAATTAGTTTCGAATGAAAATTTATTACAATCCAAAACTTAAAGAATTAGCAAGGCAACTTCGAAATAACGCAACAAAGTCAGAAATTAAACTTTGGACTTATTTACGCAGAAACCAGATGTATGGATATGATTTTCACAGACAAAAGCCTATTGATGAGTATATTGTTGATTTCTTTTGTAATAAATTACAATTAGCTATTGAGTGTGATGGCTATTCTCATGAAATATTAGAGGTTTATGAAAAGGATGTGAAAAAGACAAAACGATTGAATGATTTGGGGGTTTATGTTTTGCGTTTTTCTGATTTTCAAATCATGAATGATATTGATAATGTTATTAGAGCAATTGAAGATTATATTCTTAAATTTGAAGAAAATAATACACCTCCCTTAATCCCTCCTTTCTAGGAGGGAAATAAATTATGAAATATATAGCATTACTTCGTGGTATTAATGTATCGGGACACAAGAAAATCCCGATGGCAGAATTACGAAAACTATTAACAGATTCTGGTTTAGAAAATGTGCAAACTTATATTCAGACAGGTAACGTCATTTTTGATGCGACTGCATCTATTGATACAATTAAAAATCAAATAGAAGTTACTATAAAAAATCATTTTGGCTTTGATGTGCCTGTTTTGGTTATAACGCCTAAAGTACTGCGACAAATTTTTGATGATTGTCCTTTTTCTGAAGAAAAAAAGCAAAACAGCTACTTCTCATTATTATATGATGCGCCAAAGCAAGAATTGATTGATGCTGTTGCAGAAATAAAATACCCAAACGAAGAAGTTTCAATAGCCAAAAACTGTATTTATTTTTACTGTTCCACAGGTTATGGGAAAACCAAATACAACAATAATTTCTTTGAAAAGAAATTAAATGTCACAGCAACTGCTAGAAACTATAAAACAATGCTAAAGTTGTTATCTTTGTCGGAATAATTATGGGCAAAGAAGTTTGAAAATATAGATGGAAACGAAAAAAATAAATATTAAAGGTTTTGAAATTGAAGTTCAAAAGGAAACGGCAGAATTGTATGAACGTTTCTCTAGTTTTTCTAATTGTTTTATTAAACCTGAAATATTTTCTGAATTAATAGTTAAAGTGTTTAATTTGACGTATTTAAAGGATTTAGGTTCCTATTACAATAAAGAAAAAGTTGGAAGGTCAAATTGGACACAACACACAGCCAATACTTTTTTAAGGACTTGCCAAATGGTGAATTTAGCTTGTGATTTTGAAGTAGAAAACAGACATGATGGAGCTGTAAGAGACTATGAGAATAATGTTTATTTATGTGCTGAATGGGAATATGACACAAATACGGTTTTTAAACCTAAAGGAGAAATCATAAAATTAGCTAAAACATGTAAGAAATATAAAAACTGTGATGCGTTGTTGTTTACTTATACCATAGATTACGATTACAAAAGTTTTTGTGAGAAAGTATTTAATTTATGGAATGAAGAACTGAATAAATCTAAACGGGATTTCGTATTGTATTTAGTTACAGCTTTAATCCGTAAAGATGATGCAGAGAAAATGAGATATGTTTATGGCTTAAGAACTGTTGTTATTGGTAAACAATCAATAGAGATTTGGGAAGATGAACATCTTTAAGAGTTTTTTGACTTTTTTAATAAAACATATATAATGACCGAACAAGATTTTATTCCAAAGCCATATACAAACACTTTAAAACAAGGAAAAGTCACTTGGGAGTCGCCTAGTAACATTGCCTTGGTGAAATATTGGGGAAAACGCGATCCACAAATTCCAGAGAATCCATCTATAAGTTTTACGTTAAGTCAATGCAAAACCATAACAACACTATCATACAAGCAAAAGGAGGCAACTAGCGATTTTTCGTTTGATGTGTTTTTAGATGGTGAAAAAAAAGACGCTTTTAAACCAAAAATTGAAACATTCTTTAAGCGTGTTGAGAAATATGTACCGTTTTTAAAGGATTTTCATTTTACTATTGAAACAAAAAATACGTTTCCGCATAGTTCAGGAATTGCATCATCTGCTTCAGGAATGAGTGCTTTGGCATTGTGTTTAATGAGTGTTGAAAAACTGTTTAATACAGAAATGTCAAATACGTTTTTTAATCAAAAAGCATCGTTTTTAGCGCGTTTAGGTTCTGGTTCGGCATGCAGAAGTGTGGAAGGTGATTTGATAGTTTGGGGACACACAAAACACGTAGCTGAAAGCAGTGATTTGTTTGGAGTGAAATATCCTTATACAGTTAACGACCATTTTAAAAACTATCAAGATACCATCCTGTTGATTGATAAAGGCGAAAAACAAGTAAGTAGTACAGTTGGTCATAATTTAATGCATAATCATCCTTATGCAGTAAGTCGTTTTCAGCAAGCTCACGATAATCTTGAAAAGCTAAAACCAATTCTAGAAGCTGGCGATTTAAAAGGATTTATCAACCTCATGGAAAGCGAAGCGTTAACCTTGCATGCGATGATGATGACTAGCAATCCGTATTACATTTTAATGAAACCAAACACTTTGGAAGTAATTAATCGTATTTGGAAGTTTAGAGAAGATACAGGTTTTTATATTGGTTTTACGTTAGATGCAGGTGCTAATGTTCATATATTATATCCAGAATCTGAAAAAGTAGAAATTCTTAACTTTATTGAAAACGAATTAGTTGCATATTGTAAAAATGGCGAATATATTTGCGACCAAATTGGTTTTGGAGCGAACCAAATAGAATAATTAATCGTATATTTACATAGTAGATTGCTATTGAAACTATGAAAGGACCACTTTTTTACTCAAAAATCCTACTTTTTGGAGAATATGGAATCATTAAAGATTCCAAAGGATTATCTATTCCGTATAATTTTTATAATGGAGCTTTAAAAGTAGCATCAGAGCTTACCAATGAAGCAAAAGCATCCAATGACGCTTTAAAACGATTTGCTGATTATTTAGAGCAAGTTGATGCTGAATTAGTGACTTTTGATATTGAATCGTTAAAGCAAGATATTGCTAACGGAATGTATTTTGACTCGTCTATACCACAAGGTTATGGTGTAGGAAGTAGTGGTGCACTTGTTGCAGCGATTTACGATAAATATGCTCATGATAAAATAACCGTTTTAGAGAATTTAACACGTGAAAAGTTATTGCAGCTTAAAGCTATTTTCTCTGAAATGGAATCCTTTTTCCATGGAAAATCTTCTGGATTAGATCCGTTAAACAGTTATTTAAGTTTGCCAATTCTTATCAATTCAAAAGATAATATTGAAGCAACAGGTATCCCTTCGCAAAAAGTAGACGGTAAAGGTGCTGTCTTTTTATTAGATAGTGGTGTTGTAGGAGAAACAGCTCCTATGGTTAGTATTTTTATGGAAAACATGAAGCAAGAAGGTTTCCGTAATATGCTTAAAGACCAATTTATAAAACATACAGATGCTTGTGTTGAAGACTTCTTAAAAGGTGATATTAAATCATTGTTTAATAATACCAAGCAATTGTCTAAAGTGGTTTTAAATCATTTTAAACCTATGATTCCAAAGCAATTTCATGAACTATGGAAGAAAGGTTTAGAAACCAATGACTATTACTTAAAGCTTTGCGGTTCTGGTGGAGGAGGCTATATTTTAGGTTTCACTGAAGACATTAATAAAGCCAAAAAAGCGTTAGAAGGTTATAAACTAGAAGTAGTTTATAATTTTTAGGTCTTTTTTGTAGCTCCATGCATCTATTGGAGTAACTTCAAAATAATCCTTTATTCTCATGCTAACCAGAAAACAAAAACATATCCTACTTAAGTTTTTCAGTATGTTTTCTGTGATTAGAGGTTATAACATTTTGGTTGTAGTAATTGCGCAGTATTTAGCATCCATTTATATTTTAGCACATGATAAACCAGTAAAGGAAGTCGTTCTAGACCTTAATTTATTAATGCTTGTACTTGCATCGGCAGCTGCTATTGCAGGAGGTTATATTATTAACAATTTCTACGATTCTGAAAAGGATTTAATCAATAGGCCAAGAAAAACAATGTTAGACAGATTAGTGAGTCAAAACACGAAGCTATCATTCTATTTTGTGCTTAATTTCATTGCTGTTATTATGGCTAGTTACGTGTCATTTAGAGCGGTAGTATTCTTTTCGGTGTATATTTTTGCAATTTGGTTTTACTCTCATAAATTAAAAAAGTTACCGTTTATTGGTAACTTGGTTTCTGCTATTTTAACCATTACACCTTTCTTTGTCATTTTTGTATACTATAAAAACTTTGAGCACGTAGTTTTTGTGCATGCTATGTTTTTGTTTTTAGTGATTTCTATGCGTGAGCTTACAAAAGATTTGGAAAATCTTCAGGGAGATATGGCTCAAGACTATCATACTATTCCTGTGGTGTATGGCGAAAAAGCTTCAAAATTAATGCTTACTGTTTTAAGTGTTTTGACATTAGTGCCTACGCTGCTGCTTATTTTTCAGTATCAAGTAGGAAAAATGAGTTATTACTTTTATGTAAGTATTGTGTTGCTTTTAGTGTTTGTTGTAATGCTATGGAAATCAAATTCAAAATCACAATACTTAATTCTTCATAATATTTTAAAGCTTATTATAGTTTTAGGAGTCATTAGTATTCCTTTGATTGATATTGGCTTAGTACTTAATAAAATCACTTTTATTCGATAAGCAATAATTTATCGTATATCTTTGCAGCAAAATTTAGTTTAATTAATACAATTTCCGTTTTAGCGGAATAAAGATATGAGCAGAAAGCAAGGTACAGGAGGAAGCAAAAGACCATCAGGTAGAGGACAAAGACACAACCAAGGAACTCGATCTGGAAGAGGAGGAAACAACTCTGGAGGAAAAAGCTATGCAAGAGGAAATGCTCCTATGAAAAAGAAAAATACCACAAAGGCGTCAGCAGATGAAATACGCTTAAATAAATACATTGCCAATTCTGGTATGTGTTCTCGTCGTGAAGCTGATGAGCATATTGCAATTGGTTTGGTAACTGTAAATGGAAAAGTAGTTACCGAAATGGGTTATAAAGTGCAACTTGATGACGATGTGCGTTATGATGGAGCACGCATTACACCTGAGAAAAAAACATATGTTTTACTTAATAAACCTAAGGGTTTTGCTACAACCACTAGCGAAGGCAAAGGACGTACAGTAATGGATTTGGTAGCAAATGCAACTAGCGCACGTATTAAACCTATTGGACGTTTAGGTAGAAACTCAACAGGATTATTGTTGTTTACCAATGATGAAACTGTGGTTAAAAAATTCACCAATTCTAAAAATGGTGTAACACGCTTATTCCAAATAGAACTAGATAAAAACCTAAAATTTGAAGACTTAAAAGCTATTCAAGACGGTTTGAAGGTTGACGGAAAAGAAATATATGTTGAAGAAGTTAGCTATATTGAAGGTGAATCAAAAAATCAAATAGGGTTAAAAATTAAAAATACAGGAAACACAGTAATAAGAACCATCTTTGATCATTTAAAATATAATATCATTAAAATTGATTGTGTAGCGATTGCACATCTTACCAAAAAAGACATTCCTCGCGGTCACTGGAAGCACCTTACAATTCAGGAAATCAACACCTTAAAGATGTTGTAGTTAAAAAGTTTAAAAAAAATAAAAAAAAACTTTTTTTATAAAAAAAATGTATTTCATTTGCAGTGCATTTAGCTGAACAAATTGAAATCTGTTTTTACGTTCGGGTTTTTGAACATCAGGAAGTCATATTCAAAAACTGCTTATAGATTAAGTAACCGAATTTTAGAGCTAACTTCCGCTTACTACATCGTTATGAGCCAACATTTGTATGGCTTCATTCCTACAACCCATCCTCAAATACAAGTTTGATATACATTAATTTGTTGTTATCTTAATGTCGAATTCCAGAATAATTCACATTTTTAAATTTTAAAACATAATGTAACCAATTGATTTTGCTATTTTATATGGCATTATTGATTAACTTGTCTCAAAAGAGTAAAAATAAAACAAAAACATGAATACTAAATACATTGATTTAATCAATCAATCTTTTTATTTTCCTCAAGAGGAGTTTAAACTTGAAAATAACCATTTACAATTCCATGATATCGATTTAAAACAATTAATCGAAACTTATGGAGCTCCTTTAAAATTTACCTATTTACCGCAAATATCAAATAATATCAATCGTGCTAAAACATGGTTTGATAATGCGATAAAAAAACATAATTATCCAGCAACATATAACTATTGTTACTGTACAAAAAGCTCTCACTTTAAGCATGTGCTTAACGAGGCTTTAAAAAATGATATTCATATCGAAACCTCTTCGGCTTTTGATATTGATATCGTTGAAAGCTTAAAGAAAGCTGGAAAGATTACAGATAAAACCTATGTGATTAGTAATGGGTTTAAGCGTTCTCAATACGTCACCAATATTGCTAGACTAATTAACGATGGTCATAAAAACTGTATTCCAATTATTGATAATTATGAAGAGCTAGATTTACTTTCAGAAGAAATTAAAGGCAAGTTCAAAGTAGGAATTCGAATTGCGTCAGAAGAAGAACCTAAGTTTGAGTTTTATACCTCAAGATTAGGAATAGGTTATAAAAACATTGTGCCATTTTATAAAAGTCAAATTCAGGATAATAAAAAAGTAGAATTGAAAATGCTTCACTTTTTTATTAATACAGGAATTCGTGATAATGCGTATTACTGGAACGAGCTTTTAAAATGTTTAAAAGTTTACATTAGCTTAAAAAAGATATGTCCAACCTTGGATAGCTTAAACATTGGAGGCGGATTTCCAATTAAAAATTCGTTGGCATTTGAGTTTGATTATGAGTATATGGTAGATGAAATCATCAACCAAATTAAAATTGCTTGTGATGAAGCTGATGTTGAGGTGCCACATATTTTTACCGAATTTGGTAGCTTTACTGTAGGAGAAAGTGGAGGAGCAATCTATGAGGTGTTGTACCAAAAGCAACAAAACGACCGTGAAAAGTGGAATATGATTAACTCATCATTTATCACAACATTGCCTGATACTTGGGCAATAAACAAGCGCTTTATTATGCTTCCAGTAAACCGTTGGAACGATAGTTATGAGCGTGTGTTGTTAGGAGGATTAACTTGTGATAGTGACGATTATTACAATAGTGAACAGCATATGAATGCTATTTACTTACCAAAATATAACAAAGAAAAACCCTTGTATATTGGCTTCTTTAACACAGGAGCATATCAAGAAACTATTGGTGGATTTGGAGGTTTGCAACACTGCTTGATTCCGTCGCCAAAACATATTTTAATTGATAAAGACAACGATGGAAACATCACAACAGAATTATTTAGTGAACAACAAAAAAGTGAAGACTTACTTAAAATTTTAGGTTACCATGAGCAATAAAACGTATGCTGGAATTTCAGAAGAATATTCCAAATTAGACAGTTCAAAAATTGTTTTAATTCCTGTGCCTTACGATGGCACAAGTACTTGGCAAAAAGGTGCCGACAAAGGTCCTGATGCCTTTTTAGACGCTTCTGAAAATATGGAGCTTTATGACATTGAAACCGATACTGAGGTTTACAAGCAAGGTGTGTTTTTAGCAGATGCAATTACTGAAAGCGCATCACCAGAAGCTGTAGTTGATGCTGTACATGAAATGACTAAAAAGTATATTAAACGCAATAAGTTTGTAACCCTTTTTGGTGGAGAGCATTCTATTTCAATAGGAAGTATTCGTGCGTTTAACGAGTGTTTTGATAACTTAACAGTATTGCAAATTGATGCGCATGCTGATTTGCGAAAAGAGTATGAAGGTTCAAAATGTAACCACGCATGTGCAGTTTATGAAGCAAGTCAAACTACTAATTTAATTCAAGTAGGTATTCGCTCAATGGATGTTATGGAAAAAACAGTTATGGATGAGGACAAAACCTATTTTGCTCACGAAATGGCTGAAGATGACAACTGGATGGATTCTGCAATAGATCAAATGACCGATAACGTATTTATCACGTTTGATTTAGATGCGTTTGATCCTTCAATTATGCCAAGTACAGGAACACCAGAACCAGGAGGATTATTCTGGTACGAAACACTAGAGTTCTTAAAGCAAGTATTTGCTGAGAGAAACGTAGTAGGTTTTGATATCGTTGAGTTGTGCCCAAATAAAATTGATAAATCATCAGACTTTTTAGCTGCAAAGCTGTATTATAAAATGTTAACCTATAAATTCTTAAATGAAGATGTAGATGATGATTATGACAATAATTTTAGCGATAACAGCTCAGGAATAAATAAATTTTCTAAATTTAATGACGAGGATGACAACTAAAGGACACATATCACAATTTATTGAAAAGTATTATTTGCACTTTAATGCAGCTGCATTAGTTGATGCAGCAAAGGCTTACGAAGACCAATTAAACTCAGGAGCAAAAATGCTAGTGTCTCTAGCAGGAGCTATGAGTACAGCAGAGCTTGGGAAGATTTTTGCTGAAATGATTCGTCAGGATAAAGTACATATTATTTCTTGTACAGGAGCCAATCTAGAAGAAGACATCATGAACTTGGTTGCGCACTCTCATTACGAGCGTGTACCAAACTATCGCGATTTAACACCACAGCAAGAGTGGGATTTGTTAGAGCGAGGTTTAAACCGAGTAACTGATACATGTATTCCTGAAGAGGAAGCTTTTAGAAGATTGCAAGAGCACATTTTTAAAATTTGGAAAGATGCCGAAGAAGCTGGAGAGCGTTATTTTCCGCATGAATTTATGTACAAGATGTTATTGAGTGGTGTACTTGAAGAATACTACGAGATAGACTTAAAAGACTCTTGGATGTATGCAGCAGCAGAAAAGAATTTGCCAATAGTTGTTCCTGGTTGGGAAGACAGTACTATGGGTAACATTTTTGCAAGTTATGTGCTAAAAGGAGAGCTTAAAGCAAGTACTATGAAATCAGGTATTGAGTACATGACATTTTTAGCCGATTGGTACACTGATAATTCTGAAATAGGAATTGGTTTCTTCCAAATAGGAGGAGGTATTGCTGGCGATTTCCCTATATGTGTAGTGCCAATGCTATACCAAGATATGGAACGTACTGATACACCTTTCTGGAGTTATTTTTGTCAAATAAGCGATTCAACAACAAGTTATGGGTCGTACTCAGGAGCTGTCCCAAATGAAAAAATCACTTGGGGAAAATTAGATATTAACACACCAAAATTTATTATAGAAAGTGATGCTACTATTGTTGCACCACTTATATTTGCTTACCTACTAGATATGTAATTATGAACAAAAAAGACAATCTTAAGCGCGTAATTGTTGATTTTAAAAAATTAACACCAGAAATTTTAGCATTGTTAGTTGAAAAATATCCTGATGGTTATGATGATGACCACGTTATATCTTTCAAAAATGCTAATAACGAAATTGTTGAAGCTGTAGAAGTAAGTACTGAAGACACTAAGTATTTAGTAAAAGTAAGTACTAAATTAGCTGTAACAATGGAGAATTATGATGAAGATGATTATGAAGATTATGACGATGATGATCCAGAAGCAGTACAAGAACCAGAAATGGACCAAGAGGCTGACTCTGACGAGGATTAGTCACACACTACAGTTTTAATGTTTTAGAACAGATTTAGTCTGAAAAATAGCATATACTTAAAAATGAAGTCGCCATATTTTGGCGACTTCTTAAATTCTTCACCAAAATTATCTTTCAAAAGGCTTAATTCATTTTCTTCAAACTTAGTTGAGCGTATTGAAAAATAAACTAAATTTATGTAAAATATAATGTTATGTCGGCACATTTTCATTTAGCATTACCATGCTTAAGTATCAGTGAGACAAAGGCTTTCTATGTTGATAGTCTTGGTGCTCAAGTAGGACGATCAGCACAAAACTGGGTTGATATTAATTTGTACAATAATCAAATTACATTTACTAAAAGTGGTCCTTTTAATTTTGATTGTCAAAGCTATTCTTTTGGAGGTGAAATTTTACCATCCTTTCATTTCGGAATTATTTTAGAACAGCAAAAATGGAAAACGCTTTTAAACACCTTAAAGTTTAGAAATGTTCCTGTTCAATCTGAAGTTGATTTTTTAATTGAGAAAGTAGGAGAACATCATTCGTTCTTTTTAAAAGACCCAAACGATTATACTGTAGAGTTTAAATCGTTCACTAACCCAAGCGAGATTTTTAAATATTAATGTATACCGTTTTTGCTTACCAAGTGTCTAGCTTAATACAAGTTAGAGAAGGAAAAAATAACTTTAAATGGGAGTTGCTTTTTTCTGATAGTGATGAGCTTTTTTATAGCTATTCAAAAGAAAAATTCATCTATATTTTTCAATATGGAATGGTGAGTTTTTTTAATATGACTACCAACGAAATTAATGCAGCATTAGATGAAATAAAACCGTTTTGTAAAGACTTCTTTTCTGATAAAATTTCTGAAGATGTGCAAATCTCAATTCAACCCAATACATTAAAAGTGGAGTTTGAAAAAGTCATTTTACCTGAGATTGATGAGGAAATGGTGCGATTGGTGATGTTGAATGCATCACAGTCTGTAGCGTTGGATAACTATTCTGAAATTACCGAAGAACTTTTAATTGAAACCAACCAACATACTCTTTATCTTGAAAATAAAGGGAAGTTGGATATTTCTGGAAACAAGCTAAAGCGCTTTATTGGTAAAGTACTCAACATAAAAAATAAAATTTCAGAAAACCTATATATTTTCGATTCGCCAGAAATAACTTTAGAAAACGAACAGTTAAACAAATTAAATCACGATTTAAAGCAATCTTTCGACTTAAAAGACAGATATAGATTAATCCATGATAGAATAGAGATTATCAAAGAAAATCTAGAGCTTTTTAAAGATATAATGGACCACAAAGAAAGCAGCAAATTAGAATGGATTATTATTATCCTTATTCTTGTTGAGGTGGTTGATATGTTTATTGCAAAACTGTTTTTTTAAATCTAAAGCGATTGTATTAAACCTTTAAAAAGTGTAATCATATTTGGTTCAGCTATTGCAGCGGTAGCTATAATATCATCAATGGCTACAGCTTCTAAATTGTCAGGGTCACATTCGTCAGTCAGTACAGAAATCGCTGCAACTTTAAGGTTGAGGTGATTAGCAACTATTACTTCTGGTACAGTACTCATACCTACTGCATCAGCACCAATAATTTTTAGCATTCTGTATTCAGCTCTTGTTTCTAACTGAGGACCAACAACGCTTGCATAAACACCTTCGTGTAACGTAATGTTGTTGGTTTTAGCTATAGATTTAAAAGTATTGTTTATGGTTGCGTCATAAGGTGCACTCATATCAGCGAATCGTTCGCCCAAAAGCGACACGCCTTTAAAGGCTAGAGGAGAGCTACCTTGAAGATTAATATGATCGTCAATAAGCATTAATTCACCTTTTTTGAAATTGAGATTAATAGCACCAGAAGCATTAGAAACTAGTAAAGTGGTGATGCCTAATTTTTCCATAACACGAACTGGATAAGTTACGTCTTGTAAGGTGTAGCCTTCGTATAAGTGAAAACGACCTTGCATAACAATCACTTTTTTGCCTTCAAGCTCACCAAAAATTAATTTGCCTTTATGAAACTCAACTGTTGCTGTTGGAAAATTAGGAATGTGATTATAGCTTACTTCTTTAAGAATAGTAATTTCATCTAAAAGCATACCTAAGCCAGTGCCTAGGATAATTCCTATTTCAGGATTAATAAATCCTTTATCTTTTAAGTAGTCAACGGTTTCGTTTATATAGTTTATCATAATTGGTTTTTAAATCGTTAACACAAAAATAAGTGAAATGTATTTAAAAATTGTAAGGATTATTAATTGCGTTGGACCAAGATGCAAAACTTAATGATAATGAAATATCCATAACAATTAGGTTGCTAATCAACCAAAATGGGATTAGGGTATTTTATTTCACCATTGTAAAACACATAAATAAAAAAACAAATGAAAAACACACTTTTAGTTTTGTTAACTGTATTAACAACATTTAGCCTTAGTGCACAAGTGCCAGAAAAAGCAGAAGACGTAAGTCCTTTATTGGTAGGGGAAACAATCCCAAATGCTAACTTAATTGATAAGAATGGTGAAGAAATTGCTCTGAAAAAAATCATTAAAGAAAAACCAACTGTTTTGGTGTTTTATCGTGGAGGATGGTGTCCTTACTGTAACACACAATTAGCTTCTTTAGCTGAATCTGAATCAGAAATCTTAGAATTGGGTTACCAAATAGTAGCAGTAAGTCCTGATAACTACAAAAATTTAGTGCCAACAGGAGAAACTAACAAAGTAGGTTATAGCCTTTATGCAGACCCTGAAGCAAAACTTATTCAAGCAACAGGAATTGGTTTTAAAACTCCAGGAATGGCAGTGTCGTATATTGAAAAGAAAACAAAGATGGAAGCAACTGAGATTTTACCAGTTCCAACGGTTATGATCTTAAATACATCTGGTGATATTTTATTTGAATACATCAACCCTAATTATAAAACGAGATTAAGTAAGGAGTTGCTGGTAGCTTCTCTAAAAGCTTTAAAAGCTGATATGTAATTAGGTTTCATACCCTTTAAAACCGAAAAACCCTGACACTTGTGTCAGGGTTTTTTAGTTGAGGCATAATTATCTTTTATTGAGAATATCTTTAAGCTTTTCAGGATTGGTAATGATTTTTTCGATGAATTTCTTGCTTTTCATTCTTTTTATGAATCTTTCAAGGTATAAAGCATCATCTTTTGAATTGCATTTGTAATTGAGTATGATTTCCAATCAGAAGCTACATTAGTAAAACTGTTTTTAAAATGGTGGTTGTTATGTAGTTCTAGCCTTAATGTTGCATTTTCAGATTCACCTACATAGTATCTGTTTAAGGATTTAGAGTATAAAATGTATAGACTGTGTATGCTTGAATAAAACCAAAAAACCCGAACATTTGTTCGGGTTTTTAGTGGTGGTGCCTCCAGATAGAATTTCTGTAAGCAATTGGAGTTGTATGTTTTAAGATTTTAAAATTTTTGTTAAACAAAACGGTTGTTATTTAAATTTCGTAACTTCGCAATTACAATGAAGCTAGTATTCCATAAAATAATGTCTTTAGCAATGACTTTTGTAGTGTTATTCTCTACAATGTCATTTACTGTGAATATGCATTATTGTGGAGATACTTTAGTAGAATCTGCTATCTTTCAAAAAGCCAAAGGTTGCGGCATGGAAATGGAAAAACCTTCAACTGAAAGCTGTTCAATCACAAAGAAAAATTGTTGTGACGACAAGCAACTAGCTATTGAAGGTCAAGACGAACTACAACTACAATTAGACAAAATTACGTTTGAGCAACAGGTATTCATAGCTTCATTAGTTTACTCCTATATCAACCTTTTTGAAGGATTAGATAACAATGTATCTTCTTATGAAGAATACAAACCACCACTCGTCGTCAGGCAAATCTTCAAGATTGACGAGACTTATTTAATTTGATTTTTAAACATTAGACTGTTTTATCCTATGGCTTTATGCTATGTGGATAATTTGTTGTATTCGGTGTTTTCTCAACACCAATGTCTAACTGTTTAATAATCAAAAATTATGCTTAATAAAGCAATCAAATTTCTTATAGAAAATAAACTCGTTGCAGTACTACTACTCGTCCTTTTCATAGGTTGGGGAACTGTTAATGCACCATTTAATTGGGATACAGGTTTTTTACCAAGTAATCCTGTAGCTGTAGATGCCATACCAGATATAGGGGAAAATCAACAAATTGTGTTCACCAAATGGGATGGTCGTTCACCACAAGATATTGAAGACCAAATTACCTATCCATTAACCACATCATTGTTGGGTATTCCTGGAGTAAAAACCATACGCAGCTCGTCTATGTTTGGCTTTTCAAGTATCTATATCATTTTCGAAGAAGACATAGAGTTTTACTGGAGTAGAAGTCGTATTCTCGAAAAACTCAATTCATTACCAAGTGGTTTATTGCCTGAAGGTGTTAATCCTGCTTTGGGTCCAGATGCTACAGGATTAGGTCAAATATTTTGGTACACACTTGAAGGTCGTGACGAAAACGGAAATGTAACAGGTGGTTGGGATTTACAAGAGTTACGAAGTATCCAGGATTACTATGTAAAATATGCACTATCATCTGCAAGTGGTGTGTCAGAAGTAGCATCTATTGGTGGTTATGTTCAAGAATACCAAGTAGATGTTAATCCTGAATTGATGCGACAATATAATATTGGCTTGCACCATATCGTAAAGGCAGTTAAAGAAAGTAACCGAGATATTGGAGCACAAACATTAGAAATCAATCAAGCCGAATATCTGGTACGTGGTTTGGGTTATGTGAAATCCATAGCAGACATCGAAAATGCAGTTGTAACTTCAGAAGATTACACAGCTATCAAAATTAAAGATGTGGCAAAAGTGTCTTTAGGTCCTGCAACAAGACGCGGGATTTTGGACAAAGAAGGTGCAGAAGTGGTTGGTGGTGTTGTAGTAGCACGTTATGGTGCTAATCCAATGGAAGTGATTAATAATGTAAAAGCCAAAATAAACGAATTAAGCGCAGGTTTACCTACAAAAACGTTAGCAGATGGTAGAACATCACAAGTAACAATAGTACCATTTTACGACCGTACAGAATTGATTCAAGAAACATTAGGCACATTAAACGAAGCCTTAACTTTAGAAATACTCATTACCATTTTGGTCATTATCATTATGGTATTTAATCTTCGTGCTTCCGTATTGATTTCAGGGCTATTACCTGTTGCGGTGTTAATGGTATTTATAGCAATGAAGCTCTTTGGTGTAGATGCTAATATTGTAGCACTATCAGGTATTGCTATTGCTATTGGTACGATGGTAGATGTTGGTGTCATACTTTCAGAAAATATCATCAGACATTTAGACGAAAACGAAAACAAATTACCAATAAACACAGTCGTTTACAACGCAACAGCAGAAGTATCTGGTGCAATCGTAACCGCAGTAATGACAACCATTATCAGTTTTATTCCTGTATTTACAATGATTGGTGCTGAAGGAAAATTATTTAGACCATTAGCATTCACAAAAACCTTTGCATTAACAGCTTCGATAATTGTAGCCTTATTTTTAATTCCACCGTTTGCAGCCTTTTTATTCCGAAAAAAGAGCATTCAAAAACATTTTAAATATGCTTTAAACAGTGTTTTAATAGTATTAGGAATAGCAGCTATAATTTTCGGGTATTGGTTAGGAATCATACTCATCGCTTTTGGTGTCACAGCTTTATTAAATCTTCAAAGCAAGATTTCAGATAAACAGGCAAACTTTGCCAACATCATCATTTCGGCTTCGGCAATCGTATTTTTATTAGCAGAATATTGGAGACCATTAGGCGTTGATAAAAGCATTTTCTGGAATCTTATTTTTGTGAGTGTTATTTGCTTTGGTTTATTAGGTGTTTTCTCATTATTTATAAAATACTACACACGCATTTTAAGGTGGTGTTTAGATAATAAGCTACTCTTTTTGTCTGTCCCAACAGCAATTGTCATTGCAGGTTTTTTCATTATGAAAAATACAGGCAAAGAGTTTATGCCATCTTTAAATGAAGGCTCATTTCTACTAATGCCAACCTCGATGCCTCATTCTGGCGTGGAAGAAAATAAACGTGTTTTACAGCAATTGGATATGGCAGTAGCCAGTATTCCAGAGATTGAAACCGTAGTTGGTAAAGCAGGTAGAACAGAATCAGCGTTAGACCCAGCACCTTTGTCGATGTATGAAAATATCATTCAGTATAAACCAGAATATATGCTGAATGAAAACGGAGTACGCCAACGCTATAAAGTCAATGATGATGGTGAATATGTGTTAAAAAACGGAATGTCATTGCGAGCGGAACAGCGTGAAGCGTGGCAATCTCTTAAAGCAAAAGAACAACTCATTCCAGACGATGATGGCGAGTTCTACCGTAATTGGCGACCAGAAATACAATCACCAGATGATATTTGGAATGAAATTGTAAAAGTTACCAAATTGCCAGGCGTAACCTCTGCACCAAAGCTACAACCTATTGAAACCCGATTGGTAATGCTTCAAACAGGAATGAGAGCACCTATGGGAATTAAAGTAAAAGGTCAAGACTTAAAGCAGATTGAAGCGTTTGGTGTGCAATTAGAAAACATCATCAAGGAAGCTGAAGGTGTTAAAAAAGAAGCTGTTTTTGCAGACCGTATTGTTGGTAAACCCTATTTGTTAATTGATATTGATAGAGAGAAAATTGCACGTTATGGCATTTCGATACAAGATGTTCAAGATGTATTAAAAGTAGCAGTTGGTGGTATGGTCTTAACCCAAACGGTAGAAGGTCGAGAGCGATATGGTGTACGAGTACGATACCCAAGAGAATTACGAGCAAACCCAACAGACTTACAACAGATTTATGTGCCAGTTGAAAAAGGAAGTCCTGTGCCTTTAAGCGAATTGGCAACTATAAGTTACGAACAAGGTCCACAGGTCATTAAAAGTGAAGATACCTTTTTAGTTGGCTATGTATTGTTCGATAAACTAGATGGTTTTGCCGAAGTCAATGTAGTTGAAAGCGCACAAGCTCTAATTCAGCAAAAGATAGATAGTGGCGAATTAGTAGTTCCAAAAGGTATTAACTACCAATTTACAGGAACATACGAAAATCAGTTGCGAGCCGAAAAAACCTTGTCGGTTGTTGTGCCTTTAGCATTAGCAATTATTTTCTTAATTCTGTATTTCCAATTCCGTTCTGTAGGTACGTCATTAATGGTATTTACAGGTATTGCAGTAGCATTTGCAGGTGGTTTTATTATGATTTGGTTGTATGGTCAAGGATGGTTTTTAAACTTCAATTTCTTTGGTGAAAACCTACGCGATTTATTCCAAATGCACCCAATCAATTTAAGTGTTGCGGTTTGGGTTGGTTTTATTGCCCTCTTCGGTATTGCAACCGATGATGGTGTAGTAATGGCAACTTATTTAACCCAAACATTCGATAGAAACACACCAGAGAATAAAAAGGAAATTAGAGCATCAGTTGTTGAAGCTGGTGAAAAACGAATCAGACCGTGTTTAATGACTACAGCTACGACCATTTTAGCATTATTACCAGTATTAACCTCTACAGGTCGAGGAAGCGATATAATGATACCTATGGCAATACCAAGTTTTGGTGGAATGCTTATAGCCTTAATCACTTTGTTTGTTGTACCAGTATTGTATAGCTGGAAAGCAGAAGTTCAACTTAAAAGAACATCAAAATGAAATATAAATCAATACAAATAAAAATCGTCTTGGCTCTTGGCTCTTGTTTCTTGAGTCTTTTTGCGAACGCTCAACAATTAGAAATACTTATCGATGAAGCCTTAACAAACAATCCAGAAATTCAAAAGTTTGAGTTACAATACAAAAGAGCTTCCGAAAAGGTAAACGAGGTCAACACCATTCCTAATACCGAATTTGGTGTTGGTTATTTTGTGAGTGAGCCAGAAACACGAACAGGTGCACAGCGCTTTAAAGTATCTGCTAAACAAATGTTACCGTGGTTTGGGACTATTACTTCGAGAGAAAATTACGTGAGTTCATTGGCAGATGCTAAATACGAGGACATTGTTATCGCAAAGCGAAAACTAATGGCTTCGGTATCACAATCCTATTATAATTTATACGCTAACAAAGCAAAGCAAGAGGTTTTAACTGAAAACATCAAACTATTAGAAACTTATGAAACGTTGGCATTAACTTCTGTAGAGGTTGGTAAAGCATTCGCAGTAGATGTGTTGCGATTGCAAATGCGTCAGAACGAAATGCAACAATTAAAAGATGTATTGCAACAACAGTTTTTAGCAGAACAAACTAACTTCAATAATCTATTGAATAGAGATAATGATGTTACCGTGAATGTAGTAGATAGTTTAATGATACCTTCAGAAGACTTTGATATTACTTTTGAAAAATTAGTATTACATCCTGAATTACTAAAATTTGATAAACTCTATCAATCCATAGAGCAATCAGAATTATTGAATCAAAAAGAAAGCAGTCCAATGATTGGTTTTGGATTAGATTATATCAATGTTGCTGAAAGACCAAATATGGATTTCAGCGATAACGGAAAGGATATTGTAATGCCAATGGTTTCGGTATCTATCCCAATTTTCAATAAGAAATATAAATCCCAAACCAAACAAAATGATTTGCAACAGCAGGAAATTACTGCTCAAAAACAGGAACGTTTAAATGCATTGGAAACGCTTTTAGACAAAGCGATTAACGAACGCATTTCTGCAAGAATAAGTTATGCTACCCAAACCAAAAACCTACAGCAAGCCAAAGATGCAGAAGACATTTTAATCAAAAGCTACGAAACAGGAACGATTGATTTTAATGATGTTTTAGATATTCAAGAACTACAATTAAAGTTTCAAATGAACCAAATAGAGTCTATTAAGGGCTACTATGTGCAAAGCACAATTATTAATTATTTAATTCAGTAAACTATGAAACATACATATCATATACACGGAATGACCTGTAATGGTTGTAGAACACACGTAGAAGAAACGCTCTCTAAAGTAGAAGGTGTTTCAAAAGCAACAGTCGATTTAGAAAAGGCAGAAGCTATCATAGAAATGGAATCGCATATTCCTCTAGAAAAGTTTCAAGAAGCCTTAAAAAAAGATAGTGATAGATACACTATCCATAATCAAGGTGAACATCATCATCATCATCATACCAAAGGTAAAAAGGAAAAGCAACAAAAAGGGAAAGGCACAGGCACATTTTATTGTCCTATGCATTGCGAAGGCGATAAAACTTATGATAAACCAGGCGATTGTCCTGTTTGCGGAATGGATTTGGTGGAAGAACAAAATCTATCAGCAACTTCAAAGGAACAATGGACGTGTCCTATGCATCCAGAAATTGTCAAAGACGAAGCAGGTTCGTGTCCTATTTGTGGGATGGATTTAGTGCCAATGGAAGCAGATAGTTCAGCAGAAGAAAAAACGTATAAAAAGCTATTAAAGAAATTTTGGATTGCCACAGCATTTACCTTGCCCATTTTCTTAATGGCTATGAGCGAAATGCTCAAGAACAATCCGTTGTACGATATAATGGAACAGAAATATTGGAACTGGATTCAGTTTGCATTATCAATTCCAGTAGTGTTTTATGCCACTTGGATGTTCTTTGAGCGTGCTTATAGAAGCATAAAAACGTGGAATCTCAATATGTTTACACTTATTGGAATCGGTGCAGGTGTGGCTTGGTTATTTAGTGTATTTGGGATGTTGTTTCCAGATGTATTTCCTGAACAATTTAAAACCGAGTCAGGTGCAGTTCACGTCTATTTTGAAGCAGCAACAGTTATTCTAACGTTAGTGCTTTTAGGTCAGTTGTTAGAAGCTCGTGCCCATAGTAAAACCAATTCGGCAGTAAAAGAACTGTTGAAATTAGCACCTAATAAGGCCATAAAAATAGTAGATGGTGAAGAAGTTGAAGTTAGTATTGACGAGATAGAACTTAATGATATTCTAAAAGTAAAACCAGGAGATAAAATTCCTGTGGATGGTGTGATAACTGAAGGCGAAACAACTATTGATGAATCTATGATTACAGGCGAACCTATTCCTGTAAACAAATCTCAAGAAGATAAAGTAAGTAGCGGAACCATTAATGGGAATCAATCCTTTTTAATGAAAGCAGAAAAGGTAGGAAGTGACACTTTATTATCACAAATCATTCATATGGTTAATGATGCCAGTAGAAGTCGTGCACCTATTCAAAATTTAGCAGATAAAGTTTCAGGCTATTTTGTGCCAGTTGTAGTTCTTATTTCTATTATCACATTTATTGTATGGTCTATTTGGGGACCAGAACCAGTTTATGTGTATGCGTTTGTCAATGCAATTGCAGTACTAATCATTGCTTGTCCTTGTGCTTTAGGTTTAGCAACACCAATGTCTGTAATGGTTGGTGTGGGTAAAGGTGCTCAAAATGGTGTATTGATTAAAAATGCTGAAGCTCTTGAAAAAATGGATAAGGTAAATACGCTTATCGTTGACAAGACAGGAACAATTACCGAAGGAAAACCAACAGTTGAAACCGTTGGAGCTTTTAATGATGCTTTAAGCGAAAAAGAAGTGTTACAATACATCGTGTCATTAAATACAAATAGCGAACATCCTTTGGCAGAAGCGACAGTTAAATATGGCAAAGAACACAACGCAGAAATTTTAAAGTCCGAAGATTTTAGTGCTGTTACAGGAAAAGGTGTTGAAGCTAAAATTGATGGAAAAAATGTAGCATTAGGTAATCCTAAAATGATGGAATATGCTAAAGCGGATATTACTTCTAAAATGAAAGACGAAGCTAAATCTTACCAAGAACAGGGTAAAACAGTTTCTTATTTGTCAATAGATGAAACCGTCGTTGGATATGTAGTTATAGGCGATAAGATAAAAGAAACAAGTGCTAAAGCCATTAAAGCACTTCAGGATAAAGGGATTGATGTTATAATGCTTACAGGTGATAATCACGATACAGCACAAGCAGTAGCATCAGAACTTAATCTCGCAGATTTTAAAGCGAGTATGCTACCAGAAGATAAACTCAAAGAAGTAGAGAAACTGCAAGAAAAAGGGAAAGTGGTTGCTATGGCAGGTGATGGTATTAACGATGCACCAGCATTGGCTAAAAGTGATGTCGGTATTGCAATGGGAACAGGAACAGACGTAGCGATAGAAAGTGCTATGATAACTTTAGTAAAAGGCGATTTACACGGTATTGTAAAAGCAAAAAATTTAAGTAATGCTGTAATGAAGAACATTAAGCAAAACCTATTTTTTGCACTTATCTACAACACTTTAGGTGTGCCTATTGCAGCAGGTGTGTTGTTTCCATTCTTCGGAATACTACTTTCGCCAATGATAGCAGCTTTAGCAATGAGTTTTAGTTCGGTTTCGGTAATAGGTAACGCACTACGATTAAGAACAAAAAACATTTAATTATATGCAGAAAACAGTTTTCAAAATATCAAAAATGGATTGTCCTTCTGAAGAAAATCTAATTAAGATGAAGCTATCTGATATAGATGGTATCAAACAACTTGATTTTAATTTAGAAGAAAGAATCTTAACACTATATCATAATTCAAATGTAAATGAAATTGGTAATGCCTTAAATGAATTAAAATTAAATGAAAGTTTAATCAGTTCAGAAGATACAGACACAATTATTACTGAATCTACAAGGAGTCAATCCAAACTGTTGTGGACAGTTCTAATCATCAATTTTGCATTTTTTATTATCGAAATGAGTACAGGACTTATTTCAAAATCAATGGGATTAGTTGCTGATAGTTTAGATATGTTGGCAGATTCATTTGTTTACGGATTGAGTTTAATAGCGGTTGGTGGTACAGTTTTAAAAAAGAAACGGATTGCAAAATATGCAGGCTATTTTCAGATAACACTTGCAATTATCGGAATCGTTGAGGTAATACGTAGATTTTTAGGCTATGAAGCTTTACCTGTATTTTCAACAATGATTATAGTTTCAGTATTTGCTTTGATTGCAAATGGCATTTGCTTGTACCTCTTACAAAAATCTAAAAGTCAAGAAGCACATATGCGTGCCAGTATGATTTTTACCTCTAACGATATTATAATAAATCTTGGCGTAATTACAGCAGGCGTTTTAGTCAATTGGCTGCATTCTGGTATTCCAGATTTAATTATAGGAATCATTGTATTTGGATTGGTGATACAAGGTGCATTCAGGATATTAAAATTAAGTAAGTAAAAAGTTTAACTATAAAATCAAAAAATATGGAAAATTCAAAAGAACACTCAAACAAAGGAAATTACAAAACCTTCTTTATAATGTTGGCTTGCTCATTTGTAGCAATGTACATCACAATGTATTTAAACACCTATTCCATAGACCACGTATGGTTTAGTTTAACACGATTCTATATGACGTGTTTAGGGATTTCAACAATGGCAGTAATAATGTGGTTTTTTATGCGAAAAATGTATAATGATAAAAAGAAGAATATCGCAATACTCGCAAGTAGTTTCATTTTGTTTGTAGGTGCATTAGGGTTGGTAAGAACACAAGCACCCATTATTGGTGATGTCCTTTGGATGAAAGCAATGATACCACATCATTCTATCGCTATTTTAACAAGTGAAAGAGCAGATATTCAAGACCCAGAAGTTAAAAAATTAGCAGAAGACATTATAAAAGCACAACGTAAAGAAATAGAAGAAATGAAAGCAATGATAAAACGATTAGAAGATGAAAAATAATAAGGTAGTAATTTACATAGGTATTCTCGCTATTGGATTATTATTGGGCTGGTTGCTTTTTGGTGGCTCATCAAATGAAGAAATAGACCATAATCACGATGCGGTTGCAGCAACCAATCAAATGTGGACGTGTTCTATGCATCCACAGATTATGCAACCAGAGCCAGGCGACTGCCCCATTTGTGGTATGGATTTAATTCCTGCGGAAAGCGGAAGTGATGGCTTAATGGCAGACCAATTTAAACTAACAGAAAATGCGATGGCATTAGCCAATATTCAAACAACTGTTGTAGGCAAGGGAAATGTTGAAGGCAACACCATAAAGTTATCTGGTAAAATTGCTGAAAACGAAGAAGCCAATGCAGTACAGGTAAGTTATTTCGCTGGAAGAATTGAACGTTTGAATGTGAGTTTTACAGGCGAAGAAGTTCGTAAAGGTCAATTATTGGCAACCATTTATTCGCCAGAACTCTATGCAGCACAACAAGAATTAATCACAGCAGCTTCTTTAAAAGAATCTCAACCTGCTTTATACAAAGCAGTCCGTAATAAATTGAAATTATGGAAACTCTCTGAAAATCAAATCAATCAGATTGAAGAAACAGGAAAAGTAAAAGAAAACTTTCCTGTTTATGCAACCGTTTCGGGTACTGTTACAGAAAAATTGGTAGAGCAAGGCGATTACATCAAACAAGGACAACCCTTATTAAAAATTGCCAATCTCAACACCGTTTGGGGAAATTTTGATGTGTATGAAAATCAGATTGACCGCTTTAAAAAAGGACAGGAAGTGATGATAACAACCAATGCTTATCCTAATAAAAAGTTTAAAGGTAAAGTAGATTTTATTGACCCAGTTTTAAACACCAAAACAAGAACTGTAACCTTGCGTGTGGTACTAAATAATAAGGACTATGTATTTAAACCAGGAATGTTCGTAACCGCAGAAATTGAAAGCACTAAAACCAATTCAAATGAAGTAATAATGATACCATCTTCGGCAGTACTTTGGACAGGCGAACGTTCTGTAGTCTATCTCAAAACAAATCCAAACGAGCCTGTTTTTGAATTGAAAGAAGTGGCTTTAGGTAATAAAATCGGTGATAATTATGAGGTATTAGACGGATTATTTACAGGTAATGAAATTGTTACCAACGGAACATTTACTGTAGATGCTGCTGCACAACTACAAGGCAAAAAATCAATGATGAATAAGCAAGGTGGTAAAACAATGACAGGTCACGAAGGTCATTTAGGTATGGATAATAATTCAAAAAATGAAAGCGACCATACTAATATGAATGAACGCTTAAAAGTGTCAGAGAAATTTCAAGAGCAATTAAAAGGAATTTACAATGATTACATCAATTTAAAAGATGCTTTAGTAAAAGAAGACTCAAAAGGTAGTTCACAAAATGCAACTTCTTTACTATCAAATTTAAGTAAGACAGATATGAAATTGCTTAAAGATGAAGCACACAATCATTGGATGTCATTAATAGATGAGATAAAATCTTCTACAACTTCAATAGCCGGTTCACAAGACATTAAAACCCAAAGAAATCACTTTAAACACTTGTCTTCACATTTAATAAAAGCGGTTCAAATATTTGGTGTAAATGAAAAGGTATATGTAGAGTTTTGCCCTATGGCAGATAACAATAACGGAGCCTATTGGTTAAGTAAAGAAGAACAAATCTTGAATCCATATTTTGGTGATGCAATGCTTAAATGTGGTGAGGTTAAACAAACAATAGAATAAATAAACACAGATAATAATTAAATTTTTAAAAATGAAGAAAGTAATTTTAAGTGTAGCTGTAATAGTAGCTATGGGATTGACAAGTTGTAAAAACGAAACTAAAAAAGTTGAAGAAACTACAACAACTGAAGTGTCAAAAGAAATCGCAATGACAGATTTATCTTTTGGCGTAAGAGGTAATTGCGGTATGTGTAAAAATACCATTGAAAAAGCAGCCAATAGTGTTGAAGGTGTTACTGCTGCAAACTGGGATAAAGACAAAAAGAAAATAGATGTATCTTTCGATAGTTCTAAAACAGATGCAATGGCAATTCATAATGCAATCGCAGCTTCAGGGTATGATACTGAAAAAGTAGCAGGTAATGAAGAAGCCTATAAAAATTTACCTGGTTGTTGCCAATATGACCACGAAATGATGATGAATCAATCTGGAGAAATAAAAGCTGATGACCATTCAAATCACGACCATTAATAATGAACAGAAAAGAACACTGGGAAAATGTCTTTAAAACAAAATCTCTAAATGAGGTAAGTTGGTTTGAACCAATACCAGAAACCTCATTATCATTTATTGAAATAGCAAATGTGTCTAAATCAGATAAGATAATTGATATTGGAGGTGGTGATAGTTTTTTGGTAGATCATTTGTTAAAATTAGGCTACACAAATATTACAGTGTTAGATATTTCGGAAGCAGCAATTCAACGAGCTAAAAAAAGACTAAAAAATCAGGCAGATAATGTTACTTGGATTGTATCGGATGTTTTAGATTTCGTTCCAACTGAAAAATATCATTTTTGGCACGATAGAGCGTCATTTCATTTTTTAATTGATGAATCTCAAATCATAAAGTATGAACAACTGGTGCAACAGAATATCGAGAAAAATGGAAATTTAGTAATAGGTACATTTTCAGAAAATGGACCAAAAAAGTGTAGTGGTTTAGAAATAAAACAATATTCTGAAAAATCTTTGGAAGATTTGTTTAATGTTTCATTTTCTAAACAAAAATGTATTAATAAGTCACATACAACGCCTTTTGATACAAATCAGAATTTCACGTTTTGTTGGTTTAAGAAAAAGTAGGGTGATTTAATACAATTATCAATTTTTTTTGGTTTCAATAATTATTAATGGTTGTTAAATAGAAAAAATCTTTTTAGCGAATTTCTTTTTTTCGTTAAGCTTATATTATAAAGTAATGAAAGTAGTAATATAGAAATAATTGTCCCTAATGTTGTCCCTTAAAAAAACAAAAACCTCATAAACATTGAGTTTATGAGGTTTTGCTGGTGGTGCCTCCAGGAATCGAACCAGGGACACAAGGATTTTCAGAATGTTTTATGACATTTTGAAAAATGTAATAGATTGATACGTAGTATTTTAATAAATCGGTTTTGTTTGTGTTTTGTTAGTTTTTAATGTTACATTACCTTTTATATTACCTGTAAATATCAAGTCGCTAATGCCATATATCCAATTGGCATTTACTTTGAATCCTTTTACCGCTAGCTCAATATGTCTGGAAGTAAAATGGGTTTTGTCGTTTCTAATATTGTACAGATTTTGCTTTCTTAAATGAATAGTGTCACAAAAATCAGAATCAAAGCGAATAGATCCATAAGCCTTTAGGATGTCAATCAATTGTAACATCTTTTCATCACTTGTGTATTTAAATTTATTGCTCATTGTTTTGTGTTCTGTATTGTTCCTCTTCAATTCCTAATATCCAATTTGCATTTATGTTGTATGCATTACAAAGCGCTTTTATATGTGATGAAGTAAAACGCCTACCTTCTTTTTCAATCATTCTAAAATGCTGCCTGGAGATTCCTATAGCATCATAGAATTCCTTTTTTTTTGAAATAACTTTATTTGATAAAAGCTCTTTTAAAAAACCTATTATTTTAGCTTCAGGGGACATTAGTTGTTTCTATTTTTTATTTAATTCAAAACCCAATAATGCATCAATATCGTTAGACTTTATAGTGCAATATCTTATACCATAATTTCTAAAGTCATCCTCAAAAGGCATGATTATAATCTCCCAAATTCAAAATCGACATCTACAGGTTTGTTATCTATTATTTCAACAAATCTATTCAACTTTCTTCCTTTCCTGTTGGATGATATAACTATAATCTCATACAAGCCATTTGGGAGTTTAATTTTATACCTTCCTGTACCATCAACAGAAGTCTTAAATGTTTCTGATGAAATATTTTTTATGGCTTTATCTGTTAACTCATCATAAAAATTTAGAGAATCAGTATTCCTTTTTATTTCTTCAAGTTTTTTATCAGAGGGTTTTATGTATTTAGCAGTTAAAGCAGATGAGTTTAAATACACTTCAAAATATCTAAGCTTATAGAAGCTATTGTTAATTGTGTCTGTGTATTTTGCTGGTCTAAAATAAACAATGCTTCCTGTATCTGCTCTATTACCTATTGTTTCATTGTGAAAATAAGTTACAATTCCTTCAACAGTTGTTTCTTCTTCTTGAGAGTAAGAAGTAAAAACTAACAGTGATAATGTGGTTATCAATAAAAATTTTCTCATGTTTAAAATGTTCTTTTAATTACTTTCCAAATCGTATGTACTGTATTTAAATCTAAATCAAAATCTGGGAATTCAGGTGATGGATTTCTAGACTTGCATTTTATGAAGCCATTTTCATTTGGTCCATTAATATCTTTATGAAACATACCATCATAAGAAATAATAATCCATCCATAATCACAGTCATTTATTCCATCTTTCCAATGATGTCTTTGTAATTCTCTTCCTAAAACTTCTGCACCATTAGGAGTGTCGTTAATACCTCCTCCATTCATACTGTCATTACCAACCACAAAAGCAAAGTATCTTCCTTTACCTGGATGATCTACAGTAAAATATGTTTCACCAAATGCTTCTTTGATTCTATATTCATCTTCAAATACTTCAATAAATGATGCATATGCTTTATATGGGACTTTTGGAACTTTAACTAACCATTTACCATTAGGTAGCTCTTCATAATTAAGCCCATTTTTATTCTTTATGTATGATAAAGGCTCATTAACATACAAGTTGTTTGCTATATCATTAGTGTTTTTGCTTGTTTTTTCGTTGTAGAATTCTTTAAAACCTACAAGTTTTGTAAAGTATTTTTCTCTTGTTTTTTTATGAGGATTCCCATCTTTACTCAAAAAATCACTAACAGCTTGCTGTGAATCGCCTACTATTTCAGCTATTTCAGTTTGACTAAAGCCTTTAAAATCAATGTATTCTCGTAATAATTCTTTAAACATATTTGTGTTAACAAGAAAAAATCTTGTGATTTATTTGTTTACTTGTAAATTACTTGTATATTTGTGTTGTATTAATACACAAAATAACGAATTAAACTAGAATAGTAAAAACTTTTAATCGAATTACCGAAAATAAGGGATGATACTTAGTGAAACAGAAAAAGAGGTTTGTGGGTTTTTGGCCAAGGGATATCAAGTTAAAGAAATAGCTGATATGACGTGCAGGTCACCACACACTATTGACACTCACATTAAGAATGTCAAGAAAAAGAATAGCCTTAGTAACATAGCTGACATAGTGAGAGAGTTCATTCTCTCATTAGATGAGCCTAAAAAATTCTTCAAGGCTATGGTTGTTTTTGCTTTCATAACTGCACAAGGTTTTGTCACTTTTTGTACAGATATAAAGGATATTAAACAAGCATCTTCTATGCACAGATATAGAAATTCGAGAACAGTTAGACGCAATACAAATTATTTGACATAATGGGAAATATAGAAAAAATCCAAAATCTGTACGATCAGGTAATAGACAAAAAAGAATTGATCGATAAAGTTGCAGAGGAATTCAACCTTAGAAAAGTTAGTGTAAGAACAAACTGGTTTACAAGATTTGATATACCAGAAAGATACAATGTACAAGAAAAACTCATTGAGCTTCTTGAAAAAATTATTGACGAACAGGAAGAAATTATTGAAGAACCTAAACAAGCAGTTTAGTAATGAGCAATAAAGCACTGTTAAATAAAATTGAAAGTCTTGAGCTGTATGCTCAGGATTTACAGGAAAATGCACAGCGTTTAAAAGAAACAGCTGCGGCACTAAAAGAGGAGCTGTCTGGTGGTTCGGACAGCTCTAATTTAAACAGTGTGCTTTCTGAAGAGCATAAAAGTAAACTACTCAAGCACAGGCGCTCTGTAGCACTTAGGAGTAGTTGATTGATAGCAACCAGCCCCTTATCTACCTATAACTTAATTCTATATCATGGATCAATTTAAAAATCTAGTAGACAACCAGTTATTTAAAATCTCTAAAAGCGATGAAAACATTAGTAATTATCTCATTGATTGTGGTGGCGGTTTTACTGTTGAAAGCCATACTAAAAAAGATAAAAGCATTTGCAATGGAGATGCTAGAAGACTGGAAAGCAAAATAAAAAAAGCCACTCTTAAAAGAATGGCCTAAATCTATAAATCGCAATTCTAATGAATCACAAGACAAATGTACTTAAAAAAATAGAAGTGGGAAACCCACTTTACAATTTAGGGCTTAATAAACTTTTAGAAGAGTATAACTCTATCACTTCCGATGAAGGTTTAGCAGCATTTTACCATAAGCTTTTATCTGCTACGGAAGGGAGTGGATTAGCTACAAACCTAGCCTATGCAATGATTTCATTCTCAACAAATCAAGATGTTAACCCTTTAATACAATATACCTATGGACTACTTCAAGATTGAAATTGAACATAAAAACGGTAGGTGGCTTACTAATGGTAAACCTTATGAGGCCCTTAGCCTTAAAGAAAAGAAGTTCATGGATGACTTTTTTAGAGAAGTAAAATTAAAATCTATAAATCAATAATTATATGGGACTGAGCTTAGAAAACACAAAAAAAGCTAAAAAAAGGTTTAAAGAAGCCTTTGGCAATGATTATTTCAATGGAGTAATTAAAGTATATCAAGAATCTAAATATGGATGCGAAGCTATTGAGGCCATCATTGATAGAGGTATAACATTGAGAGAGCTTCAAGACATTAAAGAAGGAATACATAACACTATGTCAGTTGGTGTGGATGATGAAAGCGGAAAGCTTTATGTATCAATATGGTAATAATAAATCTATAAATCACAATACACAATGAAAACAATTAGAATTAAATCACTGGAACTTATCAACTTCAAAGGCATTAAGTCTTTAAAGTTAGATGACTTAGGAAACGAGACTTCCATTTATGGAAAAAACGGTATAGGTAAAACAACGCTTTTTGATGCATTCATTTGGCTATTGTTTAATAAGGACTCAACCGATCGTAAAGACTTTGAAATTAAAACCCTGGATAAAAACAACAATGTCATTCCAAAAATAGACCACATTGTTACTGGAGTAATTGAAGTAGATGGTGTTGAAATAGTCTTGAAAAAAACACTTAAAGAAAAATGGCAAACCAAACGAGGTTTTACTGAACCAGAGTTTACAGGAAATGAAACACTTTATGAGTGGAACGGTGTGCCACTTAACGCAGGAGATTACACGTCTAAAATCAACAATATAGTTGATGAAAATGTTTTCAAAATGATAACATCTACTGCAGCTTTTAATGGTATGAAATGGCAGGATCAAAGAGATGTGTTAATTGACTTGGCAGGTAATGTTACTGATGAGGATGTGGCTTCAGGCTACTCTGAATTTGAAAATCTTGTGGACACTTTAGTATCCGAAGACAAAACACTTGACGAGTATAAAAAGCAGGTTAAAGCTTCAATATCAAAATCAAAACAAGAACTCAAGACTATACCTACTCGTATTGACGAAGTGGAACGTGGTAAGCCAGAAACTAGAGATTTTGATAAGGTTAAATCTGAAATCAAATCATTGGATGAAAAGATTGAAGATGTAAATACTAAAATGAACGATAAGGCTAAAGCCCATCAAATTGAGGTTGACAAAAAAAGAGGCATTCAAAAAGAAATTTTTGATGTTGAAAACGAAATTAATGCAACTAACCATAAACTTCGTCAAGAAGCCAGAGCAAAGTTCAATAAGTTAACCCAAGAGCCAAAGCGAATTGAAAATGAAATCAAAAACCTTGATGCTGATATCAAAACCAATGAGCAACTTATCGCTAACAAAGAAAAGAAAATTGAGTTCAATAAGACTCAAATTAGATCCTTTGAAAAGCAGTTGGAAGATTATAAGGAAGCTTGGGCTAATGTAAACAAAAGAACCTTTGTAATGGACGAAAACGAATGCAAGTGTCCTACTTGTAATCGTGAGTTAAGTGAAGAAGACATTCAAGGAAAAAAGGAATACCTAGAAATTAATTTCAACAACCAAAAACGTTCAGAGTTAGAAGTTATCACAAACAAGGGTAATACTGTTGATGCTGATAGAAAATCTTTACAAGAGCAAAACCATACCTTAATTAAAGAAATAGGTAATTGTAAAGAAAGCCTAAAAGAGCTTTGGAGTAAAAGAGCTGATTATTCTAATTTGCTCAATAAAGTTAATGCTGAACCTGTAGAGGAGGAAGATATCTTTGCTGAACTACAGGTTGAAAATCAGGATTTTCTACATGGTCTTTCCAACAAAATAAAGGAACTAAAATCTAAACTTCAAGATGTTCCTGAGGTTGATAACACAGAGCTTCAAGCTGAATATAAAACCTTATCACGCCAACGTGATGAATTAAAAATGGAGCTTCAAGAAGAAGACCGCATTAAACAAGCAGATGCGCGAATTGAACAACTGGCTAACGAAGAAAAACATTTAGCACAGTCTATTGCTGAAATGGAGAAAGTTCAATACACCATAGAAGCATTTGAAAAAGAGAAAAGTAACCGTATTGAAACATCAGTTAACAACATGTTCAAGTATGTAAACTTTAAACTCTTCAAGACCTTAATTAATGGAGGAGAAGAACCTACATGTAAAGCCTTGATTAACGGAGTTCCTTTCTCAGATGCTAATACAGCAAGTAAGATAAATGCAGGTTTAGACATCATTAACACCCTTTGTTATCATTATGGAGTTACAGCTCCAGTATTTATCGACAACAGAGAAAGTGTTGTAGAGCTTATTTACAGTCCTTCTCAAATTATAAACCTTATAGTTTCTGAAGCTGACGATAAGTTGAGAGTAGTTTCAATGTCTGAATCAATGAGCGCATAGGTTATGAAAGGCTATTGGAACGGAGAACCTGCCACTTTTGTAGGAGTACTTTATCAAGTACAAGAACCTGAAATTAAAACATGGTGGCAGGCTCAATATGTGGGTACAATGAGACAAGGTATTGAAGTAACCTATGGAGGAGAAACTTGGATTATTGACAATAAGTATGGAGATGGTTTTTATAAAGTAACACAAGGTATGGGCTCACCAAATTGCGCTCATAAAAGCGTGAGTAATATATCAGATGACCACTTTACTTACATACCAGATGAAGATATTATCACTGATTTAAACAAAGACATGCTTGCTGTAGAGCACGAATCACACCAATGTTATTTGAGAGAACATTTTCCTGAGGCTTTTAAAAGGTCGCAGGCTTTAATTAAATCATTAAAAAAAACTATAAATCAAAACTAAAATTATGAGTAAAAATGAACTACAGGTCATAAAAGACCAAACACTATCTAGTGTGCAAAACAGAATTGCAGAGTTACAACAAGGCGGTTTTAAACTTCCTGCGAATTACTCTGCTGAAAACGCACTTCAATCAGCTTGGTTGCTATTGCAAGATGTAAAAACAAGAGACAACAAGTTGGCATTAGAGGCGTGCTCTAAAAATAGTATTGCTATGTCATTGTTCAAAATGGTTCAAATGGGATTAAACCCTGCAAAAAACCAATGCTATTTCATTCCTTATGGAGATAACCTTATTTGTATGACATCTTATTTTGGTCAGGTGCTAATCGCAAAACGTGCAGGACTAAAAGATGTGAAAGCTAATTTGATACTGGAAAAAGACGATTTCAATTACAAGATTGAAGAAGATGGTCGTAAGGTAATCACTGAACATAAACAGCCATTTGAAAATTTAGGCAATAAAATCATTGGTGCTTATTGTGTGGTGACACTTCCTGATGGTGTTCAAGACACAGACATCATGACCATTGCCGAAATTAAACAAGCTTGGCAGCAAGGAGCTACTAAAGGAAACAGTCCAGCCCATAAAAACTTTGAGGGTGAAATGGCTAAAAGAACTGTAACCAATAGAGCTATTAAGATGTTTGTAAACTCTTCAGATGATAGTGCGGTTTTAGATGATCCTGCTGAGCAAATCGCAATTTCTAATGATGAACATGTTCAGAAACAAATTGATGAGAACGCCAATAAAAAGGAAATGAGTATTGATGCTGAAGATGTTGAAGTGATAGATGAAGAAGTAGTATCAGGACCTAAAACCGATAACAAGGTGGCTGAACAGGCTACTATGGAAATGCCAGACTGGAATAAATAATGAGGTTAAAGGTAATAGGTACAGGATCTAAAGGTAATGCTTACCTCCTCTACAATGAGGAGGAAGCACTTCTTATTGAGTGTGGTGTTGGTATCAAGGCCATTAAACAAGCACTAAACTTTGACTTAAGTAAGTTGGTGGCTTGTATAGTAACACACGAGCATGGAGACCATGCAAAGTCAATGAATGACTTAATGGCTGCAGGAATTAATGTTTATGCTACCTCAGGAACACATGATGCGTGTGGAACAAGAAATCATCATAGAGCTCTTCTATTGTCAGATATAGCTTTTCTCTTGGGAAGATTTATGATTAAAAAGTTTGACATCAAACACGATGCAGCAGAGCCTTGTGGATTCTTAATCAATCATCCTGAATGTGGTACCACCTTGTTTTTAACCGATGCTATTTATTCAGCATACACTTTTAAAGGCTTAAACAATATCATTATTGAAGCCAATTATGACCCTTTACTGGCAAAGCATAAGCTTGGTGATATGGAGTTTCTACGAAATCGAATTATCAACAATCATATGAGCATTGATACTTGTATTGATGCTTTAAAAGCCAATGATCTAACAGCTGTAAACAACATTGTACTTATTCATTTAAGTGATAGCAATAGTAATGAAGCTGACTTTAAACGGAGAGTTCAAAATGCTACAGGAAAAACTTGCACTGTGGCATCTAATGGACTTGATATGAACTTTAATAAAACACCTTTTTAATGAAAAAAATTCAATTTTTAGTAGTCTTATATTTCTTGATTTTATCAACAAACTTAAAAGCTCAAGATGTACGATTTGCTGTAAATGTAAAAAGCGATATATCAGCTATGGCTGATGATGGTTTCAACTTTGGTTTTAATGTTGAATATCAAATGACATTATTTTATTTCAGAGCAGGATTTTTTGCTTTTCCGGACTTAAGAGGAAAAGATTACTTAGATATAACAGGAACACCACTTGGTTTCAATGTTCATTTAGGTGAGCATAAAAAACTACGTCTTTCAACTGGTTTGGTTTTAGGCTTAATTATTCGAGACAAAGGACCGCATCCTTTAGTTGGAAATGAGCATTATTTTGAATGGTATCCTAATGGAACAAGTAATGGAGTCTATTTTGGTTTGGGTGGTAATTTACTATACAGGACAGATGGGAAGGTTTGGGATAATGATATAGAACCTTACTGGAGATATAGTAGTTCTATTAAAATGGGTCTTACTTTTTAACCAATGCAATATGGAAAATTTTAAGCAAGAATCTAGAAAGAATTATGGTAGCTCAAATGAACAAAAGAGCGCTTCACTTGAGCAATTAAATACTGGTTGTTTACAGCGCATTGCAGATAGCCTTGAAAAAATAGAAAACCCTTACCAAGAGCTATTGGAAACCAATGAGTATTTAAGGCGCAGGTATAGGAAGCTTTCAAGCGACATTGAAACATTAAGGTATCAAAACAGAGCCTTAAAAGGTGTAATTACTAGAATGAAAAATAAATCTAATAATTGAATAATTATGAGAGAATTAAAATTTAGAATATGGGATACTTTTAATGGAGTGATGATGAACCAAGAAGAAGATAGATATGCCGATAGCTTATCTAAAATTTGGGTAGATTATGATATCCTATTGGAAGGTGATAATGATCCTATAATGATGCAATTCACTGGTCTTAAAGATAAGAGTGGAAAAGAAATATATGAAGGAGACATTTTGAAAACTGATTATGATGTTGGTAATGTTTCGGTTGTTTTTGCTGAGTTTAAAGGTAAACTTAAAGGATATCCTAGTAATATAGATGAACTGGAGATATGGGGATGGTGTGTTAATCATCCTTCATTAGGTCTTCAGCCTCTAGATGATTCATTTTATAAAAATTTTCATGTGATAGGTAATATCTACGAAAACCCTGAACTCATACAAAATGACATTCACACCTGAAGAAATCCAAAAACTAGAAACCATGTTTATGTTCCTGGTCCAAAAAAAACACAATATAAGTGATGGCAATTGTGGGTTTCATCTCAATGATTTGCAACCCATTCTAGATAATCTTGAAGCCCAAGGTAAAATTAAACTTAGACCTACTATTAACTCAAGTAAATATTTTATTAATTCTAATACTTTAAAAAATGAACATTGAAATTCACAAAGCAGAAATTGGTTCAGGCATATTCCTTAAATGGGATTATACACAAACCGATGGACTTCGCAAAACAAAAATTAAAGCTAGTGCTGATGCACCAATTCACGACGATTTAAGACAAGCATTTGAAGCTTTAGTGCCTCATTTTGTCTTAATAACCGAAATGAAAAAGAAACAAGACGTTGTTAAGGCCATTGATTTAAAAAGCATTCCTGAAGCGCTTTTAAAAAAGTATAAAGTAACAGGAGTTCAAATTGATGATAACAAAGGCGATGTTTCTTATACTATTTCAGGATATAAAATTTTAAATACTGGAAAAACAGTGTCTTTTCCAACCCCTAAAATTAGAGAAACAGCCTCTGAAGATGACAAGTATGAGTTCTTAGACAAACTTATTGAACAAGTTGAAGTCATCAAAGATGAAGTTCTAGAATATATGGACGGAAAAGAAGCCGATAGAGAACAGCAATCTATGGACTTTGGTGATGACTTTAACCCTCAAGAAAATCAAGAAGAGGAAGGTGGTGTAAAAGACTTTATTCCTGCTGAAGAAGTAGCCTAATGAAATCAATTAAAACATCTAAAACAGCCACTCATTACTGTAGGTTATTAGCTAATGGAGCTATAAATAATCCTTGTGAAAAGCAATGTAGTGGCTGTTTAAAAACTGATTCTATGGAAGAAGAATTAAATTAATTAATTAACAATAATGAGCATACAAGTAGGCGCATTAGAAATGCAGGAGTTAGCCCAAATGTTAAGCTATCTCATACACGAAGAAAAAGGAAGAGCAAAAAACACAGTTGGTTTTGCACTATTAACCTTTGATGTAAATACAAATAACGGAATGGTGAATTATGTATGTAATTGTGAGCGCGAAGACATGATAAAAGCTTTAAAGGAATTTATACAACGTAACGAATCACAACCGCCATTTCAAACACCAGGAGAGAATTAAAGTTATGGATAGTACTATAGAATTCGAAGAAGTAGTTAAGGTTGTTTCTAAAATTAACCAAAACCTAAGAGATAAACATTTTAGTGCGCATGAAATAGATGCTTTTTGGTCTAAAATGATAGCCTTAATACCAAAAATAAAAGAAGTAGGTATTGAAAATATTAAAATTTGTACAGGATGTGGACATCTAAATATAGAAGAGATTAAACCAACAGCTTTAGCCTGTTGCCCTGATAATTCTTATGTTAATATTAAAGATAAAAACTAATGAAAAGTATTGATGAAATAAAAAAGGAAGTAGCTAATGAATGTGGAGAAGAACATTTTGAGGTATTGTTTGATTCAGAAATATCTGTTGGTGATTATAAAACTGCAAGAAAGTTATATGACACTGTTTTAGATAGGTATTTTAAACAATTTGGACACGACTAATGAACTATCAAACTTTCATAGAGAATAAAATTATCATAGCTGAAAATTATGGCTTTGATATAAATATATCATTGCTTAATGATGTCTTATTGCCTCATCAAAAGGATATAGTTAAATGGTGTTTGCAAGGAGGTAGACGAGCTGTATTTGCCTCTTTTGGTTTGGGTAAAACCATTATGCAGCTTGAGATTGCTAGACAGGTTATTTTTAAAACAAATAAACCATTTCTTATTGGTTTACCTCTTGGAGTAATTGGAGAGTTCAAGAAAGATATTAAACTTCTCGATGAAGATGAACATATCCAATACATAACAGATACTGATTCAATTGATAGTCTTGTACCAATGATTTACTTGACTAACTACGAAAGGATCCGTAAAGGTGATATTGATGCTTCAAAATTTGGAGGTGTATCGTTTGATGAAGCTTCAGTTTTAAGAAATTTAAAAACAGAAACCACTAATTATGTTCTTGAGCATTTTGGAAAAGTTCCTTATCGTTTCGTATTTACCGCAACACCATCTCCTAACAATTACCTTGAAATACTAAACTATGCTCAGTTTTTAGGTGTAATTGATAGAGGTCATGCGCTCACTCAATTCTTTAAAAGAGACCCTAAAAAGGCAGGTAACTTAAAGCTTAATGAAACACAACGAGAAGAGTTTTGGAAGTGGGTTAGCAGTTGGGCAGTATTTATAAACAAGCCTAGTGATTTAGGTTATGATGATACTGGTTATGATCTACCTAAAATGCATATACATGAAGTTGAAGTTGAAAACCTAACCAATGAGCCAATACTAAATAAAGATGGAGATTTAGTAATGTTTAAAGATGTAACTAAAAGTTTGGTAGACACCTCAAGAGAAAAATCAGAAAGCATTGAATTACGTGTTAACAAAGCATTTGAAATCATAGAGAATGAATTTCCATATTCAAATGTTATTCTTTGGCATCATCGAGAAGCTGAGCGTGTAGCTATTGAAAAAAGATGCTGCTCTCAAGTTGTTTTAAAATCGGTGTATGGTTCTCAAACTAACGATTTAAAGGAAAAGTTATTAATCGATTATTCTGAAGGCAGATATCAAATACTTTCTACTAAACCCAAAATAGCAGGATCAGGATGTAATTTTCAGCATCACTGCAGTCGCGCAATATTTGTTGGAATTGATTACAAGTTTAACGATTTCATTCAAGCTGTACATCGTATTTATAGGTTTAAACAAAACGAAGAAGTCCATATCTATATTATCCATACCCAAAATGAAAGAGAGGTTTTAAAAACCCTAAAATCTAAATGGAAAAGACACATTGAGTTACAAACCGAAATGATTAATCTAGTTAGAAATTATGGACTAAATAACAATAAATTATCAAGTGATATGAAAAGACAGGTTTTTAAAGATGAACGTCACCACTCAATAGGTAACGCTAAAGTATGGAATCAAGACTGCACTATTGCCATGGATTATATTGAAGAAAATAGCACAGGTTTAATTGTGACTTCTATTCCTTTTGGCAATCATTATGAGTACTCAAGCAATTATAATGATTACGGTCACAACCCTACCAACGAAAAGTTTTTTGAGCAGATGGATTACTTAGTTCCTAAACTTTATAAATCTTTAATGCCTGGACGCATTGCTGCTATTCATGTAAAAGATAGAATTAGATACAGTTATCAAAACGGTACTTCATTTAGTACTATTGATGATTTTTCAGGAGAAACGGTAAGATGTATGAAAAAACATGGATTTCATCTTATTGGAAAAATAACAGTACCTACAGATGTAGTTCAGGAAAACAATCAAACTTATAGATTGACATGGGGAGAATTGGTAAAGGATTCTACAAAAATGGGATGCGGATTGCCTGAGTATATTTTATTATTTAGAAAACCGCCAAGTGATGATAATAATGCCTATGCTGATTTGCCTGTAAGTAAAACAAAGGAAGAATACTCATTGGCACGTTGGCAGCTTGATGCTCATGCTATATGGCAAAGTAATGGAAATCGTTTTTTAACGCTAGATCAAGCAGAAGCTTTTAGCCCAAAAACCATTTACGCATGGTGGAAAGAGTATTGTCGTGTTATACCATATGATTATCAATTACATATAGAAGCTTCAGAAACATTGGACAAAGCAGGAAAGCTCTCAAAGAAAATGATGAGCCTGATGAATAGACCAAATGGACCTGATGTTATGAATGATATCAGCAGATTAAAAACGCTAAATGCAAATCAAAAAAACCGAAAGAAAGAAAAGCATATTTGTCCACTTCAGTTGGATATCATTGAGCGATTGATTTTTCAATATTCTAATCCTGGTGAAATTGTTGGCGACCCTTTTGGCGGATTGTTTAGTACATCTTATATGGCTTTAAAAATGCAACGTAAGTCATGGAGTATGGAGCTTAACCCAGATTACTATGATGATGGGTTGTTTTATTTGAAATCGATAGAATATCAACTATCAGTACCAACTTTGTTTGACATGGCTGAAACTGAAAAAGAATTAGTGTAACTAAAAAGTAATATAATATATTACCTATGCAGATTTTAGAGTATAAAACAGAGTTTAGAGTGAACATAGATTATAATCATTTTCGCAAACGCAATATTGCTGCAGTAAAAAAAATTACTGGAGCTGAGTATGATTATAAAGAAAAGTCATGGAGAGTGCCTTTGCAGCAACGTAATGCATTAATAGCTTTACAAAAGTACGCTAAGGCTACATATTATAAGATTGATGTTGAAACTCCACAACAATATGGTGATATACAACCATTACCTGAACTAGCTGTTGATATTCCTTTATCACATCCAGAAGGATTTGGTTTTAGGCCATATCAAACTAAAGGTGTTGCTAGAGGCCTGCAGTTAAAACGATTTATCAATGGAGATGAGCAGGGTTTGGGTAAAACATTACAATCTATAGGTACCATCTATGGAGCTTCACTATCAGGACATGATGTGTTTCCTTGCTTAGTGATCTGTCCATCTTCCACTAAAATAAATTGGAAACGTGAGTGGGAAATGTGGACCGATAAAAAACCACTTATCCTGGAGAACAAAATTAAAGACTCATGGCATAGGTACCATCAAATTAATATGGCTGATGTATTTATTACCAATTATGAGAGTCTTAAAAAGTACTTTGTGTCTTATATGCCTCCAAAAAATAAGATGAGCAGGTCCAAAGATATCGTTATGGACGAAAGGATTTCAATATTCAAATCCATAATAGTAGATGAAAGCCATAGATGTAAAAACCCGCAAACTCAAAACGCAAAACTCATCCTAAGAATTTCAAGAGATAAAGAATGGGTTATTCTACTCACAGGAACACCAGTAGTTAACAAACCTGTTGATTTATATCCGCAATTGGCCATTATAAGTCGATTAAATGATTTTGGAGGTAAGCTCAGGTTTTTTTCAAGGTACTGCGAAGGTGGTCGAGGAGCTTCAAATTTAAAAGAGCTCAATTATTACCTTAATAAGTACTGCTTTTTTAGAAGAGAAAAATCTGAAGTAGCAAAAGACCTCCCTGAAAAACAACGTCAAACCATACTATGTGATATCACTACCAGAAAAGAGTACAACAAAGCAAGAGATGAGTTTGTGAAATACCTTGAAGAAAGTGGTGCAAACGATAAGGAGATTGCTAAAAAGATGCGTGGTGAAATCATTGTTAAGATGCAAGAGCTTAAAAAGATTTCTGCCTATGGAAAATTAAATGAAGCCAAAGATTTTATACATGAAGTTATAGACTCAGGAGAAAAGCTCATTGTTTTTGCAGTTCATCATGTAATTGTTGACGAGCTTTTAAAGGAGTTTCCTAAAGCTGTAACCGTAACTGGTAGAGATAAAGATTGGGAAAAGCAAAAGAGTATTGATGCCTTTCAACAGGATCCAAACACGCAACTAATAGTATGTAATATAAAAGCTGCAGGTGTAGGTATTACACTAACAGCTAGTTCTAGGGTGGCTTTTATTGAGTACCCATGGACGTATGCCGATTGTGTGCAATGTGAGGACAGAGCGCACCGAATTGGGCAAAAAAACAATGTAATGTGCACCTATTTTTTAGGACAGCACACTATAGACGAGCGTATGTATGAACTCATACTACAAAAACGTCATGTAGCTAATACCATAACTGGAGCAACCGATAACGTTGAAATGGATATGGTTGATGGAATTATTGATTTATTTAAAAAGTAGATTATGAATAAACTAGAATTAAAACACATAGCGCCTTATTTGCCTTATGGATTAAAAATAAATACTAAGTATGGTATTGATGTTCCTGAAGATGGTCATAATTATACTGTTATTGGTGTTTGTTTAAAAAGAAGCGTTTTCTCTTATAATAATTTAATGTTTGAAGTTTTAGAAAAACCAAACAAAGAGATTAGTCATTACTATAATGATTTCAAACCAATACTAAGACCTTTAAGTGATTTAGAACTTGATTTATGGAATATTATAAACGATGTAGATAAGGAGTTTTATATAGAATATAGTTCAGACGACGGAAATATTTATTTAAGAGATGTTTGTGATTTAAACTTTTTTGAATTATCAAGAACATTGAATGTTTTAAATCAATTATTTAAAAATCACTTCGACGTATTCGGACTAATAGAAAAAGGATTGGCAATCGACAAAAATACACTTAAATAATGGCACAATTAGGATATACATTTTACCCAAAAGACTGGTTTACATCCAATACTAGAAAACGTTTAAAGCGATTTCCTTTGGTAAGATATACTATAAGAGAAATCATTGATCTCATCAATATGGAAAGTGGACCAATTGATATGAATAGAGAATACCTCATGGATGACCTTGATATTGAACTCACAGATATAGAGTATGAAAAGCTCATGGAATTTATTGAAGTTATGGATGATGGTAGATGGTATTTGAAGACCGTAAAAAAGCGTATTTCAAAAGCTGAAGCTGCACGAGAAAATGGTAAAAAAGGAGGTCGACCTCCAAAAAAATCAACAACTCCAAATCAACAAAAAAATTCAGATGAAAAAAAACCCAATAACCCAGAAAAAAAACCCAACCCAATAACCCAAAAAACCCACCTTTATAAAGAGAAAGTAAAAGAGAAAGAGAAATATAAAGTAAAAGAGAAAGTAAATAACGCACACGCGATTCAATTTTTAAAATCTGAAAAACAAATAGAGTATTCAGATTTTGAAATGCAAAACAAAAAACAAGTCCATGATTGGAATATGCTTTTGGACTCGTTTAACGATACTGTTGATATCGAAATTTCTCAAGGTAAAATTGAAATGCTACCAGAACAACTCATGCCAAGGTTAAGAAAATTTACAAGGTCATGGATAACCAATCAACAAAAACCAATTCAACAAACTCAGCAACACTCAAACCCACCAGATAGATACTAATGCAACAACCTAAACCAAATACTAATTTTAAAACTGATAAATCAACAATTATCAGCTTAGAAAAAGGCAAAATACCACCTCAAGCAATTGATCTTGAAGTTGCAATTCTTGGCGCAATGATGATTGATAAAAATGGCCTTTTAGAAGCTATTGAAATTTTAAGCGAAAATGAAGATGTCTTTTACAAAGATTCGCATAAATATATTTACAAAGCAATACTGGAGCTTTTTTCTGAAGATGTTGATGTTGATATTTTAACCGTTTCTCAAAAATTGAAATCACAATCCAAACTCGATTTAGTTGGAGGAGATTTTTACTTAATTGAGTTGACACAACATGTTTCTTCATCTGCGCATATTGAAACGCATTGTCGTATTGTAATGCAAAAATATGTACAGAGAGAAAGCATAAAAGTTGCTAGTAAAATCATTGAGGAGGCATACGATGAAACCAAGGATATTTTTGACTTGTTAGAAGAGTCGCAACGTTCATTGGATGATACTTCGGAATGGTTACTCAGGAAAAAACCAGAGGATTTAAACACGGTTTATGATAAACTAATTAAAAACAGCGAAAACCCTATAGCCAGTATTCCTAGCAAGTTTACTAAACTTAACGATAGGACAAACGGTTATCATCCCAACGATTTGGTAATTATAGCAGCTCGTCCTGGTATGGGAAAAACTGCTTTTGTGCTCAATGAAGCAAAATTTCAAGCCGAAAAAGGATTTCCTGTTGGGTTTTTATCACTGGAAATGAGCGATGTTGAATTGTTGGGAAGAATTATTGCCAATGAGTTTGGAATTGAAAGTAGTAGAATTAAGCAGCACCAGCTCACAGTATCTGAAAAAATTGTGCTTAAAAATGAAGCCAATAAAATTAAAAAATTGCCTCTATACATTCACGATGGTAGTGAAACTACAACCACAGAAGCAAAAACAATCATAGGAAAATGGGTTAGACAGCATGGAGTAAGAATTGTTTACATCGATTACTTACAGCTGATGAGAGCATCTGTAAACAACAAAAATGGAAACCGCGAACAGGAGATTTCATACATTTCTAGAAAGCTTAAGGCTATTGCTAAGGAATTTGAAATAACAGTAGTTGCCTTATCACAATTATCTAGAGCTGTAGAGACTAGAGGAGGAATGAAACGACCTGTTTTATCAGACCTTAGGGAGTCTGGAGCAATTGAGCAAGATGCTAATGTAGTTCAGTTTTTGCTTCGTCCAGAATATTACAAAATATCAGAATGGGATGATGAAGCACGAACACCAACAGCAGGACAATGTGAAATAAACACTGCAAAAACTAGAGAGGGAAGGCTTGGAGCAACGTATTTAGACTCAAGCCAATTAAAATACATGAGGTTTACCGATTTGAATGATAAACAAAATGATGATTGGACTGATGACTTTGAACCTGCATCAACCCAAGAAGCTTTTGATGAACCACAGCAACCAACCCAAGATAACACAGGATATGATCCTGATGAATTACCGTTTTAATTTTTATGCAATGAAAAGCTGGTCCAAAAAAGACATAGAAAAACTCAACTTAGGAAATAATTTGCACGAAAACACACCAAAAAGTAACGTTTTAAGCACTAAATATCTCATAAATGGTAAAATTTCGCACGAAAAAGAGGCTATAAAGACCATTCTTTGGGTGTTGTGTCACGAAGGATTAATTTCTGAGTATGTTGAAGAGCATAAGTTTGCTAATGACCGTAAGTATAGATTTGATTGGGCTATTCCTGATTTAAAAATTGCAATAGAATACGAAGGTTTAATAAGTGAAAAAAGCGGTCATACCACTATTGGTGGCTATACTAAGGATTGCATTAAATATAATTTAGCTTTAATTAAAGGCTGGAAAGTATTAAGATATACAGCATTGAATTACAAAAATTTGGAAGCAGATTTAAAAAAATTAATCAAAAAGTAATATTTTATATTACTTTTGTAAAGTCATAGTATGTCCTATAATCTAAAAATATAAACAGCGAGATACAATCAGTTGGTAGATGGGATGGCTCATATCCATCCGGACAGCGGTTCGAGTCCGCTTCTCGCCACAACGCAATCAGAGAACCGAGACGAATGTTCAAAGATGTATTGATTTACATGATGCCCGAGACGTTTGACTTCATGGACAGTTATAGAAATACCGACATGACGGGAGGCGAAAATACAGCACTAAAAAGGTGACTGTTGACAAAGCGGAAAAAGTAGCATTGATGGAATTGATTACGGAGATTGAACTGACCGAATTGAATAGTAATTCTGACTGCCAGGAAAGACTGGCTTTTTAAAAATCTACAAATGGGAAACGACACTTTAAAATCTAGAGTAATTAAAACAGAACATACTTGTAAAGTTTGTAATACTATATTTAAAGCTTACGCAAAAGAGAATAGAAAATTTTGTAGTAAACAGTGTTGGAAAAGCTCAAAAAAAGGAGTTGCTTTTATTCAAAAGAATGGAAAGAATGTAAATTGTAAGCAATGTAATAAACAGTTTTACAAACCAAAAAGCCAAATTAATAGAAGCAAGAATCATTTTTGTTCAACTCAATGTCAAATAGATTATCAAGGAAGAAATAAACTGTCTTTTGAATGTAAAATGTGTGGTATTGAATTTAGAAGAAGTAAATCCGAAGTTGAAAAATCAGCTAAAAGAGGTCATAAAATTTTGTATTGTTCTATAATATGCAGAAACAATGACACTAAGAGGATGAAACAAAAGTCTCATAAGGCAAACAAAATAAAATTTAAAAAATATGGTCTTAATTCTTTTGAAAAAAAAGGTAGAAAGTGGTTAATATCACTAGGTTTTAAATTGGATTTAGATTTTAAAGAACAAGTTTTATTGTTTGATACGGTTTCTGTAGATGTGTTTTTTGAAAAACACCAAGCTGTCGTTCAATTTGATGGAGAGTACTGGCATACTAAACCAGAAAGAAAAGCAATAGATATTAAACAAGATTCCTTTTTAAAATCCAAAGGATTGAAAGTTTTAAGAATTTCAGATACTCAGGTTAAAGAATCAGGATTTAATTTTTTCGATAAACAATTAATTTCAATTATAAATGGCTAAAACAAGCAATGATATTGATTTTAGAGATAATATAGTTGAGTATCTAGAAAAAGAAAAGAGCATTTGTGAGGATGCACTTAAAGCCTATGAACCTGGAGCAATATCTGAGATTAACGAAGAGATTAAGGTTATGCGTGAGCGTGAACGCATTAAGTTAAACGACCGTATTTATGAATTGAAAAGGCATATTGAGGTCATTAAACGTATGTATCCTAAACCATAAAAAATGAGAATATCTAAGCTTGAAAAAGAAAAAAGGATATTGAAAGTACAGCATTGGATTCTTGATGGAGTTCCAGAGGACCTAATGCGTAAACAAATGAAGACTGAGTGGGGAATCAGTACACGTCAAGCTAAAAGATATATTAAAGATGCGCGTTTAGCTTGGATGGTTGACAGCGAGACCGATATGGAAACAAGGCGTCAGAACAAAATTGCTCAACTTGAACATAGAATTAGATCCTTAAAACCAGAATACAAAGGAACACCAGCAGGATTGAGAGCTCAGGCATCTATTGAAAAACTCATTATTATGTTAGAGCCTTATTCTGTTAGAAGAGTTGATGTTACTACTAAAGGCAAAACAGTAGGTGGTGATATGGCTCCTAGAACAGTTATCATTCAAGAATGTAATGGATGAGCACGTTATTAAACTACATACTCCACAGTTAAAAGTATTTGCATCACGAAAGCCATTAACTCTAAATATGGCAGGGCAAAGAGCTGGTAAATCTCACCTTATTGGTATAAAATCAGGTTTTTTTGTTTTAAATGCACCAAAAATAAAAGGTATGATTGCTGCAAATACTTATATGCAGCTAACGCAATCGACATTAGTTGCTGTTAGAAAAGTATGGCAACAAAATTTTTTTTTAACAGAGTACGATCCAAAAGGAAATCCAAACGGCCAGTATGTTATTGATAAAAAACCTCCCGGTCATTTCAAGAAAATTCACAAGTTCAATAATTATAAAGGAATTATAAGTTTCTTAAATGGTGCAATTATATTCTTAGCATCGCTTGATAACTATATGGCTCATGATGGAAAGGAGATTGGTTGGGCTGAATTAGATGAAACCAAGGATACAAAAGAAGATGCGCTAAAAGCTGTCATTCTAGCGAGACTTTCACAACCTGGACTGTTTTATAACAATCAAACACTTGAAATTGTTTTTTTAGAAGAAACTCAATCTCATACAGGGTTTACTCCATTTAACCCATGTTGTATCAATACATCTCCAGCTGTAGGTGTTGTTAAGTGGCTTACAGATATGTTTGGTTTGCCTGAATATGAAAAGGAAATATATGACAAGGTTATTGATCCTAAAGACTTCTTTTACATGGAAAATGGAAGTCAATGTGTTTGTATTTATTCAACCTATTGGAATGCTCACAACCTGCCAGATAATTATATTGAAATAAGACTTTCAAACTTATCAGAAAATGAAGGTTTAAAATATATTTTTGGTTACCCATTTGCAAGAACAGGAGACTCATTCTTTAGGAAATTTAGCAAGCTTACTCATGTTAAACCAGTTCTATACGATGAAACGCTTCCTATCCACTTATCATTTGATTTTAATGCAAAACCTTACATGACTTTACTAGCTGCTCAAGTAGAGGCTATGTATGAACAAATGGAATTTCATATAAGGTTTTTTAAAGAATACTGTTTGTCAAGTCCATTTAATTCTACTGAAGCAGTATGTGATAGATTTTTAGAAGACTATGAAGATGATGATCCTCATATTTTTTTCTATGGTGATGCCTCTGGTGACTATAGACAAGCAGGTAGTGGTGACTATACACAGTTTGATACTGTAAGAGATAAATTTAAAAAGTATATTTCATCTTCTTCAGATAAGGTGCCTAAGAAAAATAAAGGTGTTTTTAACCGCAGAGACTTTGTTGATAGAATACTGGAGCTAAAACTTAAAATAGAGTATAACGGTAAATTACTTACTGTTGTTATCATTATTGATGAAAGTTGTAAAGAATTGATTAATGATATGCAATGGCTTAAAGAAGGAGTAGATGGAAAGTTTAAAGAAAAAGAAAAGGACCCAGAAACTAAAGAATCATTTGAAAAACTAGGTCATACATCTGATGCATTAGAGTACTTCATAGTTGAGCTTTTAGACGATTATTATCAGAAATAAACAAGAAAACAATGTTTTCATTATATTTGTTGAAAACATTTCAAATGGACTTAGAAAAGCAGCTTCAGGAAACTATAGTCAATAATATAACTCATCCAGACTATGCACACGTTTGCAATCTTTCAGATAAGTATAAGGCCTTTATAATAAATGCTCCTCGTAAAACTAAAAATAAAGATGGAAAAACTTTAGAAGAGTATCCATTGAATGATTATCTAAGGCAATTTGTTAGGAGGGAAGATGCTGATTTGTTTGAGCAAAGAAAAAATCTAACAAAACACTATTTGCCATCTATCTGTTCACAACTCATGAAGCCATTTAATAAAGTGGTTCGATCTAACAGAGTTGTAAAATTGATAGATACTAAAAAACTAGAGGAAGCCAAAAAAATTGATGATACGTTAATAAATTTCTATGGAGAATCCGACAATAATGGGGTTGACCAATTCTTAAACGAGCGTTTTAAGATTTTGACATTTATTGATCCTAACGCATGGCTACATATAGCTTTCAATCCATTTGATGAAAATAAAGAAAAGCCTCAAACATTTCCTATTGAGTATTCTTGCGAATCTGTTATTAATTTCTCAATTGTAAACGACCAAACACAATGGCTTATAGTAAAACTTAAGCATGATTACATTGATAAAGATAATAAGCATAAAACAACCGATAGATTCATTATCTATGGAGAGGATGATGCTTATGAGTACATAAAAGTTCCTGAAGACATAAAAGAGCCTTTAGCTCATACATCTCAGTGGACATCTACAAAAGATACTAAGGATAAATACTATGTAAATAAGTATAATCACAAATCAGGTCAAGTGCCTTTGATGAGAGTAGGTTATATTAAAGATGTTGAGACAAACTCTAGAACTTATGTCAATCCATTCCATTATGAAGCCTTACCATTAATGGAGCAATTTATTAAGCTATCCTCTGAGCTTCAATTATCAATTACCTTGCATGCGTTTCCACAGCAGATTTCTTATACAGAACAATGTGAGGCTAAAGGTTGTGCCAACGGTATTTTAGTTGGAGGAGCTGAGTGCTCAGTGTGTAATGGTACAGGTAAAAAGCATCATGGCTCTGCTGCTGATATCAAAGAAATTCCAATGCCTAAACGATTAGAGGATATGGTTGATGTGTCAAAACTTTCAGCCTACATTCCATTTCCTGAAGGTGTTTTGGACTTTTTGGATAAATATGCAGATAAGCTTGAGAAGAAAATCATGAGAATGATGTTCAATTCTGAGAGCATAGTTCAAACACAATTCAATACTGCAACAGAGGCTACGTTTGATATGGATAGTGTCTATGATACATTACATCCATTTGGTGATAAATATAGTGAAGTATGGATGTTCTTTGTTAACCTTACTGTATTGTATATGGGTTATGAAAAAGATACAACAGTATGGCATAAATTTCCATCAGATTTAAAACTAAAAACTTTAAATCAGCTATTGGATGATTTGAAAAAAGCAAATGAAAGCAGCGCGCCATCATACATTAGAGAAAGTATCAACAATGATATTTTAGATATTATTTATGCTGATGATCAAAGCGAGCTTTCAAAGCTTAAGATAAAAAACAGGCACTTTCCGTTTCCTGGTAAAAGCGATGTTGAAATCAACAACATTATTTTAAACAATAACACTACTAAGTTTAAGCAGATACTGTACTCAAATTTTGACAGCATATTTGATGATTTAGAAAGTGAACATGAAAATTTCTACAGCTTAGCATTAGCAAAGCAAAAAGAACTTATAAAGGATAAGGTAGATGTGATTATTGAAGAGATTGGAAGCTCTACACCAAAGTTTGATTTAAAAACAGCGTAATGGCAAAAGTAGATTTACAATCAAAATTTGATATTGGAGATACTGTTTGGTTAAACATATCAGATGGTGAAGAGTTAGTAGTTGTTAATATAATCTATAATTTTTTAGCAAAATGGTTTGAATACCAAACTATGACTAATACTGGAGATAAAAACTGGTATAACGAAAGAGAGATTGTAGATGAAAAACCCACAATTAGATTATGAACCACTTAACATCACTAAAACCCAATACCGATAAAGTTGAAAACGTAAGACAAGTTCAACAGGAAACCAGCGAGACATTAATTGGGTCTAAGCGTATCCATAAAGGGCACACTCTTTTTGAAGTTAATGTAAAAGAACAAACCATTGTTGAGGCTCAATTTGAAGAATGTGAAGCGAGCTATGAAAAAGCAGCCAATATAGATAAGCCAAAAGGATTTGGAGTACAAACAAACAGGACAGGTACTTTAAAAAGAGTAATTCTAGATGCGATTGAACCTTCAAGAAAAAAAGTAATTAAAAAAGAAAACTGTATTTATATATCTGCTCTTAACAAAAAAAATCTACTTAAAAAATTGGAAAAGCGTGGTGTGATTAAAATTAATTAGTAAATGCCAACACCTAAAGAAATACAAAACCTTTCCTATCTCAAGGCAAAAAAAATTGATAAGATAATTGAGGAAATTGAAAAACGTATTCAAAACGCATCCTCATCGCTTACCAAGTCAATGCTCAATATGTTCCTGGACCAACTCCAAACAGAAAACGGTAGGATCCTTTCTAAACTTAACCAAAAAACTATTTCTCTTTTCAATGCTGCATATGGAAGTTATTCCAATACTACACGAATTAGATTGCTAGAGTCTATTATGTCAGACATTCAAACAATAGTATTTGAAAATGAGACATTTTATAAAAAATCAGTTAATGCTAAATCCTCTCATACCGATGCTATTCGTAAAATAGTTAACCGAAGACTAGGTATTGACGATAAAGGTAAAACATTAAAAAACGGTTTTCTACAATCCTTAGCTGATGAATCAGTTCTAAAAAGCGAAATACAAAAGCATATTTTTAGAGAACTTTTTAAAGGTACCACACCTGAACTTTTAAGAAGGTCACTAAAGACAGTTATTGAAGGTGACAATGAGCGATTAGGATTGTTTGATAAACATTATCGTACATTTTCATTTGATGTATACGCACAATTAGATGCGTACACTGGAGCTTTATATGCTGATCGTTTAGGCTTGCAATATTTCATTTACAATGGTGGTGTTATAAAAACCTCTAGAGCATTCTGTAAAAAAAAGAATGGTAAAGTTTTCAGTATAGAAGAAGCAGAAAAGTGGGTAGACGATCCTACTCTAACAGCAATACCGAGTAAAGAAAGCTATAACTGGCTAATAGATAGAGGTGGGTATAATTGTAGGCATAGTATTGATTTTATAGCTTCAGAAGTAGCCTATGTTTTAAGACCAGACCTTAAAGATGGAGGTCATAAATCAACAATCAAACGCACTCTAGAAAGCATGTCATAAACAAATAAAGAAAACTATGTTTTCTTTTTTATATATTTGTAATCACTGCAGGAGCTAGGTCAGGCTCAACAAAATGACATTTCATAATTTATTAATCATTAATTCAAATGTCAAATGGCAAAGAAAACCAAGGATATTGTAAAAATATCTAAAAATGGAAAAACCAAAGAAGTCCCAAAATCTCAATGGGAAGCTATGGTAAAAAGCAAGTCCACTTATGGATGGAGACTTGCATCTGACCTAGACAAAGAAGTACTGAACAAAGACAAGCAACTTGAACAAACCAAAATTACTGAACTAGAAGGTAAGGTAAAGGAGCTTGGTGAGGAAAACACTTCTTTGAAATCTCAAATACAAGAGAAGGACACCAAAATTACTGAACTAGAAGGTAAGATAAAGGAGCAAGCCGACTTATTATCTAAACATGTTAAAGGCACTCCAGCTGAACAGCCAAAGCAAGAAGTCCCTAAAAAGGAAGAAGCTAAGGCACCAGCCGCAAAGTCTGATAAAAAGTAATAATCATGGCTAAGAAAGTGCTTATCAACAAAAAAACAGGAAAAGAGCATGTATGTTCAAATCCTGATTTGGTGCTAAAAAAACATCCTAAACTTTTCAAGGAAAAAGCACCTGCAGTTTTACCTAAAGATGTAATGGACAAGGAATCCAAAATGTCTAAGGATACTGCTGATGATGGGAAAAACACCCAAACTGAAGTAAAGGATAAGGCTTCAGAGAATAAAAAATAACTCTTAATTAATACTCATGTCATACGTAAAATTAATTAAAACACTGGCGGATGGGCTGAAGACCGCATATAAAACTTCAGAGGACGATATTATTAACATTCTTCCTGAGAATGAAGAAAACTTTGATGAAACAAAGTTTTTAGAAGCATTCCTTAAACTAGATAAGGACCGTATTGAAGCAATCGGACAAAAAGGCAAAGACAAATTCACTGAAGGCTACAACAAAGCCAAAAAAGAAGAGCGCGTTGCCTTTGAGAAAGAAATCAAAGACACCTTTGATATTGATGAAGACCTTATAGGTATCGACTTGGTTAAAAAAGTTGTAGAACTTAAATCTGAAACATCTAAAAAAGGGGCTGGTAAGCTTTCTGATGATGAGATTAAATCGCATCCAACAGTAATTAAATTACTAACAGAAAAAGAAAAGGCTCACAAAGATGACATTCAGAAAATCAAGGAAGATAACGAACAAGTGATTCTTGGAATGAAAAAAGAACGCGTTTTTGGAAACGTTTCTAAAAAAGCCTTAGCGCTATTGGACGAAATGAATCCTGTGTTATCTGAAAATCCAAAGGTAGCTAATAACCAAAGAAACTATCTTTTAGATAGACTTAAGGGTTATGATTGGCAACCTACTGAGAATGATGATGACTACATCCCTTTAAAAGATGGAAAACGTGTTGAAGATGCTCATGGACATGGTATTTCATTTAATGACCTTGTAAAAGGTGCTGCAAGTGATCTTTATGATTTTAAACAATCTGACAAAAGAGACACGCCTCCTGGAGGTGGCTCTGGAGGTGGTAGTGGTTCTGGAAACCATAAGTTTAAATCTGAAGACGAATATGCTGCCTATGTTACAGATACATCTATACCATTGGCAGACCGTCAAAAAGCTAAGGAAGACTGGAATAAGCAATAATGTCGAATTAAGATAATTGTTTAATCTAAATCCAAAAATTTAAAATGGCAGATTTAAGCGTTGCTACACAAGGCGACATTATATTAAAAGCAGAAGAAGTTTGGGCTGACAGCCAAAACCAAACTGAAATGTATACTGCTGATGCGGAAACTATTAAAGCTTTGGCAACAAAGCAAAAAGATCGTACTCGAATCATTACTCAATTAGAAAACCCAGAGCTAGAAGCCAACAATGTAAGAATTGTTTGGTTAGATTCTTGTGGTGAAACTTTAGATGATGATTGCCAAGAAGTATGTGATTTTACTGCATCAGATATTGCATTGGCATACAAAGATGTTAATTTATCAAAGTGCAAGTCAGCTTCATTTCAAATTAATGAAAACGACCTATTGAGAAATCGATATACTCTTGAAGAGTTGGTAGCTCAAAAATTATTAACCAAAACAAAAGCTCTTGATGAGTGGATTAATGCGCAATCATTATTATTCTTATCAGCTAATGCAGGTTATAATAAAAATGCAGAAACGTATACCCTTAGTGGTAGTACTTTGCAAATACCAACTGCTGATTATACTAACGATCTATACGTAAAAATGGCCATAGACGCTAAACTGAATAAGTTAGTAGATCCGTTTATTGTAGACAATGGTGCGTTATATCGTTATTATTTAAAAGCTCAATTAGACCAAGGTAATTCTGACGGTAAAGGAGACAAGCAAAGAACCATGTTATTCGATACATATTTCGATTTAGTTGGTTTCCCAACAGCTCCTGTTACTGATGACACGTTCTTGATTTCATCTAGTGCATATGCTTTTGCTTCTAGAAACTATTTCACAGATAAACCTACAGACCATCATCCGAAAGAAGGTAAACAAACAAGGTTTACAATACCATCGAGAAACATACCTGGTCTTAAGTATGATGTGGTTTATGAATACTCATGCTCTGGTAAGAGATTTATTCATAAATACTACATAGAAGCTAACTTCGATTTTGTACTTAACCCAGTAGGATGTGATATCCTAGTAGATACTGAGCCTGATGTATTTGACCAAGTAACTGGTATACTTTCTTATACAAAAGTAGCTTAATTTTAGTTTTATAGTTAATTATGAAAGGGTGGGTTTTGCCCACCCTTTTTTTAAAACATCATCCATGAAATACTGTTATGAAAACCTAGTAGGATTATCAAGAACCGAATGTGATTGTTATGAAGTCGATGAGGCTTTAACGAAAAGCACACAAGGTCTTTGGCTTGATGAACTTGAAGGAATAGATATGGAGGTAATTAAAAATGCCTTAAAGTGTGGCGAAGAGCTTTCTGATAATTTTGAAAAAATATACAATAACGCCATTAACTTCTTAGAGTCAGAACTTCAAGTTGAAATTTCTAACCATTACCAACAAAAGCATAAAGCGTATGTAGGACGCATAGGAGAACGTAAGTTTAGCCAAACATTAGCAACATCAACTTATTCAGGTTTAAAGCTAGATACCAAGCATATTGAAGGTGCTTCAATCATAGTTAAAAAAGTAATGTTATACTTTGCCAATACAGGTACTTTAACTCTTGAGGTTTATAAAAACGGTGAAAAGCTAGATGATGATTACGAGATTACAATAGATGCAGTAGGTGGTGTAGTACATGAGCTAGAAAGTCCATTGATACTTCCAATAGTAGAGAATGGTGAAAAAAACGAATACATGTTTGTTTATGAAACAGGATCTCTTCAGCCATATAACACAAAAACAAGTTGTGGATGTAGTGGAGTGGAATCTGTTAGGAAAAAGTATATAACACCTGTTGGAGTTAAAGGAGCAACAATAGAAGGCTTAGATAATGTAAGTAATTATTCTTTTGGTTTAAGCTTAGATGTAGTTATTAGCTGTTCAATAGATAGTCTTATTTGTGATTTCTTGGTAGACAGTGTTTTTGAAAGGCGTTTTGCTATGGCATTGTGGTACAAAATGGGAGTACTAACAATCGAAGATTTATTTGCTTCAAGAGATATAAATTTTGATACTTTTTCGGACCGCGAGTATTTATATGGAAGAAAGCGAAAATTTGAAAAAAACTTTTCAAGCTTAGTGATGTGGCTTGCAGAAAACTCTACAATACATAATAGTAATTGCTTTGTCTGTAATACTCAAAAGAAGGTATCTATGGGCGGAAAATTGATATAATTTGACACCAGAAGATTTCATATCAAACCTTGAAAACGCCATTGAAAAAACGGTAGAAGATTTAAAACCAACAATGGAAGAAGCTGCTTTAACTGCTAAAGCATTAATAGCTAGGCGTGTTCAAAATACAGGTTTTGGTAGACGCTATACTTCAAGAAGCTATGTTAAACTTAGAGCTGCCAAAGGTTATGAAATTAGATTTGTAAACCTTACCTACACAGGTAGAATGTTTAGAGGTTGGAAAAGACCTGGTACAGTTAGAACAGGGCTTAAAGTTACAGGAACTGTTGGAGGTGTAGATGTTGAAACCATTAATAAACTAAAATGGAATAAATCTAGATATCCTCAGTTTGATAAAGTCAATGAAGATGAGAGAAAACTTTTAATTGAAAATTTAATAAGACCTCGAGTAGTTAGGTCATTACAACATAACATCTTTAGAAAATGACAGCACAAATAGCCAATATTTTAAAAACCCTTTTAGCTACAATAGATAACGGTTTAGATGCTCAAAGCCAACCCTTACCTCAAGGATTGCTTTTTGTTGATAAACTTGCAGGCTTAGTAGCAATAGGAGAAAAAGTACAACCTACAGATGTTGAAGGCGCTTTCAAGGTGTCTAAATTTCCTATTAGCTTGGACTCTAACTATGAGGAATGTATAAGCTCAGGATGTTATAAGGACTTAGTACCTAATTCAAACCTAAAAGGTATACTTTACTTTGAAGATAATGGAACCACTCCTGGACCTGTAAAACACGACAGTTATCAGTACACCTCAAAGCTTAGATTGGTTTGTTGGATTAATAACAACAAAATACACAGCTCTGGATGTTTGAGTATCAACCATGTTTTAATAACACTCATTAGGGCAACACTTGAAAAGGGACATTTTAACTCTGGAGTGTTTAAAAAAATAATTGTGCGTACAACTTCAATTATTGAAAATGAACCAAGGCTATTTTCTAGGTATAACTATCCAATGGAATCCGTTAAGTTTCTAATGCATCCTTATGAAGCCTTTGGTTTGGATTTGACTGTTGATTATTCCATAGGCAAAAGTTGTATTTCAGATTTACAAATAAACCCAGTACAATGTTAGATTTCATTTTTTATGCTTTTTTAATTGCCTCAATAAGTTGGGTGTATCATTGCGTTTTAAGAGACAAGCTATTATCAAAATGGTTTTTGTTTGGATTTAATAAATTTTCACAACGTAATGATTGGACCTATTATTTTTATGAGCCCATTTTCAATTGTGAAAAATGCTTATCTGGTCAGTTGGCCATGTGGAGTTTTCCTTTTCTATTTAACTACAATTTTTTTCTACACCTTGGCTTTATAGCTATATCTATATTAATCGTTTCACTAATTACTCACATATTCAATGACTGAACTAAAATCAATAAAACCAGAAATTGGCTTTAAGTTTCAAGCCAATGGCAAAAATTACATAATAGAGGATAAGTTATCTATTGCTAGACATATTGAAGCTTCAAAACTCGAGCTTCATCTTTTTGAAATGAGTTCTTCAGTAATTAAAAGTAGGCTCATTTCAGCATACAATGATTTAAACGGAAGCAACAAAGACAAAACAGTAAAGTTTGCTGATGCAGCTACCAAAATTCATAATTTGGTTAACAACCTAGAGCAAAACCTTAATTTTAAAGATTTACCAATATTGAACTATTGTGCACTTTATATTAATAGTGAAGATGAAGATCGTAGGACTATTAGTAAAGAGCGAATTCAAGAAAAGGTAAATGACTGGCAGGAGGCAGGATTTGAGATATCAGGTTTTTTTTTGCTAGTTCTAAGTGTGCTACCTCACGTCAAAAAAGACTTCGTCAAGTACATGGAAGATATCTCCAAAATCTCAAAGACTCAAATAAAAAAAGAACCGAAGAGCAAACAGTAAGCTATATTGATATTTCTAAAATTAGAACTGATAAATCCTGGAACGATTTATTGTACCAAATGTCTAAAGGTGTACCATCTGAAATGGAAATATTAAAAGGTGTCTTTGAGGAAGAGTTTTATTTTCTTCTTCAAAATCATGAAAAACGAGTTGAAATTGAAGCGAAGTATCCTAGAATGTCGCTTTTTTAATACAATTTTATTGATGAATTATATACAACTTTTACCCTAAATTATATAATTAACGAAAACAAAGTTTTCTTTTTTATCTTTGTATAACTCAGGAGCAAAACCGATGCTCAACAATAACGGTAGCAATCTTTTAAAATTACCGTTATGGATAATGAACTTTTAGTAAAGGTATCTGCTGACCTATCTAACCTTAAGTCAGATTTTCAAGACTTCAGTGTATATTGGGATAAGCACAATAAGGATGTTGCCAAAGGTGAGAAAGCCTATAAGGATTATGGTAACTCTGTTATTAAATCCAATGAGAAGATTTCTCAAAAGCTAAAGGATAATATCAAGCAATTATCTGATGAAGGTAAAGCAGTAAAAAACCTAGAAAAAAGCTTCAATGAATTAAGAAGCAAAAACAAAGACGTATTTGATAATGCAAAATTAGAGGCCTTTGATAAATCACTGTCTAGTTTATCTAAAAACATGTCCTCTTTAGAATCACTCAATCTTAATATTGATGATTATGATCGTTTACTTCAATTATTAAACTCTGCCGAGGATGACTTTGAAACGCTATCTGTTTTAGTCAATTTTTTTGAAGACAAAATGAAATCTGCTGCAGTAGCGGTTTCAGATTCTTTTGATACAATCAAAGAAAAAATTAATGAAACAAAGCTTAATATACAATCAACTGAGGATTTCATAAAGAACATTGACAAGCAAATTAAAACCACTGCTCCTGGACAGGATCAAGCTAATTTAGTTTCAGAACGCAATGCTGCTGTTCAAGCCTTGAAAGAAGAAAAAGTTGCTTTGGCTGATTATGAATCCCAACTCAAAAAGGCAAGAGAAGAAAACGTCACAATGGCCACTCAATTAAGAAGGGTCAAGGATGAATTAGTTCAATTAGAATTGGCAGGAGATAGAGGAAGCGACCGTTGGGTTGAACTCACTGAAAAAGCAGAGAAATACAATGATGCAATAGCAAGCACAAATGCTGAATTAAGACGTCAAGCATCAGCAACTGAGGGCTTGGATAACCTTATAGGAGCTGTTAATGGTGTTATTGGTGTTTATAGTGCTGCTGAAGGAGCAGCAGCTTTGTTTGGTGATGAAAACGAAGACCTAGAGAAAACACTTATTAAACTAAATGGTGCTATTGCTTTACTTAATGGACTTCAGGCAGTACAAACTGAATTATCTAAAAAAGAAACAGTTGCAGGAAAAGCATTGACAATTGTTAAGGCGCAATATGCTGTTGCTACAGATGCCAGCGCAAAAGCAACTACAAGATTAGCAGCTGCTACTAAACTAATAGGTATAGGTTTGTTAGTGGGTGCTTTGGCTCTAATTGTTACACATTGGAAAGACATATCAAAGTTTATAGGCTTAACTAGCGATGAAACAGAAAGGCTAAATGAAATAAACAAAAAATCAAATGAAATTGCTGGAGACCAAGTATCCAAACTTGATATTCTTATTGAAAAAGTTAAAGAAGGGGAATTGTCGTTCAACCAAAAACAAAAGGCAGTTTCTGAATATAATAAAGAATTTGGAGACACTTTAGGTGTTGTTAGTTCTTATACAGAATTAGAAAGGAAACTTATTGAACAAGGAGCAGATTATATAAGATATTTGACTTTGAAAGCTAAGGCAGAAGCTGCATATCAATTAGCTGTTGATAAATCAAAAGAAGCCTTAGAAAAGAGAAATAATACTGAAGTTAGTTTATTTAATTTTATCAAAGGAGGTTTTACTCCAGGTTTATCCGGAGAGTCCTTACAAACCATAGATAATTTCAAACAATCTCAACAACTAGAGCAACAATCTGATGCTTTTATTGATGAACAGAAGAAATTGGAATCTGAAATGGAGGAATTAGCTAATAAGTTAGGTATTTCATTAGTTGAAGTAAACCAAGATGTTATTAATGAATACCAAAAGATGTCAGATTTAATGGCTTCAATCATAAAACAACAAGAGGCATACAGGATTGAAGCCATTGAAAACACAAGGGAAAAAGAAAAGGAGATTCTTAAAAAAAGGTTAGAAGAAGAAAAGGCTAATTATCAAAAACAAATAGATGATTTAAAAGTTTCTGAAACAAGAAAGGCCGAAATTAGAGCTGAATTCAATAAACTTTACAATGAAGAGTCTGGAGCTGCTTATGAACAATTAAGGAAGGATATTGCTGAAATTGATGACAAATACAATGCAGAATTAGAGAATGTTCAATTTAAAGCATTATCTGCTATTGATTCTATTTTGGTTTCTGAAGCTGAAAATGACAGAAAAGCAATTCAAGAGCGTTGGGATGCCATAAGAGATAATATTCAAGAGCAAATTGATAAAACTAATGATGAGTTTCAAAAGCAAGGTTTAAAAAATATTCTTGATGAAGTTGATACAGCAGAGAATAAAGAGCTTCAAAGCTTTGACCTTAACACTAACTTGGATCGTATTGATAGGGAAAAGGAAATTGCAGATACTGTTTTAGCAATTCAACAGCAAAACATTAGAGACATCATAAAAAATGAAAAGGTTAAGCAACTTCAACTATTAAACCTTGAAAAGAACTATCTGTTTCAGATATTACAAACCTATGAAGATTCATTTAAGAATTTAGAAGACAAAGGATTATTTAATGAGTTGGTTGATACTTTATCAAATAGCGTAGATCCAGATGAAATACAATCAGCAGCTGATGAGTTAAGAAAAGCTTTTGGTGAAGATGTTGCTAATGAAATATTGCAAACTGTTGAAGCATTAAAGCAAGTTAAAAAGGAAGTTAGTGATATAGGAAATACAAGCGATTTTCAATCTGTGGTTGATGATATAGGAGCATGGACCAGTTCAGTTGAATCCTTTGGTAGACAGCTTGCAGATACTTTAGGATTACAAGGTGAAGCAGCTGAAGAATTTGCTCAAGGAGTTGCTACTGCTATAACAACTACCTATGATTCTCTACTTACCATATTTCAGGCTGAAATTGATGAGCATAGAAATAAAATAAACTCATTTCAAGAGTCTATTGATGCTGTTGAAGATGAACTAGAGCGCGAAAAACAGTTGTATGAGGATGGTTATGCCAATAATTATGAAGCAAGACAGCAAGATTTAGAAAACCTTAAAGAGCAAAAGCGACAAGAAGAGGAAGAGCTTAAAAAAGCTCAAAAACGAAAAGCATTACTAGCTAAGGCAGAGTTTTTAATTGATACTGTTAGTCAGTTGAGCAATTTAATAACTGCATCAACAAACATTTTTAAAGTAGCAACAGATATTTTAGGACCATTTGGTGTACCTGTAGCTATTGCTGCTATTGCTACAATGTTTGGTGCATTTGCTATTGCCAAAACAAAAGCGTTTCAAGCTATTGGAAGCGGTCAAAATTTTAGAACAGGGTTAAAGCAAGGACCTGTTAATCTTTCAGGACCTACTCACGAAAGAGGTGGTTTTGGTGTGTATAATTCTGAAACTGGAGAACGTGTTGCTGAGTTTGAAGACAAAGAAAAAGTGTATGTACTCAATAATACTCAAGATAGAAAATACGGTCGTTTAATGGCTGCTATGATTGAAGAGGAAAAAGGTGGTCGCAAATTAAAAGACAACATATTCGATATTTATTCTATACCTAGAATAGGTAGCTCAACTATTAAAGTTATTGAGCGTGTTAACTCAAAATATGTAGAAGCGGAGCAATCCAAAAAAGAAGCTTCAAAAACAGATGATAACATGCTTAAGGAATTTAAAGACTTTAAGAATGCTTTTAAAAATGAATTTGAAGGCTACAAAAAAGAGCGTGATGATCAAACAGAGTTTTGGGAAACCTCTAATTTCTTCTTTGTAAAGAAAGGGAATGTGACTAAAAAATATCCTAAAAAGAACGGATAATTAAAAATATCTTTTAAAAAGCAGATATAGATGAACGTTTTATTTGAATTAACCAATGATGAACTAATAGATCCAATGTATGTAACACCATACTCAGGACTAGAGTTGCCATTATCCTGGGAAAAGGAAGAGTTGCCTAGATATGATTTTCAAAAAAAACTTAAGGATTTAACTTTCATAAAAGAAGATTTTCAATACTTTTTATCATTAGAACAATCAGATAGTAGATGTAATCTTCAAACTCTAAGAGTACTTATTAACTGTGGAATGGATGCTGAAGACACAGAACTTTTTGTTGGTACTTTTTCTATGGCAAATGGTAGTTGGGATTTGGATAAATGCACTGTTAAATTTAAAGTAGATACTGTAGATAGTTATCAATGTATCGATGATAATGATGACGATGTGAATGTTCTAGATTTAGGTTTGACTGAACAAATAATTAGTTTGGGGTTTGAATATAAGTTTGAACAATATTTATGTGTTGGAGGAGATTGTATTGACCATGAAGAATTGATAGAAGATAAATGGGTTCTTTGGTATACATTAGGAAGTGGTAAAAGCTATTTAAGGCAAATAATTAATGCTCCTTGCGACTATATAGCATCTTCTGAATGGATTGTAGTTGAACCCTGTACAAATGGTATTATTAAATATGCTAAAACTTATAGTTATGTTCCTTTTGAACAAACTTATCCAAGTGGTGGTACATCATATTTTTCTCTAGATATAAACCTTGACCCAATCAGCCAAGTAGATAATGGAATGAAATTAATAGAAGTAATGCAGGAACTATTAAATGTTTCATGCAACTCCTATACTTTACAATCGGACTTCTTTCAATGGAACCCAGAAAATGAAACCAACATTAACTATGTTACTGGTGAAACAAACAAATACAGAAACTTAATTCTGTTTCAAAAATCAGATGTAAAACGACCTAACACATCAAACAATGCTACAAAGGCAGAAACTAATTTCATTGAGCTTTTAGAGGAAATTTGCAACATTTTCAACTGTTGGTATACGATTATTGATGATTATTTAAGGATAGAACATGTTAGTTGGTTTCAGAGTAATTTAGGCTTAAACCTTGCTACACCATCCAATAAGGAAAAATATTTAAAAGGCACTAGAAAATATTCCTATGATGAAACGAAATTACCTAATGTAGAAAAGTTTCAATTTATGGAATCAGGATCTATTGATTTTGTTGGCACAGATATTATTTATGACTCGAATTGCACTAACAATAATGAAGAAAACAAATCTGAAACTGTTATTAATAACATTACAACAGATATAGTGTTTTGTCTTGAAAACCCTGAGTCTGAAAGTGATTTAGTTTCAGATGATGGTTTTGTATTGGTAGCATGCGACCAATCTAACAACGTATATTTTGAAAACGGAATTCTTGAAGCTAACACATCTTTGAACAATATTCTAGGTTGGGCTCATCTTCACGATAAATTATTTAGACATGCTAGGGTATTGCCTGAAGGCAACTTAAATAACGAAGACGTTGTTTTTGAAAGTACACTTCCTACTATTAAGCAAGACAAGTTTAATGTGATTATGCCTTGTAGCCAAATAAAACTATTTAACCCATTGGACCAAATAAGAGCAGCTCTTGGTTGGGGATTTGTGCAAACTGCCGAACTTAATTTAATGAACTGCAATTTTAACCTAGAACTTTTACTCAACGAAATACAGGATATCACCTACACATTTGAGTATGGAGACTTTGACGAAGATTTTGACTTTGATTTTGATTAATTATTATGAGCTATTATAACACACACAAAAACCCTTTTCCTTTTTATAATTTAGAAGGCGAAATTTGGACAAACACCAAGCCACTTTGGTTTAAAAACAACTGTGCATCACATTGTTGTTACAATCATAAAATTGGACTAGGCACTCAATTTTTTCAATTAATTATAGATAGTCAAATTGTTGCAGTTAATCAAATTACCGTTAATTTAAGGCGCGTTTCTGATAACACGATAATTAACGACACTATAATAGATTTATTGGTGTATTTGGATTCGACAAGTACAAAACATTTATTGATAGCATTATTAGTTGATGCTTCATTAATGGGAGACGAATACTATATTTCAGTTGAAACAGACTTTGGCAATTATTATTCAGAAATATTTTGTGTAAGCACCATTGATAATAAGTTCGTAACTATTGAATGGGCTAGTACTAAAGGATTAGTTGGTAAATTGTTATACGATAATACATTCAAACACTCCATTAATGTTGAAGCGGTTATTGTTCCGTTAGAGCCAGAGCTTGAAGAGGAAACTGAAGAAGATGGACAGGGTAATGAGTATCCTACACTCCAAAAACTAAGACAAGGTCATCAGCTTTCTTTTATCGTGCCTAATTTTATTGCTCAAGCTATTTCGGCAATCCCACTACATGACAAGGTTAATTTTGTGAATAGATATTTAGGAGAAACGCCTACTGAACTTCAGGAAAAAAACAAGTACGTTACTTGTGTAATTACTCCAGAACAAGATGGTTGTTATTCCTTTGTTGAGATATCATATATAGAAGAAACCATTGTGTCAACAGCTTGTGACAGTCCAATTGCAAATATTGAATTGTTTGATTTAAATCTGTTTTGGACAGATACAGAAGGTACTGAAGATAGAAGTTGTGATAACATACCATGCACTCTAGAAGCTACATCAACTGGTAATATAGAAGTTTTTACTATTGTTGTTAGACAAATAAGTGATGATGGTGGCAATACATGGCAAACCATTGGTTATGGTTTAGGAGATATAGAGCATACATTTTATGAACCTGGTATTTATTCTATTAGGCTATTTATTGTAACTCAATTTGGAGCTCAAATAATTAGCAATATTTTAAATTATGAAGTGACTTAGAAAACATTGTTTTCTTTTTCATATATTTGCTACACGTATGATACCGAAGTCATCCTAACTTCACACAGGAGAATCATCCACTCTAAAGGATTCTTAAGGAGGATTTGACGCCTCAACAAAAGTCATAATAATCAAAGTTTAATTTTTTAAAAATCGTTTATTATGCCAAATACACAGTGTAACGATACAGATACGCTCTGTCCTGAGAACTGCGATGACCAACAACTACCTTCAGTTGATTTTGACGATTGTTCCCCTGAGAATAACTTATCAGAAATTGAATGGATTGCAGTTGCTAGATCTGATGCAGCCGACTTTACAGATGTAGAGGATGGTACCGAATGGACAACCAGAATTGCACAAGAGGCAGCCGAAACACCACCAGATCCAGATGACACAATTCGTATGATTAGGGTTATTGGTGATAAGCCAGCTCCTGAAGTACAAACGCGTGTTGTATCTGGAGGTCGTACTTTACAAACAGGCAAAAACCACACTCTTAATGTGGAGATTGACGAAACCAACGCTATCAACTACGAATTTGCTAGAACTACTGCATGTAACGCAACTTACAAGCTTTGGTATATCACTAGAGCAGGTTTAGTATATGGTGGTATTTGTGGAATTAAAGCACAAATGGTACTTAATCTTGTACAAAACAGAGGAGAAGGTGAAATTGAAAAGTACATTGGTACTGTTACCTGGTCTGACAAGATAGACCCACCAAGAGCCAACTTCCCATTGGCAGGTGAAGTTAACTTCTAATAATCTTTTGAAACTTTTACTATGACAATTCAAGAGATTTATAGTGCAATTGTTAACTGGGTACAAACAGGAATACCTTTAAATGTAAAGTCCTCTAACGTGAGGACTTTACTTACTAACATTACTAAAAGAATTGATGTTCAAGAAACTGGTAGGCTTAAAATTGTTAAGTACCCTCCTAATACTTCTATTGATTTAGAAATTGGTGATAGGGTAACAGGTATTGTTGAAAATACTTTTTTAGATTGGGCTATCTATATTGGTGGCAATATCAATTTATTGTCTAGCTATCTTATTGTTTCAGGCCCTGGAGCACAATTCAACCCTAGCGAAAATCAATATGATACAATCTCAGGTGTTGACCAGTTATTGGATGACCAAGACAATCAAACACAGGGTTTTAATCAATATGTCGCTGATGCAGGAGAGGATCCAACTGTTGAAAGTGGAGAACCTGCAGTCTATTATTATTTAGGAACTACAAACGGTGATCTTTCCGATTATATAAAACTATCAAACGAAGAAGTTCAACAACTTCAGTCTAACCATAGATCTTTTAAGGTTAAACAAATTTCAACGACCATGGACGATAGTTGCTCCATTGGTCAAATATTAGTTCAAAAAAACAATGACGATGAAATAGAAGCTTTGTTATTTGATTCTAATTACACAAAATACCTAGAACGAAATAAGCAAGATTTAGATGCAGGACATAATGTTTATATCGAACTAGACAATAAAACCAACCCACAAAGAAGCCTTTTTAAAGTTTCAGCTATATCCTATTCTAATGTTTCTAACCTTCATTATAAAGTTGAAGTTTCAAATACTGAACAATCAACAGGTTATTCAATAGGAGATGAAGTAGAAGTAATAGTGTGGAATGATGATGTAGGCGAAGATGTTGATTTATCAGCTTACCAAGAAGTGTCTGAAAAGGGTGTTGCAAATGGATATGCGTCATTAGATAGTGGTGGTAAGGTGCCATCTTCTCAATTACCAAGTTATGTTGACGATGTATTAGAGTTTGATGATTTAGCTAGTTTCCCAGCAACAGGAGAGACTGGAAAAATATACGTAGCAAAGGACACTAATAAAACGTATAGATGGACAGGAAGTATCTATGTAGAGATATCTAATCCTGGAGCTCCAACACTTGATGAAGTAACTACAACAGGTAACACTTCGCATAGTGATATAGTTGTACACGCTGAAGCCGCTTTAATGGCAAGCGATGACACCGATGCAGATAACTATATTAAAATATGGTCGGATGAGGGTTACAAATCTTTAATTGAGATTTACGAAGATGGCTTTAAAACTACGTTGTTAGCTAATACCCCTAACTCAAACAGAACATCAAGATTACCAAACAGTACTGGAACACTAGCTAATAAAGTTAATGGACAAAGTGCAGGAACTGATGGTGAAGTGGTAATACCTGACACAACATTTGAAACAGCTTACAATAACCAAGTGCCACAAATTGACTCTGGCGAAATAGCTGCAGGAACAGAAACTACAGTTAGACGATTTTCTCCTGCTGATGTCAAAGCTATGATAGATGAGCATGCGTCTAGTGGTGGTATTGCTCCTCAGTTAAATAGATTAGAACCAATTTCACTTTTGCCGAGTCAAACACAGAACTTAAAGATTTATGTGAGTAATATCGACGAAAATACCACAGTAACTATTGAGAGCCAAACAGTAAATAGTGTTGCCTTGGATTTCGACAATAATGACGTGCCTTATTTAAACTGCTCAGTAACAACAGGTGCTACCGAAGATGATTTCGATGTAACATTGAATAATGGTACAGAAGCGGTGTATGTAGATGCTTTGACCGTTAATCTAGGAGAGGTGTTTATACCGTCAGAATCTGATTGGAGCGAATTATCAAATAGTCCATATATTGAAGATGATGGCGAATTTAAAATAACAACATACTTATCCAGCGCTACAGGTGTTTGGAATAAAGAATTTGACTATACTAAAGATTATATAGTAAGGTTTAAGGTTGCGATTTCCCCGCTTGGTACTCCAATTAATTCTGACCAATATCAAGACCCACACATTGAACTGGTGACGACAGGCGGCAGCCCTCAATTTAGAATGAATTTCTATGTACGAGATACAAGCTACCAGGCAAATATTTACCAATGGAACATAAATGACGGATGGTCTGGACCAAATAGTGGTCAAGGAATTGTTTACACACCTCCAGTTGGGCCATCACAATTAAATAAATTTATTAATTACACAGAAAAACAATTTGAATTTAGGATAATAAGCCAAAACATAAAGATTTATATGGACAATGTTTTACAATGTGATTTAAATGATACAGTTTCTCAAAATTTACAACTCAAAATAAATGTGAACCGTTTTGATGTTGTCAGTATTAAATACATAGAATTACCATGATAAAGACCAACTATATAGCACGTAAGATTAAGCGAGGTTTCGATATTAGGGATAGGCGAAAATTTCCAAACCTATCTGCTTTAAATGAATGGTTGAGTGTTTACACTCAAGATGAATATGATAGCAACAATCATAAGCTTATTAATCCAAGATTGGATTTGGCAAACAATAGAGTTGTTTGTGCTTTTAGAAATAAAACAACTCAAGAGCTTCAGTTAGAAGCTACAGCAATAAGCGAAGCAAACAAATCAGCTATAATTAAAGCTAAGCTCGAAGAAAATGCAATCACAGAACTCACAAATACCAATAATATAGAACAGTTATTAGCCAATCAAGATTTGTTTCCACATTGGAAAAGTGGCGAAGATGTAGTTCCTGAAGATGAGTTAAATAACATTTTACCAACTAGAAGATTAGACTTTAATACTGACAATGAACTTGTGTTATGGGAGTGTTTACAACCACATACAACTCAAGAAGATTGGAGACCAAAAGATACTCCTGCATTATGGAAGCGTGTTGCGCTACCTAATGAGTATTTAGTATGGGTACAACCAACTGGTGCACATGATGCATATGGAGTTGATGATGTAATTTGGTATCCAACTGAAGGTTCTACATTATATATAAGCACTGTAAATGGAAATGTTTATCCTCCTGGAATAGTAGCAGGACAATGGGAAGTTTATAATCCATGATGAAACACCTAACCTACATACTCAACAGCTTCAAAAAAGCAAAGACAAGCACTTTAGCAACACAACTAATTAGTAATAAAGTAGCAAAGTCTTTTATAATGGTTTTTGCTTTTTTCATAGCAACAAGTTACGCATTTTCTCAAGTTATTGAAATAGACACATATAATGTAGAGTGTGGAGCCGACAATATATTTCGTCGAAATGAGCGAAGAATGATTGAAACCCTAAGCTTTGGTTGCGCTAAAACAATACTCCTACAAGATAACAGCATCACTTATATCAAAAACGTACAAGGTTTAGGAACACTTAAGCGTGGCGATGTCAAGCAAATTATAACATCGAAATTTTAGACAACATACATGTAACCTATCAAAATCAAGATTGCCAAGAATGACACTAGATATAGCTGATATTAATAAAAATTATTTTGACACCTGTGTGTCTTTGGCATTTGCTAAAACCAATGATGAGGAGCTGTCAAAAGACATCGCTCAGGAAACCATGATCAAAGTTTGGCTTAATCTAGGAGATTATAACAAAAGTAAAGGGACGCTTTTTACTTGGATAAACAAGATTGTTAAAAATACCATTATTGATAATTACCGTCGCACAAAAGACTTCAGTTTTATTAGAGATGTTAACTCACCAATATGGTCAAATTTTACATGTCCATGCCATAATATTGACACTTTGGATTTAGAGATGAACCTTAACAAGATAAGGATAAAGTATCGATTCACTTTGTACCAGTATTACATTGTAGGATTTACGAAGCAACAAATAGCGGATAAGTTCTGCATGACATTATCTGAAGTGAAACACAATATAAGTCAAGGCCTAAAAGCCCTGAGAGAAATATATAGTTAATAACATATCGCAATTGAGGGGTTGTGATAAAAAACCTAATTACCCTAATGAGTTTAAACCAAATTGATACAGCCAAAGAACTACTTAATAATACTGATGCCACAACAGTAGGAGTGTTATTGGCATTGTGTGTTATTTTAATTACAGCCTTAGGGTTGTTATGGAAAAAACTAAACGCAGTACAGGAGCAAAGAGTTAAAGATGCTGAGGATTTTAGAAAGGTCACTATGGAAATGACCGAAAAAACCATTACAGCAATTAACCAAGTTACCGAACTAGCAAAACGACAATAATTATGATGTTTTCTAAAAGTAAAACCGAGAAGATTACCCACCTGAAGCAAGAGCTTACAAGTAGGGTAAAAGATATAAAAGCAGCTGACTTGCTTAAAAACATTGCATTAGCAGATTACTTCTTCAGGAAGTTTAAACAAGAGGATTCAGATATAGTATTCCAAGAACTGGAGCAAATACCAAAAGGAGAACGCATACCATTGCCAACCGTAAAAGGTGGTGCAATTATGACTACCAATAAAACTGAAGATAACCAGAGAAATACACTGTCTTTTGAAACAATATGGACCGTCGGAGCCACACTTGTGATGCATAGACATAGTGATTGTGAAGAGGAGATAATTGTAAACAAAGGAAGCGCTCTTGCAATTATTATAAATGGAAATGAAGAACCAGAAAAATTCACACTTAAAGAAGGTGATAAACTACGTTTTGGAGCAAACATAAAACACCAAGTAACAGCATTGGAAAGCTGCGATATGAAGGTTAATTTTTATAAAGTATAGCTATGAATTTACACAAAAAATACAAAACGTTATTGAAGCAAAATGGAATAACCACACCTTTGCGATTAGCTCACTTTTTTGCACAGATACACCATGAAAGCAACTTAAAACCAGTTGAGGAGAATTTAAACTACTCTTCTACTGCTTTATTGAGAGTGTTTAAAAAGTATTTTACTTACTCTCAATCTCTTGAATATGCGCGTAAGCCTGAAGCTATTGCTAATAGAGTTTATGCTAATAGAATGGGTAATGGTAACGAAATGTCTGGAGATGGATGGAAATATAGAGGAAGAGGCTTTATACAACTTACAGGTAAGAATAATTATAAAGCTATTACCAAAGATACTGGTATTGATTATTTGAATAATCCAGAATTGCTTTTAAAAGAAGCTGATGCAATGATATCTGCTTTATGGTATTGGAACAATCACAATCTTAATCATTATGCTGACCGTGATGATTTAATGACTATTACTAAAAGAATAAATGGAGGCTATAATGGTTTAGCACATCGTAGAGAGCTTCTAGAATATTATAAATCGATTTTTATTGTTTAACCTAAATTTTTTTAATTATGAAAAGAGTATTATCAATCATTTTAGCAATTGTAGCTATTGCCTCATTTGCATTCGATATTGTAGTAGACAATGCCGAATTATGGAACATTCCTGCAAACACAATAGCAATTGTTTCTTCAATCATTTTTGCAATTCAGCAATTTGTTGAAAAACTAAAAATGTTTACTGAAGATGAAGTCATTTCTTTTGGGAATTATATTTCTGAAAACAATCCATCTGCAAAACACTCAGCTGATGCTTCAGTTAAGTTTAAGCAATGGAAGGAACATTTTAGAGAATAAAAGAACCTCAAATTTCAAAAAGCCCCTAGGCAGTTTTTTCATAAACATGATTTTAGTTAGTTAGTTAATTCCAAAGTCCTAGGGGTTTTTATTATCAATGTTAAAAGTAGTCATCATAATATCAATATTAATAGCATTAAACTTTTTGCTCTTATTTTTTGATTGTCAAAAATGTAGTTCTTATGGAATGGATAAATGTAAACAATAAAATGCCAGAATATGATGGACAGTATTTATGTGTTGTTCATGAAATTGAAGAATGTGGAGCAGAATACAATAGAATCAAAGTAATGACTCAGCACATGGCGATTTTTGTTGAAAACCACAACCAAAGAGTTACCCATTGGATGACACTTCCAGAATTACCTTAAAAATGAAAAACTGGTCAACATCAACAAAAATTATTTTAGGAATAGTAGTAATTCTTATAGGATTATATGTTGCTAATTTAATGCGTCCAGACATTGCTAAAAAGTTCTTTCAGCGTTTTAAAAATGACCTAGAACTTCAAGAGCAGGTTAGTAAAAAAAAATATGATAGTATAGAAGCTATTAGGCAAACTGATTACTTAAAATATGTAGACGAGATAAACTATAAGGACCAGGAGATTGAAGCTATTTATCAACAATTAAAGTATTACAAAACCAAAACCCAACAGTATGAAAAAGAACTTAATGATTACCGTTCTGGTAATTTTGATGAGCGTTTCCGCAAGTTCTCAAATCTTGTTAGAAAAGACAGTATATAAAGGTGAGAATGCTTTTATAGGAAATGAAGCTGCTATGGATAGCATTGCTTCTATGTATATTGCTTTTAAATCACAGTTGAATGAAAACAGTAAACTGTTGGTTGAAATAAGCCTCCTTACAAAAAAACTTGAAAAACTAAACCTGCAGGTTGATTTTTTGCAAAAAGACAACAATAGATTAGAGCTGCAAAAACAAACACTAAATGACCAGATAAGTATTAAGCAACAACTCTATGAAACCGATCTAATGTTATGGAAGGAAAAAGCAAAGGGAAAGTTTAGGAGCTTTATATTTGGAACTGCAATAGGAGGAATAATAGTAGTTATTTTGCATTTACTTTGACCTCCTCTTTAAAGCATATTTTTTCCCATAGGCTTTTGAAATGGTTTTATAATAGCTTATCCTATCATCTATTATTTTAAGTTGAGCATTTGTAGGAGTATAAGTTTTCATAATTCTTTTATAAACTCCTTGGCCTATACTCTCTGTCATTTTATCTATCTCAACATCAATAATATCATCGTCAAGCTTCCACAATGATGAATTTATAAAGTGTTTAAACTCATCGTATGCATTTTTTGTAGCTGCTTTACAAGTAGATTCTAATATTTCAATATCCATATTTAATTGAATAAATCATTTGCGCTATATCCTAAAATACATAGACTAGCAAACCAACATAAAAAAAGTATTACTATATCAATCATAAATTTACATTTACTCTTTTGGCTTCTTCAAGCATTCTTATTTTTTTTCTAGTATCATAGTGTTCATCATTCATTCTGGTCGATTTATGGCCATTAATTCCAGCTGCTAAATTTTTATCATACAAATCGATAACTTTGGTAGTATGCAAATGCTTAAGGCTATAAAAGTCTGCGGTTACATTTAATTTGTTTTTTACATACTTTCTCCATTTGTTTGAAACCTGTCTAGCTGCTATTTTGGTTTTGCCTGGACAAAAGTTATATGAAAAAATATAATCTTTTTCGTCAGCTGCCAAATACAATTCATTCCAATACTTAAAAGAATTTATATTTATAGCTCTCCATTGCTCTTCAAACTGTCTACCTTTTTTAACTAGAACTTTAAATCTTTCATTTTTGATATCTATATCTTTTCTCTTTACGTTAAACAGCTCTGTGGATCTACACCCAGAATGAAAAAACACCTGCATATATCTAAAAAAACCATAGTGGTTTATTCTTAGGTATTCTTTAATTTTTTCTAGCTCATTTTCAGATGGTACTTCTTTTAAACGTTTAGTTTCTTTTTTCTTTGGTATATCGGTAACCACATTATGTTCTATAGCATCTGATAACACAAGTTGCTTAAATACCATTAACATGTACGCTCTAGCTTTGTTAAAGCGTTCATTGGTATAATTATTTTGTTTTTTTTGATTTTCAAGAATGTTATTAACGTGAATTCTTTTAAGGTCTTTAATACGAAGTAAGTGATACCTTAACTGCCTACAGCTTTTATTGAAATACTTGGTTATGGTTTTTATGTCGCTTAATGTAGAGGGTTCACCTTCAATTTTTTTCCTTGCAAGCTCTATGGCTTCACAAACTGTTGTTTCAGGATGTATCTCTGGAGTTAATTCAATATCAGGACCGTTAATGGTTTTTGTTATCGGATTATAACCTTTAACCTTAAGCATGTAAAGTTCTTCATCAATTAATAATTGTGTAGCAGCTCTTCGCTCTTCAAGAGTTTTAAACCTGTTCATTCCTTTAATAGGTATAAGCTTACCGTACTTATATTTATCACTGAATTCAGGATCTCTAAAGTAATATGTTATTCGCCAATTAGATTTTAAAAGCGATTTGCCTCCTGATTTCCAATTCTTAGGATTTACTGTGGGATTGCTGCAAGAACAGCCGTGTGGAAGAAGTATCATAGTCTATTACCGTTTTTATTACCGTTTTATAAAAACTACGACACTAAAAGAGTTTTATTTTTTTCGGATAAACCCCTGTAAAAACAGGGGTTTCCGATGGTGGTGGTGCCTCCAGGAATCGAACCAGGGACACAAGGATTTTCAGTCCTTTGCTCTACCAACTGAGCTAAGGCACCAGTTGCTTAATTGCGGATGCAAATATAAATTCATTTTTATTAAACACAAAAAGAAAAGATATAAAAATTGCTTTTGTAAATTTATAGCTTTAATTAATATCATGAATTTAATAGTAGATGTTGGTAATTCTTATGTGAAATTCGCTGTATTTCAGTCATATGAGTTAATAGATAAAGTGTTTTTTAAATTAGAGGACTTTGAGAAAGAGTTTAAAATAATTTTAAAAAATCACGAAAAAATTAATAGATGTATTGTTTCTTCAGTAGGAAAACTCAATACATCTCATCTAAAAGCAATCCAAAAAAAGCTAGATGTTCTTGTTTTGGACTCTAATACTAAACTTCCGTTTAAAAACTTGTATGACACTCCTAAAACACTTGGTGTAGATAGAATTGCTTTAGTAAGTGCTTCTGTAAAACAGTTTCCTGATAATAATGCTTTAATTATTGATGCAGGTACTTGTATAACTTATGATTTTATTAATACTGAAAATGAATATCTTGGAGGTGCTATTTCACCAGGAATTAGAATGCGATATAAAGCATTAAATAATTTAACTGCAAATCTTCCGTTATTAGATACTGAACTTCCAAAAGACTTTATTGGAACTGCTACAGACAGTTCAATACACTCTGGAGTTGTAAATGGAATTTTAAAAGAAATTGATGGTGTTATAGACCAATATGAAGAAAAATACCCACATTTAACAGTTATTTTAACAGGCGGAGACGCTAATTTCTTGTCAAAACAATTAAAAAATAGCATATTTGCCAACTCTAATTTTCTTTTAGAAGGTTTAAACTTTATTTTAGAATTTAATTCAAACTAATGATAAAAAGACTTGTAGTAGTTTTAATAACTTTTTTTGCATTACAGTCACATGCTCAAGAAGGTACAGCTTCGCCATATTCATTTTACGGAATAGGAAGTTTAAAATTTAAAGGTACAGTTGAGAATAGAAGTATGGGTGGATTGAGCATTTATACTGATAGTATCCATATTAACTTAAGAAACCCAGCAGGATACGCTGGTAATAATCTGAAAATTTGGAACGAAGAAAGCAGACCAGTTAAATTTACAGTAGGAGGAAGCTACTCAAGCACTAATTTAAAGAGTGAATCGCAAAGCGACAATACTAGTACTACAACCTTTGATTACTTTGCGCTTTCTGTTCCAATGGGAAAGTTTGGATTAGGAATGGGTTTATTGCCATACACATCAGTAGGGTATAAAATTGAATCTACCAACGACGACGGAAATATTAATAATAGATATACTGGTGAAGGAGGTCTTAATAAAGCCTTTTTAGGATTGGGATATCAAATTACTGAAGAATTAAGTTTAGGAGTTGATGCTAGCTACAATTTTGGTAATATTCAAAACAATGTAGCAGAGTATAGATATGATGACGATGGAGTATTAATTCAATATGCAACTGTTGAAGCTAATAGGTCTGACTTAAGTGGACTGAACTTCAATATTGGTGTGTCATATAAAACAATGATTAGCGATAAGCTAGAACTTATTTCTGGATTAACCTATTCACCTAAAAGTAAAATTGGTTCAAACAACTCAAGAACCTTTACAACAGGAACAAATACTATTGAAGCCGATTTAGCTGCTGAAGGCTTAGATCAAACCGATTTAACGTTACCTTCAAGCTTTTCTTTTGGTGTTGGTATAGGTCAACCAAGAAAATGGTTTTTAGGAGCTGAATATTCGTCTCAAAATACAAGCGAATTTTCAAACCCAATTTTTTCTATAGATAACACCAACTTTGTAAATGCTTCTTCGTTTTCATTAGGAGGGTTTTATATTCCTAATTACGATTCTTTTTCAGGATATTGGAAAAGAGCTACTTATAGAGCAGGTATGCGCTTTGAACACACAGGTTTAAAAATAAATAATGAGGATATTAGAGAGTTTGGCATGTCTTTTGGAGTTGGATTACCAGTTGGAGGTATGTTTTCTAATGCAAACCTTGGATTAGAGTTTGGTAAGCGTGGAACAACTAACGCAAATTTAATACAAGAGAATTTCATTAATTTCCAACTAAGTTTATCTTTAAACGATAGATGGTTCCAAAAAATTAAATATAACTAACGGTAAAATAATAAAACGATGAAGACTAAAATTACTTTAATACTAGTTGCCTTGTTTATGAGTGTTAACCTTGGTTTTGCTCAGCAAGATGAAGAGTGCATGACCAACTTAACAATCTTTGACGACTATTACAAAAGCAAAAAGTATGATGAGGCTTATGAGCCATGGATGAAAGTTAGAAATAAATGTCCAAAGTTTAATAGAGCTATCTATGCTTACGGAGAAAAAATATTAAAGCACAAAATTGATAACTCTACTGGAGCTGAACAAAAAGCCTATATTGATGATTTAATGTTGTTATGGGATCAAGCTCTAGAATATTTCCCAAGTAAATATGACTTAGGTGAAGTATTATCAGATAAAGGTTTGTTAATGTATGACAATAGAGAAGCTCTTGGAGTTACAGATAAACAATTGTTTGATGCATTTGATAAAGCTTACAAGCAAGATTTAGAGAATTTCACAAGTGCAAAAGGTTTATACGTATACTTTACTTCTATAGTTGATATGTACAAAGCTGGACAAGCGCCAATTCAAGATGTATTTAATAAGTATGATGATATCTCTGATAAAATCGAAACAGAAGTAGGGAACTTTACTGAGAAGTTAAATAAGCTAGTTACTAAAGAAGAGTCTGGTCAAAAATTATCTTCAAAAGAAGAAAAGTATAAAAAGTACTATGAAGACTCATTAGAAGCTTACGATAAGATTTCTGGTAGTATTGATACATATTTAGGTCAGTTAGCTAACTGTGAAAACCTAATTCCTTTATACAAGAAAGATTTCGAAACGTATAAAAACGATGCAGTTTGGTTAAAGCGTGCTGTAAACAGAATGTATAACAAAGAATGTACAGACGATCCATTGTACATTGAGCTAGTAAAAGCTTATGATGCTACTGATCCATCTGCAGATACTAAATACTTTGTAGCTACAATATTATTTAACCAAGGTAAGGATAACGAAGCTATGGATTATTTAAAACAAGCTTTCGACCTTCAAACAGATACTTACAAAAAAGGTAAACTTGCTGAAAAAATTGGTTCTATCTTAAAGAAAAAAGGAAGATATGGAGAAGCTAGAGGTTACTATAGAGAATCTTTAAAGTTAAACCCATCAAACGGAAGACCACACTTGTCTATTGCTGCTATGTATGCTGCTAGTGCAAACAACTGTGGTGATACAAACTTTAACAAAAGAGCAATGTTCTGGTATGCTGCACAAGAAGCACTTAAAGCTGGTAAAGTTGATGCTAACCTTAAGTCGGCTGCAAACCAAACTTACGAGAGCTATATGGCAAAAGCACCTTCAAGAAGTGAGATTTTCTCTTGTAGCTGTTCAGGTCAAGTTATTAAGTTTAACTGCTGGACAGGAGGTAGTGTAACTGTACCAAGTCTTTAATGAAAGCACATATTTTACATAGTATAAAAAACATAGTCACAGTTATTGCTGTGACTATGTTTTTTTCATGTAAAAACAATTTTAAAGAAGTTCAAAAAGTTGGTATTCTGCAAAACGAGCCTATTGGAGAAGCAGAACATATCGATTTAAAATACACCGAAAAACTTGAAGATTCAGGTAAACTAAAGGCAAACTTAAAAAGTCCTAAAATGTTTGATTACTCCAACAGGAGTTTTGCGTTTTCTGAATTTCCTCAAGGCATACATCTTACCGTTTTTGACGAGGAAAATAACAAAAGCGTTATTGTTTCTGACTATGCTATTTTTTATAGCGAAACCGATCTTATAGATCTTCAAGGTAACGTAGTAATTTCTACTCACAGTAGAGATACGCTATTTGCCGAACAACTTTACTACGACCAAAAAAGAGAATGGTTATTTACAAACAAACCCGTAACCTTGCGTTCTGGCTCTGAGATAAGCCACGGAAAAGGTTTTGACTCTGACTCTAACTTTAAAAATTTTGAAGTTACTGAGATGAGTGGTATTGTTTATTTGGATGAATAATTAGTTATCTTTGTTCCAACTAACTTTTATAAAAAATGAAAATTCTTAGCTTTTTTCAATATGTATATGCATTTGTAGCAATTGTTTTTACTTATGATGCTATTACCCAATGGAACGTTGATCGAAACCGTTCTTACATGCTTTTGTTTTTAGCAGCACTTGCAGTATTTATGTTTTTCTTCAGAAAGCGATTTAGAAAAAAAATTGAAGACCGAAATCAAAAATAATATATGGATTTCAGTATCTTGATTATTGTTTTATCACTGCTTTTATCTGCCTTTTTTTCTGGTATGGAAATCGCTTATGTGTCTTCAAACAAGATACACATTGAAATTGAAAAAAAGCAGGACGATTTTCTTGCAAAAATATTAAGACGACTTACCGAAAGACCTTCTAAATATATTGCCACAATGCTTATTGGTAATAATATAGCATTGGTAATTTACGGTTTTGTAATGGGAGATGTTCTTGTTAATTGGTTTCAATCTATTTTGGCCGATTCAGGGTCTGGGTTTGTTCGTTATTTATTATATGACTTAAGCTTACTTTCCCAAACGATTATCTCAACAATAATCATTTTAATAACTGCCGAATTTTTACCAAAGGTATTTTTTCAAATTTATGCTAATTCTTTTCTTAAGATTTTTGCATTACCAGCGTATATTTTTTACCTATTGTTTTGGTTTATTTCCTCTTTTGTCATTTGGATTTCAGACCTTATTTTAAAATACTTTTTTAAAACCGATGGTGACGATGTACAGTTGGCTATGACCAAAGTCGAGCTGGGTAATTACATAAGTGAGCAAATGGAAGCTGTAGAGGAGCATGAAGAAGTAGATAGCGAGATTCAGATTTTTCAAAATGCCTTAGAGTTTTCTGAAGTCAAAACTAGAGAGGTTATGATACCAAGAACCGAAATAGTTGCTGTTGAGGTTAACGATTCTATCAAAAACATCAATAACTTATTTACTACTTCTGGTTTGTCAAAAATCTTGGTATACAAAGACACTATTGATGATGTTTTGGGCTATGTGCATTCTTTTGAGTTGTTTAAAAAACCAAAGTCTATTAAATCCATCACACTCCCTGTAGAGTTTGTTCCAGAAACTATGCTTGCTAAAGATGTGCTTAATATCCTTACTAAAAAGCGAAAAAGTATTGCAGTTGTTATAGATGAGTATGGTGGTACATCTGGTATTATGACGGTTGAAGATATTATAGAAGAATTATTTGGTGAAATTGAAGACGAGCACGATACAGTAGCTTTAATCGAAGAAAAAATTGACGATAAAAACTATAAATTTTCGGCGCGTTTAGAAGTGGATTATCTCAACGAAGCCTATAAACTTAATCTACCAGAAGGCGAAAACTACGAAACTTTAGGAGGCCTAATAGTGGATGAAACCGAAGAAATACCTCAGGTTGATACCCAAGTTGTTATAGAAAATTTCCTGTTTACAATCTTAGAAGTGTCTTCTACAAAAATTGATGTGGTTTCTCTTAAAATCCTTGAAGAAGAATAAACGTTATATTACCATAAAAATCTGTTCTACTACTTTTATTATTTGATATAAAATGGTATTTTCGCGGACTTATATTTTATAAAAGAATACAACAAAATGGCAGTTTTAAATAAAATTAGACAACGTTCACTGTTTTTAATACTAATAATTGCATTAGCATTATTTTCATTTGTACTTTCAGATTTATTCCGAAATAGCAGCGCGCTTTCAGGAGCTTCACAAGATGTTGTGGCTACTGTAAACGGTACTGATATCTTTAGAGAAGATTTTATGAACCAAGTTGAGAACGCTCAAAGAGCTCAAGGACCTGGTGCATCTTCTACACAAACAATGAACAGAATTTATGAGCAAGAAGTAAGAAAAGCAGTTTTAAGTTCACAGTTTGAAGAATTAGGTTTATCTGTTGAGAAAGACCAAATGAGAGAGTTGTTAAAAACTAGTTTTTCTAGCTATCCTGAGTTTAACAACGAAGCTGGTATTTTTGACGAAAATAAGCTTAACGAGTTTATAGCAAACTTAAAAGCAATTCAAAATAATGAGCAAAACAGAGCTCCATTAGGAAACTTCCAACTCAATTATAACGAGTGGGTAACTAACGAAGCTTCTATAGCTAATAGAGCTAAAGAGCAAACATACTTTAATATGATTAGAGCTGGAGTTGTAACTACTTTAGCTGAAGCTGAGACTGAATACTTAATGGAGAATGAAACAGTAGATTTAAAGTTTGTAAATATTCCTTACACTTCAATTGCCGATTCTTTAGTAGAAGTAACAAAATCTGACATTTCAAAATACATCAACGAGCATAAAAGTGAGTATGAAGTAGAAGCAAGTAGAGATATTGTTTATGTTCAATTTGATGAAGTTGCTACTGCGGAAGATGAAAATGAAATCAAAAACAGTTTAACTAATCTATTAGAAGATAGAGTAGAGTTTAATAAAGTAAGTAAGTTAAACGAAACTATTTTAGGGTTTAAAAACACTAAAGATGTAGCAGAGTTTGTAAACTCAAATTCAGATGTAAAATATAACGATAAGTTTTTATTCAAGTCTGCGTTACCTGCATCAATTGCTGATAGTATCTTTAAATTAGAAGTAGGAGAGTTTTATGGTCCTTATAAAGAAAATGGATACTACAGCTTAAGCAAGTTGGTAGCTGAAACTCAAATGGCAGACTCAGTAAAAGTACGTCATATCTTAATTCCTTACATGGGAGCTACAAGAGTTGACCCTACAATCACGACTACTGATGCTCAAGCAAAAGCAAAAGCGGATAGTATTTTATCTGTTATCAAGTCTAAACAAAGTAAGTTTGTTGACCTGTTAGATTTATCTTCTGATACAGTTAGTAATGAAAAACAAGGAGAAATAGAGTTTGGATACAATGATTCTTTTGCTCCTGAGTTTAAAGCATTTTCTTTTGATAATAAAGTAGGTGATATCGATGTGGTTAAAACATCTTTTGGATACCACGTTATTGAAATTTTAGACCAAAAGAACAAAAGTAAAGCTGTTAAAGTAGCTACAGTTTCAAGAACTATAGAGCCTTCTGAAAAAACAATTGACGAAGTATTTAATACAGCATCTAAATTTGAAATAGCACTTCAAGATGGAGATTTCCAAGAAGTAGCTAAAGAAAACAACTACCAAGTAAAACCTGTAAGTTTTAAAGTTTTAGATGAAAACATACCAGGATTAGGAAGTCAAAGAGCTATTGTTCGTTGGGCTTTTGAAGGAGAAACTAAAGTAGGTGACTATAAAAGATTTACAGTTCCTGGAGGAGGTTATGCAGTTGTGCAAGTGGTTAAGAAAAACGAAGCAGGATTAATGTCCCCTGAAAACGCTTCTGCTACAGCAATTAGCAAAATCAGAAATGAGAAGAAAGCTAAAATGATTAAAGATAAAATTTCAGGTTCTACTATAGATGAAATCGCAAAAGCTCATAAAGTAGCAACTTTAACTGCAACAGCAGTAACAATGAAAAGCCCAACAATTTCAGGTGCTGGACGTGAGCCTAAGGTAGTAGGTGTAGCTTTCGGAATGAAAGAAGGCGAAATTTCAAAGCCAATTGATGGTGTTAAAGGTGTATATGTAGTTGAAGTTACTAAAGCAACTCCTGCATCTAAACTAGATAATTACCAACCAATAGCTAACAGATTAAGTGCTACAAGAGGAAGCAGTGTGTTAACAAAAGCATACAATGCACTTAAAGAAGCTAGTGATATCGAAGATAATAGAGCGAATTTCTACTAATAAGAAAGTCACATAATAAAATAAAAACTCCACTGAAAAGTGGAGTTTTTTTATGTGTTTAAATAACCATTTCAGAATAAGGAAGTATTACATCAAAACCTTTGTTTTTAAAATAAGAGCTTGGGTTAGTCTCTGATGTTGCTAAAACAAAATCACCTCCCCAAGCACCAAGACTTTTTACACTTCCGTTAAAGTCGCTAAAAAGAGTGTGTTTTACAGGTTCTTGTTTTGTGAGTTTGCTTATAATACTTTCGTGAGTTGTAATGAGCTTGTTGAATTCTGTTAACGTTTCGCAAGAAATGCAAGCTAAAGTAATAGCATTTATTTCAGAAATAGAAGCACTAATATCTGTTGAGTTAGACTTGTATTGCGCAATACCATCTCTACTGTTTTGTTTTTTGTTAAGGTAAACGAAATAGAGTTGCTCTTTAAAACTAGGGTTAAATTCAACTGTGTTAATTGTTCTACTCTTGTTAGGTTGAAGTTGATAGGTTAATGGAGAACTATGTTGCGCACAAGCAATATCGTAACCACTTCCGCCAAAAGTAAGCCCTAATAGTCTGTAAGCATCTACATTTACCCAATTAGCAATATTGTTAATTAAAGTTGAAGAGGTTCCAAGTCCCCAATGTCTAGGGAAATCCAATAGCGTTGCAATTTCAAAGCCGTTAGAATTTTCAAAAAAGTTTGGGTTAAGTTGTTTTACAGCATTAAATATTTCAATTAGTCGCTTTGAAAATGGGTTGTCGTAATCGCTACTAGAAAGGTGATTTAAAAGAACCACTTCTTCAAACCAAATAGCTCCAGTTTCATCAAAACTTTTCCAAATAATTTTAGGCTCATTAATAGGTTCAACAACCATTGACTGCCCAAATTCGGTTGGAATTGCTAAGGACAAAGCTCCATCCAATACTACATATTCTGCAGTTAGTAATAATTTTCCGTTACTAAAAAAAGTTTGCATTAACGTCTTAAGTTTTCAATAGCTTCAATTACTGCACTATGTGTTATGGTATTGGACTTAAAATGCTCAACAAGTTGTTCTTTTTCTTCTAAAGTTGCTTCAAACTGATTTAAAATATTCATCAAGTGCATTTTCATGTGACCTTGTTGAATTCCAGTAGTTACCAGTGAGCGAATTGCGGCAAAGTTTTGCGCTAATCCAGCAACAGCAACTATTTGCATTAGCTCTTTAGCTGATGGTTTGTTTAGCATTTCTAAAGAAAGTTTTACTAATGGATGTAAACTTGTAAGTCCTCCAACAGTTCCAAGCGCTAGAGGAATTTCAATCCAAAACTTGAAGATGCCATCTTTTACTTCAGCATGTGTAAGACTACTATATACTCCGTTTCTAGAGGCATACGCATGAACTCCCGCTTCAACAGCTCTAAAATCATTACCAGTAGCCAAAACAACAGCATCAATACCATTCATAATGCCTTTGTTGTGAGTTACAGCTCTGTAAGGTTCAACTTCAGCTATATTTACAGCTTGTAAAAACTTATTAGCAAAGTCCTCGCCTGTAATAGAGTTGTCATCACTTAAGGCATTAACAGGACAACTGACTTCGGCTTTTACCAAGCAATCTGGAACATAATTAGATAAAATGCTCATTACAATTTCTATGGAATTGTCAAGTTTGCTTTCAGCTTCAGTTTTTAAAGTTTTAGCAAACTGCTCTAAACAAGAGTTAATAAAGTTTGCTCCCATAGCATCAAGCGTTTCAAAGGTTGCATGCAGTTGATAGTAGCCTTCAATAGCAGTGGTTTTGTCACGTAATTCAATATCTAGAATACCTCCACCACGCGCTTCCATATTTTTGGTAATTACATGAGTGTCTTCAATAAGTTTTGACTTTGTAGAATTGAAAAAAGACTTGAGTTTTTCGGTTTCACCATTAAAAATAAAATGAACTTGTCCAATTTTAGTGGTTGAAATAACTTCAGCTTTAAACCCACCACGATCTGACCAAAACTTAGCAGCTTTACTAGCAGCTGCAACTACTGAACTCTCTTCAATAGCCATTGGAATAGTGTAAGTTTTGTCGTTAATTAAAAAATTGGGAGCAACTCCTAAAGGCAAATAGTAGTTGGTGATTGTGTTTTCAATGAATTCATCATGAAGCTGTTGTAGCTTCTCGTTAGAATTCCAATATTGTTTTAATACAGTTTTAGCAGCTTCTTTATTAGAAAAATAAGTGTCTACAATCCAGTCGATTTTTTTGGATTTGGATAGTTTTGAAAACCCAGAAATAGTTTTGCTCATTAATTTTTATTTATGTCTACAAAGATACTATTCTTGTGTTTAAAATACTTTGCCAAGCGTAATATTGCACATTTAACTGTTAATAGTTACGGTTTTTTGCATAATTTTTAGTAAACTTGACATCATTTTGCTAAAAATTTAAGGCGGTTTCTTAAAAGCAAAAATAAAGGTGTGTTACCTTTTAAAAATCAATAGATTACTAACTAATAATAAATTTTATGTCAGCTACAACACTAAAGCCACACCAAAGAGAACTTTGGGGACATCCAGTAGGATTATACATTTTGTTTTTTACTGAAATGTGGGAACGTTTTTCTTATTACGGAATGCGAGCGTTATTAACACTATACTTGGTAGAAAAAACAACAGCAGATAATCCTGGTCTTGGATGGTTAGATTCTGAATCTATAATGCTTTATGGTTGGTACACCATGTTGGTTTATGTAATGTCCATACCTGGTGGTATGATTGCAGATAAGTTTTTAGGACAAAAGAAGGCGGTTCTTTATGGAGCACTAATTTTAGTAGCTGGTCATGGTATTCTTGCTTTTGAGCCTATGTGGGCTTTTTATACAGGTTTAGCCTTAATTGTCTTAGGAGTCGGACTCTTAAAACCTAATATTTCTACAATGGTAGGAGGCCTGTATAAACAAGGAGACATTAGAAGAGATAAAGGATTTAGTATTTTTTATATTGGTATTAATTTAGGATCACTTTTAGCAACATTTATAGTTGGATATGTAGGTGAAAAAATAGGATGGCATTACGGTTTTGGATTAGCAGGAATTGCAATGTTGTTTGGGTTAATGGTTTACATGTATGGTCAAAAGTTTTTGATTAACGTTGGAAATAAGCCAACCGAAGAAGATAAGAAAACTGATGTTTCATTAGGTAAGTTATTTGGTGATTTAATGAAGTCTCCATTGAACCTTGTAATTGTTTTGCTTATAATAGGTTATGCGTTTTATGCAGGGTTTAGCTATGATGGTATTGATAGTTGGGGTTATACAGCCTTATACATATTTATTGCTTTAGTAGCAGGTGTAATGATGATGATATATAAAAACTTAGAGACGCAAGTATCAAGAGATAGGTATTTAGTTTTATTATTATCATTCCTAATTGTTATTGTGTTTTGGGGAGCGTTTGAGCAAGCAGGTGGATTAATGAGTATTTACACCAAAACCAAAACCGATAGAACTTTATTTGGATGGGATATTCCAGCAACATGGTTCCAAGGTTTAAATGCAGGATTTATTATAATATTTGCAACCATTGTTGCAGGATATTGGGCAAAAAGAAAATTAAAAGGTAAAGAGGCTTCGTCATTATTTAAAATGGCTGTTGGTACAATGATTATGGGATTAGGTTTTGTATTCATGATTTTTGCAGCTTCAGAGTACAATGCTAATGGTAGCTCAGGAATGCAATGGCTTGTTTTGGCTTATTTATTCCATACTATTGGAGAGTTATGTTCTTCGCCTGTAGCCTTATCGTTTATTACAAAATTAGCACCTGTAAAATATGCCTCATTAATGATGGGAGTTTATTTTGCAGCAACAGGATTAGGTAATAAAGTAGCTGGAGTTATTGGAGAATCTGCATCAGAATTTGGTGAATATGCAATCTTCTCAGGAATTACAATTTTTACTGTTCTATTTGGTTTACTTGTAATTTTATTACTTAAACCTCTAAAACGTCTTACACATGGAGCTGAAGATAACGAGCGTGAAATCTCAAGTGACGAAACTGAAGGTTTTGAATTAGCTGATTCTGAAGCAAACTAACTTAATATTAAATATAAAGCCCTTGCTAATTTATACAGGCAAGGGTTTCTCTTTTCTTAACTAAAACTAACACTATGAATACTGATATTGAAAATCTGTTTAAAGACAAGGTTTTAAGTCATCCTGCAGGTCTTTTTGTGCTATTTTTCACTGAAATGTGGGAGCGATTTTCTTTTTATGGCATGCGAGTTCTACTAGTAAATTTTCTAACCATGGCTGCAATAGGTTACAATCCTGGTTGGGAATGGTCTGTTGAAAATGCTGGTGCCTTATTTGGAACCTATGCTATGTTGTTATATGTAACACCAATTATTGGAGGTTATATTGCTGATAAATATACTGGATATCGTTGGGCTGTTATTATTGGGTCATTAATTATGACTTTAGGACATGCGTCTATGGCTTTAGAAACAGAGTTTTCATTATATCTCGGATTAGTGCTTTTAGTTGTAGGTACAGGTTTTTTTAAACCAACAATGACATCCATTATTTCTGAGATGTATAAGAAAAACCCAGAAAAGAAAGATGGAGCTTATACAATTTATTACATGGGAGTAAATGCAGGAGCTTTCTTTGGGATGATGTTATGTGGCTATTTAGCTGAAAAAATAGGTTGGGCTTATGGATTTGGATTAGCAGGTGTGTTTATGCTTTTAGGTACCCTTCAATTTTGGTTAGCAGGACCCTTGTTTGGAAAAATTGGAGCCAAACCTACTAAAGTTCATGAGATAGAATTGCCTCAAAATGTAAACGAGAAAAGTGCCAAAACAGAAAATAAACAGCAAGATGATGAAAAACCTAATCCGTTTACCACTTTAGATAAAGTTTTAATAGTTATTTCATCAATAATTGGTCTTGGTTATGCTATAAATGACCCAATGTCTAAGATTGCTAATATAGATATGTTTTCCGCGTTTCAAATTGGAGATATTGAAGGGCAATATATAGCAGTTTTATTTGGTTTAGTTCTGTTCTTAATACTAGTTATAGGAAGAATTCTAAGATATACAGCAGTTGTTAGAGATAGAATGATTGCATTTATCATATTTGCTTTTTTCACAGTATTCTTTTGGTTGTCATTTGAGCAAGGTGCATCGTCATTAGTTATTTTTGCTAGAGATAGTGTGGATAGAATGTTAAGTGGTAATTCTGCAATTGCTTTTAATATTATAAATACATTACTAACAGTTATTCCACTGGTAATTATTTCTTGGGTATTGTACCTGCTTTGGAAGAAAACATTTAAAAAGATTCCAGGTTCTAATATTGTTCTTGTAATTTGTTTCTTATTAATGTGGGGAATTGTTGGTTGGATGTTAAATAGAGATTTTAAAACCATTGCTTATGATGTTTCTTACAACGCGATTGAAAAAGCAGATTTGGATGAAAACGGAGTCCAAAAAAAGACTGAAACAGGTGAGTTAAAGTTTGTTTATCTTCCAGTTACACAGGGTTATTCCATAAGTCCTTCAGATAAAATTGTAACGAGAACTACATCAATTGCTGAGCCATTAGACTTTAAAGTTGGGGATAAACTTAACATTATTACAAAAAATAATGAAGGTACAGAATTCGGGTATTTAAATTCTGAACGACTAGATTTTGCCGTTAATCAAGGAATACAATTAAATAGAGATAATGGTGTGGTTGAGGCTCAAGTTACTCAAGTAAGAGATAATGAGGTAGAAATAACCGTATCCTGGTTTAGTATTCTAAATTCCTTTTTTATAATTGTATTTGCTTCATTTTTCTCAAGATGGTGGGAAAGCAAATATAATCCAAGTGCAGCTACTAAATATGCATTAGGATTAATTATAATGGGAGTTGGCTTTGGTTTACTTGCTTTTGGATCTTATGGACTGGTAGAAGGAGTTAAAGTAAGTATGGTTTGGTTAATATTAGCATATTTGTTTCATACTTTGGGAGAGTTATGTCTTTCTCCCGTTGGGTTGTCTTATGTTAGTAAGCTTGTTCCCGCACGAATGATTGCCTTGATGTTTGGGATGTGGTATCTAGCAATTGCTATTGGTAATAAACTTGCTGCTGTGCTTGGAGGGCAAATTGAGAATATAACAGAAGAATATAGTTTGTCTACGTTTTTTGTAATTTTTACAATAGTGCCTACTGTTGCAGGATTACTTGTTTTTGCTCTAAACCCTGTATTGAAAAAATTAATGCATGGTGTTAAATAACGAGTAATTCGTTAAAATAAACGTAAAATGCTCCTCTTTTGGAGCATTTTTTGTAAGTTCGGAATAACTTTTGCAACAAATGATATTATGAAAAAACTTAGATATTTATTAGTATTTGCATTATTAACTACAGTTAGTAGTGTAGCTCAGGAGATTAATTGGGTAACTTTTGAAGAAGCTCTAAAACTTCAAAAAGAAAAACCTAAAAAAATTATGATGGACGTGTATACAAATTGGTGTGGTCCATGTAAAATGTTAGACCGAAACACATTTCAAAATAAAGATGTGGCAGATTATGTAAACGAGCATTACTATGCTGTTAAGTTTAATGCCGAAGGAAATGATAAGGTTACTTATGAAGGTAAAACATTTACTAATAAAAGCTACAAGCCAGAATTGGCAAATCGTAGAAATGGAGTTCATGAGTTAACAAGGCATTTAAAAGTAAGTGCATATCCTACTATCGTGTTTTTTGATGAAGAAGGAAAAGTGCTTACGCCTTTAAGAGGTTATCAAAAGCCTCAACAAATAGAGTTGTATTTAAAACTCTTCAAAAACGATGAACACAAGAACATGACCTCTCAAGAGGATTTCAATGCGTATTACACTGCATTTGAACCAAAGTTTCAAGGTTAAAAATACTATTCAATAATAAACGCTCCCTTTTCACTAGTTTGATGGAAAGGGAGTTTTTGTTTTAAGCACGTTGCTTTCCATCGTTTAATGTAAGATTTGTAATTGCTACCATCAGCAATAATGACCTCTGGTTGAATAGAGTCTATCAAACGTTGCAAATTAATCTTAGGAGAGTTACGAAGTAATACATAATTAGGCTTAAACGCTGTAACATTGTAAACACTCAAACTATCTACCACTAATACCATTTTGTTTTGAACTTTATAGATAGATTTCAGTGAGTCTGTTTTAAAACTTTCAATAAAATTACCAACTCTGTAGTTTTTAATGACTTTATCATTTTTAAAACCTGTACTGTCTAGGTTATGATAAACTATCATATTTCTATTAGATTTTACAGTAATCAAACTGTGTCTGCTTTTATGAAATACGATAAATTGTTTATTAGATGTCTCATATTTTGTATAAATCAAAACACCTTGAAATACCATAATAGCGATAAGCATGAAAGTTAAACTCTTAAAGTTCCTTTTCTTATTCAGCACAAAAAGTGAAGCAACAATTAAGTAGCTACTTAAAACATGAGCTAAACTAAAAGGGATATCTCTAAATAAAAATGTTTCTTGTTTGGATACCCAAGCAACAATTAAATTCATTGCATTAATTGTACTTCCAAAAAAATTAGCAAGAAATTCAGGAAGGCTATTTAAAACAGCTAAAACAATGACTAGAATACCTAGACCTAAAATCAATCCTAAAAACGGAATTATAGCAAGGTTTGAAATAAAAAATAAACTAGGAAACTGATGAAAGTAATAAAGACTCACAGGTATGATTCCAAATTGCGCACTTACTGTAACTGTGAAAATTTGCCAAAAATAGTCCAGCGGCTTTATTTTAGTTGACCATAGTTTGTAAAGTATAGGCTGAAACGTTACAATAGCAATAACTGCTAGATAACTAAGTTGAAACCCAACATCAAATAAAAACATAGGTTTGATGAGCAGCAATATAAAAATAGATATGGCTAGTGTGTTGTAAATGTTTGTTGGTCGTTTCCAATTTATAGCAATGGCAACAATGCTAAACATGGTTACAGCTCTAGTAACCGATGCTGATAATCCTGCTATAATGGCAAAGCTCCAAAGCAGAAGGAGTATGCACAGTATTTTAATGGGTTTACCATGTTTAAGACGTTCTAAAGGTTTTAATAAAATATTTAGTAGGAGTAATATAATCCCAACATGAAGCCCTGAAACTGCAAGAATGTGTATTGCTCCAGCATTGGTGTAATTGTTGTAAACGTCTTCGCTTATGTCTTGTCGTTGCCCTAAAAGTAAAGCATTTATAATTGCGAGTTCATCTGGAGCGAAGTTGTATGTTTTTAATTTAGCATTTATGGTATTTCTAAGTGCTGCTGCATAACCAAAAATAGTATTGCTCTTGGACTTTGTTTTGTAAATAGACTGTTGATTCGTGAAAATTTGATGATAGATATATTGCTTCTCTAAATAGTTTTTATAATTGAATTGATTTGGATTTAGAGGGTTAATCAAATCTTTTATGGGGGAGTATGTGATATAAATATCATCGGTTTTTAAGCGTTTTAAAGTAGAATCTTTTTCAATGTTTAATAAAGATTTTCCATTAACAACAGTTGAGTCAATCTTTAAAATGTCAATGATGTATTTATTGTAGTAGTTCCCTGGTTTTAGTTGTTTTCGTATTCTAAATGTAATTTCTTTTGAAGCCGATTCATCCATTTCCACTACTTTGGTGTAGTGATTATAAAATTGTTTTTCATCATGAAGGTTATGAGTTAACACACCTATACTTATCGTAGTAATAAAAGTAATTAGTCCAAACCAAATGGAGTTCTTAAACTTGTTTTTAAGATAGAGAAAACATAAAAATAAAAGACAGATTAAACTAAGACTAGTATATAATGATAGTTGTAACGGAATTGTAATATAATAACCTATATAAATCCCGATAACTAAACAAAGCGTTAATTTTATAAGAGTAAAATTTAGTAACTTCATAATCTAAGTTACTAAAAAATAATGGTTTACAGTACTCTTCGAGCTTGTACGAATGCAAAATACCAATACCGTTCAGCTAACGACGATATAATCACTCCTGCACTTGTTGAAGCATGAATAAACTCTACATTGCCTTCGCTAGCAAAAGTAACTATGCCAACATGATTAACTTTTCGGCTATTTTTTCTTGTTGCGAAAAACATTAAATCTCCTTTTTGAACTTCTTTAAGGTCTATCCAATTTCCTGTAACTGAAAGGTCTGAGGTTGTCCTAGGTAGCATAATATTTTCACTCTTAAAAGCTGTCATTACCAGTCCAGAGCAATCCATTCCTTTTTTGGTAGTTCCACCATATTTGTAGCGAACACCATCAAATTGTTTAGCATAGTCTACAATACTTTCAGCAAGTGCATTTGATGTTGTATTAGTTGTGTTAGTTGCCCTTTTTTCGGTTTTTGTAGTGGTTTTATGTGAGCTTTTGGCTTTTTTTGAGGATTTACAACTATTCAAACAGATAAGTGCTAGTAGCAGTATAGTAAAGTTTTTCATGTATTGAATTTGTGACTAAAATTAAGAATTGAAACAAAATAAAAACAATAAATTATTAGTTTGGGAAGGCTTTTGAATAGTTATGAAAACTCTTATCAACAAACCTGTTTTAATTTAAGCTTTTAAAAATCAATTCAGCAGTTTTATTGCTTGCGCCTTTACCTCCTAATTTTTTCTCTAAATCATAGTAGTTCAAGAAAAATTTCACACGTTGATAATCGTCTAGAATAATTTTTAATTCTTGCTTTAAACGTTTGGTGTTAAAATCATCCTGAATCAATTCGGTAACCACTTCTTTATCCATAATAAGATTTACCAATGAGATGTATTTAATATGTTTTACCAATCGTTTTCCTATTTGGTAAGATAACCAACTTCCTTTGTAGCATACTACTTCAGGAACTTTAAACAATGCAGTTTCTAAAGTTGCAGTGCCAGAAGTTACTAATGCAGCGTAGGATACACTGAGTAAATCATAAGTTCGGTTGCTAATAAAACTTACGTTATTATTTGTAATAAAAGGCTCATAAAAACTATAATCTTGACTTGGCGCTCCAGCAATTACAAACTGATAACCAGGAAAATCGTCAACAATACTAAGCATAACCGATAACATTTTTTTAATTTCCTGTTTTCGGCTTCCTGGTAGTAAAGCAATAATAGGTTTTTTGTTGAGCTCATGTTCAGCTCTAAAACTATATTCATCAACTTGTTGTCGTGCTCCAATAGCGTCAATTAATGGATGACCAACAAAGTTTACAGGATAATTATGCTTGTCTTCATAAAATCCTTTTTCAAAAGGAAGAATAACATGCATGTGGTCGATATCTTGTTTTATATCCTTAATACGATTTTCTTTCCAAGCCCAAATTTGTGGAGAAATATAGTAATGTGTTTTGTAGCCTTTTTGTTTTGCCCATTTAGCAATACGTAAATTAAAACCAGGATAATCAATAAAAATGATAGTATCAGGATTGTATTGTTCAATATCCTTTTTGCAAAATGCTAAGTTTTTGGTTATGGTTCTTAAATTCATAACCACTTCAATAAAACCCATAAAGGCTAAATCCTTGTAGTGTTTTACCAATGAGTTGCTTACAGCTTGCATGAGGTCGCCTCCCCAAAACCTAAATTCAGCATTTACATCAATTTTTTGTAATGCTTTCATTAGGTTTGAGCCATGTAAATCACCTGACGCTTCTCCTGCAATTATGTAATACTTCATCTATAAATACTTTACCAAAAATGTAAATACAGCTATTAAAACCGTAACTAAAAGTACACCTCTAGCTCTATAATCTTGTTTCTTTTTTATGAAAATAAAAAACGCACCTAAATTTAAAATAGCTCCTATACTTACTAATTTACTAAAAAAACCTTCCGATAAGGATTGCCTAATAGTGGTTTCAATATCATCGCCATTTCCAAAAAGATAAACTGCTAATATTAAACCCATAAAATTAGCAATTAATCCAACAATAAATCCAATAAAAACTTCCTTTTTAACCATTCAATTTCCAAGTGTTTAAATTTTGTATGCAATGATGAGCTGTCAAATCAAATTGTATTGGTACTACTGAAACATAACCGTTTTTTAAAGCCCATTCATCAGTATCTTCTCCTTTGTCTAAGTTAACAAATTTACCTGTTAACCAGTAATATTCTCGACCTTGTGGGTTTTTACGTTTGTCAAATTCTTCTTCCCAATTCGCTTTAGCTTGTCGGCATACTTTTATACCTTTTATATCTTTTTTAGGGAGATTAGGAAGATTTACATTTAAAACCACTCCTTTTGGCAAACCTTCTTTTAAAACATTTTCAGCAATAGTTTTCACAAAGGATTTTGTGGCTTTAAAATTAGCGTTCCAATTGTAATCTAAAAGTGAAAACCCTATAGCAGGAATGCCTTCAATACCAGCTTCAATAGCTGCACTCATTGTTCCTGAATAGATAACATTTATAGATGAGTTTGAACCATGGTTTATACCTGAAACACAAAGGTCGGGTTTGCGGTCAAAGATTTCATTTATAGCAAGTTTTACACAGTCGGCAGGTGTTCCAGAACAACTGTACTCTCTTTGTTTACCTTCGTCGATTTTTATCTCTTCTACAAACAGTGTTGAATTAATAGTAATTGCGTGTCCCATTCCGCTTTGAGGGCTATCAGGAGCTACAACAATAACGTCTCCAATGCTATTCATAACTTCAATTAAAGTTCTAATTCCTGGAGCAGTTATACCATCGTCGTTTGTAACTAAAATAAGAGGTCTTTTTGCCATAAAATATATTGTTGTTTGTGAGTTGCTAAAATAAATAAAACCCTTCAATTACCTGTTATGTTAGGTTTAACAAAAAATTAGTAGGGCTATATTTTATTGGCACGGTTTTTTCTTTTACTTTAGTGAAAAATATAACTTAATTTTTGTAGTTATATACAGTTAAAGTATAAATATGAAAGATATTATGAAAAGGAACTATAAAATTTTGCTTTTGGTTTTACTACTTGCATTTGCTTCTTGTAGTTTTACCTCAAAAACCTTTGAAGACCCTAACAAAGATAAATTACTCATTCAACTTATTAGTTATGTTTTAAATGAAGGTCATTTCAGTCCAGTTGACGTAGATGATGATTTTTCAGGATTAGTGTTTGATGATTATATAAAGCAATTAGATCCACTAAAGCGTTATTTTTATGAGTCTGATATTGAGGAATTCAGCGCTTACAGAAATAGTATTGATGATCAGATTAAAGAATACGATTTAACGTTCTTTAATTTAACTCATGAGAGACTATTAAAGCGTATGGAGGAGTCTAAAGAAATCTACAAAGAAGTGCTGTCAAAACCTTTTGACTTCAATGTGGACGAAGATTTTTCTACCGATTATGATTCAATGCCTTATGTAACATCTAAAAAAGAAATGAAAGAGCGTTGGAGACAACAGCTTAAGTTTTCAACCATAGCTAATTATGATGATTTATTAGTGCAGCAAGAACGCGGAGCTAAAAATAAAGATCCTGAAATGGCATTTGATGAAAATAGCGATGCTGCAAATACAGTAAAAACTGAAAAACAGCTAGAAGAAGAAGCTAGAGAAGCAACGTTAAACTCTTTAAATGAACTGTACGCTTTTATAGGTGAAAGACAACGTAAAGATTGGTTTTCAGTGTATATCAATGCAATTGTTGAGGAGTATGATCCACATACGTTTTATTTTGCGCCAGAAGATAAAGATCGTTTTGATGTAGATATGTCTGGTAATTTTGAAGGTATTGGAGCAAGACTTCAAAAGAAAATGGATGCTATTTTGGTTAACGAAATTATCAGTGGTGGTCCAGCTTGGAGACAAAACGAACTTCAGGTAGGAGACCAAATAATGAAAGTAAAGCAAGAAGATGAAGAAGAGGCTGTAAGTGTTGTTGGTATGCGTTTAGACGATGCTATCAAATTCATAAAAGGACCAAAAGGTACTGATGTAACCTTAACTTTGAAAAAAGTTGATGGTACAATAGAAGACATTACAATTACTAGAGATATTGTTGAACTGGAAGAAACTTATGCAAAATCTTCAACAGTAATTAAAGACAACAAAACATTTGGAGTTATCAATTTACCTAAGTTTTACGTTGATTTTGACGATTACAATAAAAGAAATGCGGCTTCAGATGTAAAACAAGAAATCATAAGATTAAAGCAACAAGGTATGGAAGGTCTTGTGTTAGATCTTAGAGATAATGGAGGAGGATCGCTTCAAACGGTTGTAGATATGGCAGGATTGTTTATTAAAGATGGTCCAATAGTTCAAGTTAAAACTACAGGAGAGCCAAAAGAAGTTTTAAAGGATAGAGATATGTCTATTGTTTGGGATGGACCGTTAGTGATATTAGTTAACGAACTTTCTGCTTCAGCATCAGAGATTTTAGCTGCTGCAATGCAAGATTATAAAAGAGCAATAGTTATTGGAAGTAAACAAACCTATGGTAAAGGAACAGTGCAAAATGTACTAGACCTTAATAGAATGGTGAGAAATAATTCCAATGGAGATATGGGAGCATTAAAGTTCACGACTCAAAAATTCTATAGAATTAATGGTGGTTCAACGCAGTTGGAAGGAGTAAAGAGTGATATTGTAGTTCCAGACCGTTATAAGTATATTGGTATTGGTGAAAGAACGTATGACAGTCCTTTAGAATGGGATAAAATTGATGCTGCAGATTATGACCTTTGGGAAAACTATTACGATTATGAAACTACAATTTCAAAAAGTAGAGAGCGTATGGCTAATAGCGATCAGTTAAAGTTAATTGATGAAAATGCTAAATGGATTAATACTATTAGAGAAACAGAAAACTTTTCTCTTAACTATAAAAAATACAAAGAGCGTTTAAATACTAATGAAGAAGAGGCGAAACGTTTTGAAAAAATAGCAGATTACAAAACTAATCTTACATTTAATTCATTGCCTTATGAAATTAAATTAATGGAGCAAGACTCTGTTTTAAAACAAAAGCGTGAGCGTTGGCACCAAAATTTAAGTAAGGATGTGTATATTGAAGAGGCTTTAAATGTTTTAAACGATCTTAAAATGACCTATGGTGTTAAAACAAAAGTAGCTGCAGTAAAAGATTAAAATAAATGAGTAAAAACAGTAACTCATTAACACAATTAGCGCTCCAAAAGTTTAAAAAGAACTTTTGGGGCGTTTTAAGTTTTTGGCTCATTGTTGCCATTGGGTTAGTGTCTGTTTTTGCATATGTTTTAGCACCAGATAATTCTCAAAATGCAAATCAAATGCATTTAACAATTCACTCTAAAAAACCTGGTTTTAAAGCGAATATTCTTACTATTCCATCCGAAATAAAAAATGAACAATCTTTTCTGTCTAAAGTGTTTTATGGTGAAAGAAATACTGATACCGAAATCCCAATTTCAGAATTTAAAGCTGATAATGATAAATTAGTATATACTGAATATGCCTCTGATGGATTAATAGGTGTAGAAAAAGAAATTGCCCTAAGTGCTTTTCCAAACCAAGATTTTAAGCCTTTTATAAAAGAACGTACATTTTTGTTTGGTACTGATAAATACGGAAGGGATTTATTAAGTAGAGTATTAATAGGTTCTCGAATTTCGTTTTTTATTGGTTTTATAGCTGTATTTATTTCTTTAGTAGTTGGAATCTTTATGGGAAGTTTAGCTGGATACTTTGGAGGAGTAGTTGATACAATAGTTATGTTTATTATTAATGTAACCTGGTCTATTCCAACATTGCTTTTGGTTATTGCTATTATATTGGCTTTAGATAAAGGGTTTTGGCAAGTGTTTATAGCGGTAGGACTTACTATGTGGGTTGAAGTTGCTAGAGTAGTGAGAGGACAAGTTATAAGTGTAAAGGAAATGCAGTATGTTACTGCAGCTAAAGCTTTAGGTTATACCGATTTTAGAATTGTTACCAGACATATATTACCCAATATTATGGCTCCAATTATTGTCATATCAGCAGCAAATTTTGCAGCTGCAATTTTAATTGAAAGTGGATTGAGCTTTTTAGGTATTGGAGCGCAACCACCAATGGCAAGTTGGGGAGCTATGATAAAAGATCATTATAATTATATTATACTAGGAAAACCTTATTTGGCAATAATTCCTGGTTTGTGTATTATGATTTTGGTAATGGCTTTTATGCTTATAGGTAATGCGCTTAGGGATGCATTGGATGTGAAAAATTAAACCTATTCGTTTCTTAAAGCGTTAATTTCTTTATTCGTGTCGTCAATAAACTGTAAAACGTCCTCTCTACCTATGGCTTTGCTTGAAGAGGTTACAAAGTAATTAGGCATTTCTTCCCAAGTTTTAAGCATTTCCATTTCGTATTCTGAAATATTTCGTTCAATGGCTTTAGGTTTCAGCTTGTCAGCTTTTGTGAAAATAATAGAAAAGGGGATTCCGTGTTCTCCCAACCACTCCATAAATTCTAAATCTATGTTTTGAGGATTATGTCTAATATCAACTAATACAAATGCAGATACGAGTTGTTGACGTTGTTCAAAATAATTGGTAATGAACTTTTGAAATTTCTTTTTAGCAGTCTTAGAGACTCTTGCATAACCATATCCTGGTAAATCCACCAAAAACCAGTTTTTATTAATCAAAAAATGATTGATTAGTTGAGTTTTTCCAGGCTTTCCAGAAGTTTTTGCTAAATTCTTATGGTTGGTGAGCATGTTAATTAGCGAGGATTTTCCAACGTTACTTCTACCAATAAAAGCATATTCAGGCAATATGTCTTTTGGGCATTTTGTAACTTCAGAATTGCTTATTACAAACTCTGCTGTTTTAATTAACATGTTTTAAAAGTTTCTGGCAGAAAGCCATTTTTCTAAAATCAAATTGAACTCTTCAGGGTGTTCCATCATAGCTGCGTGTCCACATTTATCAATCCAAAATAAATCAGAATCAGGTAATAAACTATGGAATTCATCAGCAACTTCAGGTGGAGTAACAGTGTCGTTTTTTCCCCAAATAATACAAGTTGGTGTTTGCATTTTAGGAAGGTCTTTTGCCATATTGTGTCGTATTGCACTTTTAGCAATTGCCAATGTTTTTATAAGCTTGTTTCTGTCGTTTACAGTTTCGTAAACTTCATCAACTATTTCTTTGGTAGCAACTGCTGGGTCGTAAAATACATCTTGGGCTTTTTTCTTGATAACTTCATAGTCACTTCGCTTGGTGTAGCCACTTCCCATTGCGCTTTCGTAGAGTCCAGAACTTCCTGTAATTACTAATGCTTTAACCTTTTCAGGATACATTTTGGTATGGTATAAACCAATATGACCACCAAGAGAATTTCCTAGCAAGATAACGTTATCTAGCTCTTTAAACTCAATAAAATCATGCAGGTAGTTTGCAAAACTTTTTACATTGGTTTTTAGTAATGACATGGTGTAGATTGGTAACTCAGGAATAATGACTTTGTAACCTTTTGTACTGTAGTAATTTGTAACAGCATCAAAATTACTCAACCCTCCCATTAAACCGTGTAAAACAATTATTGGCGTGCCTTCTCCTACTTCAATATAACTGTAATTTTTTTCTGTTTTTAAAAGGTGTTTCATGTATTAGTTAGTGATGTCATTTTAAACAAATATAGTTATTTCATTGATAAATACTCCCTTTTTTACCCCTTAGTGAAAAATTGTTTTTCATAGAGTTTTTCACAATCTAATCAATGTGTCTTCATAAAAAAATAAACCTCTGATTTTTAAATAACTACAATCTGTTTTAGCGCGTAATTGTTGTTAAAATAAAAAAATTATTAACAAAAGTGGTATAAAGTGGTAAAATGTGGTAATATTTTCAATATATTTGAATTGAATTCGTTAGAAGTATAAAATAATCATTTTGAACACTTTAATAGGATCATACGAGTGCAAAGTAGACGCCAAAGGAAGGCTAATGCTTCCTGCTGCCCTAAAAAAGCAGTTGTCTCCTGTGTTACAAAATGGTTTCGTGTTAAAGCGAGCGGTTTTTCAGCCTTGTTTGGAGTTGTATCCAATGAGTGAGTGGGAGTTGTTGATGCAAAAAGTGAATAAACTCAATAGGTTCAAGAAAAAGAATAATGATTTTATACGACGCTTTACGGCAGGAGTTAAAATGGTTGAGGTAGATGCTACTGGTCGACTTTTAATCCCGAAAGATTTGATTGCTTTCTCTGGAATTAGCAAGGAGATTGTGGTGTCTTCGGCAATACACATCATTGAGATTTGGGATAAAGACAAGTATGAGCAAGCTATTGATGATGCTGCTTTAGATTTTGCTGACTTAGCTGAAGAAGTAATGGGACAAGACGATGATGACAATGGAATATCATAATCCGGTTTTACTTAATGAGACAGTTGAAGGTTTAAATATTAAACCTGATGGTGTTTATGTGGATGTCACTTTTGGTGGTGGTGGTCACAGTAAGGCAATTTTAAAGCAATTGGGTCCTGATGGAAAATTGTTTGCTTTTGATCAAGATCAGGATGCATTGTCTAATGCTTTAGAGGATGAGCGTTTTACACTAATAAATGAAAATTTCAGATTCATAAAACGTTTTTTGAGATTTTATGGTGTAAAGCAAGTAGATGGGATTTTGGCAGATTTTGGTGTGTCTTCACATCAATTTGATGTTGCTGAAAGAGGGTTTTCAACTCGTTTTGAGTCGGAATTAGATATGCGCATGAATCAAAATAGTCATTTGTCGGCTTACAATGTGATCAATGATTATGAAGAGGAGCAATTGCGTCAAGTTTTTTATCAGTATGGAGAATTGCGTCAAGCTCCAGCAATGGCAAGAGTAATTGTTGAAGAGCGTTCAAAAGCTGAGATAAAAACTAGTGAACAATTAAAGTTAGTGTTAAAACGATTTTTGCAACCTAAAAGAGAAAATAAAATACTAGCTCAAATTTATCAGGCAATTCGAATTGAGGTGAATCAAGAAATTGAGGTGTTAAAAGAACTGTTGTTGCAAACACCTGAGCTCCTAAAAAAAGGAGGTCGTTTAAGTTTTATTTCTTATCACTCGTTAGAAGATAGGTTGGTAAAACGATTTATAAGAAATGGCTTGTTTGAAGGTGAGCCAGAACGAGATGTATTTGGAAATTTTGAAGTGCCTTTAAAAAAAGTAGGAAATCTTATTGTGCCAACACAAGAAGAAATAAAAATTAATAATAGAGCAAGAAGCGCAAAATTAAGAATTGCAGAAAAACTATGAAGAAAGGTATTTATGGTATTCTGAAAGGTAAATTTTTAATAAGTGATGACTCTTTTAAAAACTGGAGAGTTATCATTTTTATTTCTGCCTTGGCTATAATAATGATAGCGAGTTCACATAGTGCAGATAAAAAAGTACATGAAATAGCGAAACTTAATAATGAAGTGAAAGAATTGCGTTCAGCATTTGTTGATGGACGCTCAAGATTGATGAGGCTTAAAATGGAATCGTCAATTGTAACAAAAATGGCAGAAAAAGGTATTGTGCCTTCATTAATTCCGCCAAAAAAAATAAAAGTAAAAGCTCAAGAATAACTAGTGGCAGTAACAGAAAAAGACATATTAAATAAGTTGTACTTTGTTGCAGGATGCATGTTTGTGTTCATCTTTCTTGTGGTTTACAAGTTAGTGGATATTCAGTTTATTCAAGGTGATAAATACAGAGATCTTGGAGTAAAACGTGCTGTTGAAAATGTTGAGATTCCTGCTAACAGAGGTAATGTGTATTCGGCTGACGGAAGTCTTTTGGCGACATCTATTCCTAAGTATGATATTCGTTTAGATGCTGTACAGCCTCAAAACAAAACCTTTCAAGAATATATAAAACCGCTTTGCGATTCGCTGGCAAAATTCACAGGAAAACCAGCATCATATCATCAACAAAGAATTAGAAAAGCAAGAGCGAATAAAAACAGATATTATTTGATAGCGAGAGATATCGGGTATTCTGATTATTTAAGAGTTAGAAATTTTCCTTTGTTAGAACTTGGTGCTATAAAAGGCGGTTTAATAGTTGAGCAAAATACAAAGCGAGAGCACCCAATGGGTGGAATTGCGCATCGTTCTATTGGTTATGAGCGCGTAGATGAAGATGGAAATGTTACAAGAGCAGGAATTGATGGTGCTTATGGTGAGGAGTACTTAAAAGGTACTAATGGTCATAGGTTAAAGCAAAAGATAGGTAATGGTCAATGGAAACCAATAACTGATTACAACCAAACAGAGCCTAAAGATGGGTATGATGTGTATACAACTATTGATGTTAATATTCAAGATATTGCTCATCATGCGTTGTTGGAACAACTAGAAAAATATAAAGCTGACCATGGTTGTGTTGTGGTGATGGAAACCCAAACAGGAGAGGTAAAGGCTATTGCTAATTTAGGAAGAAACTCTGAAGGGAATTATTACGAAAGAAGAAATTACGCAGTTTGGGAGTCGCATGAACCAGGTTCAACATTCAAACTAATGGCGCTTACTGCTGCTTTAGAAGATAAAGTAATAGATACAAGTGATGTTGTGGATACTAAAAACGGAATCTTAAGTTTTTATGGTAAAAAAGTTCGTGATTCTAAACGTGGAGGTTATGGTAAAATCTCTATAGGAAAAGCTTTTGAAGTGTCTTCAAACACAGGAATAGTTTCTGCAATTGATCAGCATTATAGAAGCAACCCAAAAAAGTTTGTTGAGCGTTTGTACCAAATGAGTTTAAATCAAAAGTTAGATTTGCCAATTTTAGGTGAAGGAGAGCCAATTATTCCACATCCCGATAATAAGAAAAGATGGAGTGGTATTGCATTACAGTGGATGGCTTATGGTTATGGAGTATCATTTACGCCTCTTCAAACGCTAACATTTTATAATGCTATAGCCAATAATGGTGAAATGGTGAAACCTCAGTTTTTAAAAGAGGTAAAAGAGTTTGATGAAACTATAGTTCCATTTAAAAAAGAAATCATAAACCCAAGAATTTGCTCTCAGGAAACGGTTTCTAAAGTAAAGCAATTGCTTAAAAATGTAGTCGATAAAGAACACGGTACAGGTCATAAGTTGTACTCGCCTAATTTCTCAATGGCTGGTAAAACTGGTACGTGTCAAAAAGACTATGCAAATAAAGATAAACTCAATTATATATCCTCTTTTGCAGGTTTTTTTCCTGCTGAAAATCCAAAGTATTCGTGTATAGTTGTTATTCATGAGCCTGATAAAAGTGTTGGATATTATGGAGCAGATGTGTCAGGTCCAGTGTTTAAAAAAATAGCTCAAAAAATCTATACAGATACGCCTTTAGTTGATGAAGTGGAAACTTTAGAATTAGTGGATGCTAAAACTAAAAGTGATTTTGATACTTACTTTGAGTTAGCTCAAAAATATAAAACCATAATGCCTGATGTTGTTGGGATGTCTGCTATGGACGCGTTGGCATTATTAGAGAATATGGATGTAGAAGTGAAAGTGAAACTTAATGGAAGTGGAATTATAAAAAAACAGTCAGTAGACAAGAGTATAAAACTTAAAAAGAACCAAGTAATTGTTTTAGAAGCATCGTGATAGTGTTAAAAGACATATTGTATAAAGTAACCATCAATGCAGTTGTAGGTAGTACAGGTGTACAGGTAAATGCTATTGAGTTTGATTCACGCCAAATCAAAACCAACGACGTGTTTGTGGCAATTAGAGGTTCGGTTGTTGATGGTCATAACTTTATTGAAAAGGCAATAGAACTAGGAGCTTCAGCTGTAGTGTGTGAAGCACTTCCGGAGCAATTGCAAAACGGAATCACTTACATAGAAGTTGATAGTGCTAGTAAAGCATTGGCATTTATGGCTGCTAACTATTACGGTAATCCATCAGGAAATTTAAAGCTTGTTGGAGTGACAGGAACTAATGGAAAAACAACGGTTTCTACATTGCTGTATCAGTTGTTTAAAAAAGCTGGTTTTAAAGTTGGTTTATTGTCAACAGTAAAGATAATGGTTGGTGATAAAGAGTTTAAAGCTACACATACAACACCAGATTCTCTTACAATAAACAAGTATTTAAGTGAAATGAATGATGAAGGTGTGGAGTTTTGCTTTATGGAAGTGAGTTCGCATGGTATTCATCAAAATAGAACAGAAGGATTGGTTTTTGAAGGTGGTATTTTTACAAATCTTTCTCACGATCATCTAGATTATCATAACACATTTGCTGAATATAGAGATGTGAAAAAACAGTTTTTTGATCAGTTGCCAGCTAAGTCTTTTGCATTGGTAAATGTCGATGATAAAAATGGTTTGGTGATGCTTCAAAATACAAAAGCAAGAAAAATCACCTATGCATTAAAGTCGTATGCTGATTATAAAGCTCAAATTTTAGAAAATCAATTTAGCGGATTGCTTTTAAAACTTAATGATAATGAGGTTTGGACACGATTGATTGGAAGTTTTAATGCTTATAACATTTTAGCAATTTATGCTACAGCTGAATTATTAGGACTTGAAAAAGTTGAGAATTTAAAACTCATTAGCGAATTAGAAAGTGTGAGTGGTCGTTTTCAGTATTTGGTGTCTGATGAAAAAATCACAGCCATTGTAGATTATGCTCATACACCTGATGCATTAAAAAACGTGTTGGAAACCATTAATAATATCAGAACAAAAAATGAAGAACTCATTACAGTTGTTGGTTGTGGTGGTGACAGAGATAAGACTAAGCGACCAAAAATGGGACATATAGCGTCTGCATTGAGCACTAAAGTAATTTTTACTAGTGATAATCCACGAAGTGAAGTTCCTGATGCGATTATTGAAGATATAGAAAAAGGGGTTGAACCTCAAAATTATAAAAAAACACTATCCATAGTTGATAGAAAACAAGCCATAAAAACAGCGTGTCAAATGGCGCAACCAAATGACATTATTCTTATAGCAGGAAAAGGTCATGAAACCTATCAAGAAATTAAAGGCGAACGCTTTGATTTTGACGATTATAAAATAGTACAGGAATTTTTAAAGCAATTACAAAAATAAGATGTTGTATTACCTATTTGAATATTTAGAAAGACAGTTCCAGTTTCCTGGTGCATCGCTTTTTGGGTACTTAACCTTTAGAGCTGCCATTGCTATTATTCTGTCGCTGTTAATTTCTACTATTTATGGTAAACGTATTATAAGATTCCTTCAAAAAAAGCAAGTTGGAGAAACTATTAGAGATTTAGGTTTAGAAGGTCAAGTAGAAAAAGCTGGTACACCAACAATGGGTGGAATCATCATTATTCTAGCAACATTAATTCCTGTATTGTTATTGGCAAAATTGGAAAACATTTACATCATTTTGCTTGTTATTACCACACTTTGGATGGGAACTATTGGGTTTATTGATGATTATATCAAAAAATTCAAAAATGATAAAGAAGGATTAAAAGGAAAGTTTAAAGTTCTAGGTCAAGTAGGTTTAGGAATTATAGTTGGAGCAACACTTTTCTTTAGTGATGATGTAACTATAAAAGAAAAATTACCAGAAGAACAGCAAAAAGTAATGCTTGCTGAAAACCCAAATTTACCTCCAGCAAAGTTATTTGATGTTGAAGAAAAGTCTACAAAAACCACCATTCCTTTTGTGAAAGGAAATGAGTTTGATTATTCCGATTTGATTACATGGATTAATCCAAGCCTAAATAAGTATGCTTGGGTCATTTTCATATTGGTGAGCATTTTTATTATTACAGCAGTTTCCAATGGAGCAAACCTAACCGACGGTATTGATGGTTTAGCAGCTGGGACATCTGCAATAATTGTGCTTACTCTGGGAATTTTTGCTTGGGTTTCGGGTAATATCATTTTTTCCGATTACCTCAATATTATGTATATCCCAAGAGTTGAAGAAATCACCATTTACATCGCTGCTTTTGTAGGAGCATTAATTGGTTTCTTATGGTATAATACCTATCCAGCTCAAGTATTTATGGGAGATACTGGAAGTTTAACTATTGGTGGAATTATAGCTGTAATTGCTATTGCTGTTAGGAAAGAATGGTTGATTCCTGTGTTGTGCGGAATCTTTTTAGCTGAAAACCTTTCGGTAGTTATGCAAGTCAGCTATTTCAAGTATACAAAGAAAAAATATGGTGAAGGACGACGCATTTTTAAGATGTCGCCATTGCATCATCATTATCAAAAATCAGGATATCACGAAAGTAAAATAGTTACAAGATTTTGGATTGTTGGCATTTTGCTAGCAATCATATCAATAGTGACATTGAAAATTAGATAAGGATTGTGATTGAAAAGGTTTATGGAAGGAGATAGTAAAAGAGAAAAAAATGAAAAGTCCTCCTTTGGAGGGTTTGGGAGGCTTGTGATTCTTGGAGGAGGAGAAAGTGGAGTTGGAACTGCACTTTTAGGGAAAGAAAAAGGATATGAAGTTTTTGTTTCCGATAAGGGAAAAATAAAAGAAAAATATAAAGAGGTTCTTATACATAATGAGATTGAATGGGAAGATGAAAAGCACACAGAAAGTAAAATTCTGAATGCTGATGTAGTAATGAAAAGTCCTGGGATTCCTGAAAAAGTAGCTTTAGTAAAACAAATTAGAGCTCAAGGAATTCAGGTGGTTTCTGAAATTGAATTTGCTTCAAAATTCACCAATGCAACTATTGTAGGAATAACTGGTAGCAACGGTAAAACTACAACAGCTAGTTTAACGCATCATATTTTAAAACAAGAGTTGGATGTTGGATTAGCTGGAAATATAGGAGACAGTTTTGCGAAGCAAATATTAGAAAAGGACTATAAAAACTATGTGTTAGAGATAAGCAGCTTTCAGTTGGATGATATTGTGAGTTTTAAACCAAACATTGCAGTTATTACTAACATCACACCAGATCATTTAGATAGATATGAGTATCAGTTTGAAAATTATATCGCTTCAAAATTTCGCATTGCAATGAATCAAACTAAAGACGATTATTTGATTTATGATGCGGATGATGAAGTCATCACAAACTGGCTAGCAAAGCATCCTGTTCAATCCAAAATGTTACCATTTTCTTTAACTAAACCTATTGAAAATGGAGCCTATTTAGAAAACGAGACAATAAAAATAACAATTGATAACGACCAAATAATTATGCCGACAGCAAATTTAGCATTAGAAGGAAAACATAACGTAAAAAATGCAATGGCTGCTTCAACAGTAGCACATTTGCTAAAAATTAGAAAACAGACAATAAGAGAGAGTTTAGAGAACTTTCAAGGTGTAGAGCATCGATTGGAAAGTGTACTTAAAATTAATAAAGTACAGTACATCAACGACTCCAAAGCAACAAATGTAAATGCTACTTATTTTGCTTTAGAAAGTATGGATGCACCAACCATTTGGATAGTTGGAGGAGAAGACAAAGGCAATAACTATGAGGAGTTATATCCATTTGTAAACGAAAAAGTAAAAGCAATCATTTGTCTTGGTGTTGATAATGAAAAGCTACTTAAAAACTTTAGTTCAATGGTTGATGTTATCGTAGAAACTCAATACATGAGCGAAGCTGTGAAAATTGCATACAAGATAGCTAAAGCAGGAGATAATGTGTTGTTGTCACCAGCTTGTGCAAGCTTTGATTTGTTTGAAAACTATGAAGACAGAGGTCGTCAATTTAAAGAAGCTGTAAGAAGTTTATAAAACTTAATACTTGTGCAAAAACTGTTTGATAACATAAAAGGAGACCGTTTAATTTGGGCAATAGCTGCATTGTTGGCTATATTCTCATTTCTGCCTGTGTATAGTGCTGCGAGTAATTTGGCATACATAGGAGGTAATGGTAACACCTTTACATTTTTTGTTAAGCATTTTATGCACTTGTTTTTAGGGTTTTCAATCATGTATGCTGTGCATAGAGTGCCCTATAGGTATTTTAGAGGTATATCAATGATTATGTTGCCAATTGTATTGGTATTGCTTGTGGTAACGATGCTTCAAGGTACAACTATTGAGGGAGCAAATGCTAGTAGATGGATTCAAATACCAATTGTTGGGATGTCGTTTCAAACGTCCACTTTAGCCTCAGTGGTGCTTATGGTTTATGTGGCGAGATATCTTTCAAAAATTAAAGATAAAACAATAACATTTAAAGAGTCCATTCTGCCATTATGGGTTCCTGTTTTCTTAGTATTAATGCTCATACTTCCTGCTAATTTTTCAACTACTGCTATCATATTTAGTATGGTAATGATGTTGGCGTTTATAGGTGGTTATCCAGTAAAATATTTAGCGCTAATTATAGGTGCAGGAATTGTAGGTTTAACCATGTTTGTATTGGTTGCAAAGGCATTTCCAGGTGCGATGCCAAATAGGGTTGATACTTGGATGAGTAGGATTGAAAATTTTTCTAATGGAGTTGATACTGAAGAAGACTATCAAATAGAGCAGGCTAAAATAGCTATCGCGTCAGGTGGAATAAAAGGAGTTGGTCCAGGAAAAAGTGTGCAGAAAAACTTTTTGCCGCAATCGTCATCAGATTTCATTTTCGCGATAATAATTGAAGAGTATGGATTGATTGGTGGTATGGTTGTGTTGGTGGCTTACATGTGGCTGCTTTTTAGAATTGTAATTGCAGCACAAAAAGCCGATACGGTTTTTGGTAAACTCTTGGTTTTAGGAGTAGGGTTGCCTATTGTTTTTCAAGCATTAATAAATATGGCAGTTGCTGTAGAGTTGTTTCCAGTTACAGGTCAAACATTGCCATTAATAAGTAGTGGAGGAACATCAATTTGGATGACTTGTTTAGCTATAGGAATTATACTTAGCGTAAGTGCAAAGAGAGAAGAAATTAAAGAACAAGAAAATATAGAAGATAATCCGCTCGAAATTTTGAGCGAAGCGATATAATGAGTAACTATAAAATCATATTGTCAGGTGGTGGAACAGGAGGTCATATCTATCCTGCTATTGCTATTGCAAACGAGTTAAAATCTCGTTTTCCTGATGCTGAATTTTTGTTTGTAGGTGCTATGGATAGAATGGAGATGGAAAAAGTACCACAAGCAGGTTATGAAATAGAAGGACTTTGGATTTCTGGTATTCAGCGTAAGCTTACGCTTAAAAATTTAACGTTTCCATTTAAGCTGATTACAAGCTTGTTGAGGTCTAGAAAAATAGTTAAAACCTTTAAGCCAGATGTTGTAATTGGAACAGGAGGTTTTGCAAGTGGACCGTTACTTAAGGTAGCGACTTTAAAACGAATTCCTAGTTTAATTCAGGAGCAAAACTCTTATCCAGGAATTACTAATAAGTTGCTGGCTAAAAGTGTTGATAAAATTTGTGTAGCGTATGATGGTTTGGAGCGATTTTTTCCAAAATCAAAACTTATAAAAACAGGAAATCCAATACGTCAAGATCTTTTAAGTATTGATGGAAAAGCTATTGAAGCTAAAGATACTTTTAAGTTACGTCATGGAAAACATACCTTATTGGTTTTAGGAGGAAGTTTAGGTTCAAAACGCATTAATGAACTTATTGAAAAAGAATTGGAGTTTATACAAACTCAAAACGTTCAAGTGATATGGCAATGTGGTAAACTGTACTACGATGCTTATAAAAGATACAACAACATGGAAGATGTACAAGTGTATCCCTTTTTAAACAATATGGATATGGCTTATGCGGCTTCAGATGTTATTATTTCGAGAGCTGGAGCAAGTTCGGTTTCTGAGCTGTGTGTTGTGGGTAAACCTGTAATTTTTATTCCATCGCCTAATGTAGCTGAGGACCATCAAACAAAAAATGCAATGGCAGTTGTTGAAAAAGATGCTGCAATTTTAATTAAGGAATCCGATTTGGATGTTGATTTTGAAAACAGGTTTTCGCAACTAGTGAATTCAGTTGAAAGACAAAATGAACTCGGAACTAATATAAAAAAGCTAGCTTTAGTGAATGCAACTAAAGATATAGCCGATGAGGTTGAAAAATTATTGAATCATAAATGAATTATAACAACATACATAACGTCTATTTTATAGGAATTGGTGGTATTGGTATGAGTGCTTTAGCACGATATTTTAAAGCCAACAATAAGCAAGTTATGGGTTATGATAAAACCAAGACTGAGATTACTGACGGTTTGGAAAATCTTGGTGTTAAAGTGCATTTCAATGATTCTATTGATAATATTCCTACTCGCTTTTTAGATATTGAATCTACGTTGGTAGTTTATACGCCAGCAATACCAAAAGCACATCAAGAACTTAATTATTTTATTGATAATGGTTATAAGGTGTTAAAGCGTTCAGTGGTTTTGGGTGAGATTACAAAGCACACGTTTTGTCTTGCTGTTGCAGGTACTCACGGAAAAACTACTACGACCAGTATTTTAGGTCATTTACTTAATGAGTGTGGAGTGGAAGTCACTGCTTTCTTGGGAGGAATTAGTGAGAATTATAATTCTAATTTAATCCTTAACGGAACAAAGGTAACAGTTGTTGAAGCTGATGAGTTTGATCGTTCGTTTTTAACCCTGTCTCCAGATTTGGCATGTATTACTTCAATGGATGCTGATCATTTAGATATTTATGGAGAAGCCGAAGCGCTTAAAGACTCGTTTGCCGATTTTTCTAAAAAACTAAAACCAAACGGAAAACTCTTCGTAAAAAACGGACTGCCATTAAAAGGAATTACCTACGGAATAGAAGATGATTCAGACTATTCAGTAAAAAATATAAAAATTATAGATGGTACTTATGTGTTTGATGTAAAAACACCAAGTACTACCCTTGACAATTTCAAATTTAACCTACCTGGTAGACATAACCTGTCGAATGCATTAATAGCCTTGGCGATGGCTGTGGAGTATGGTTGCCCTCCCAAACAGCTCGCCAAAGCTTTAGCATCTTACAAAGGTGTTAAACGCAGGTTTAGTTATCCTATTAAAACCGAAAATTTAGTGCTAATTGATGATTATGCACATCATCCGCAAGAAATAAATGCAGTGCATCAAGCAGTGCGAGAAATGTATCCAAATCAAAAAGTTATGGCAGTTTTTCAGCCACATTTATTCAGTAGAACAAGAGATTTTGCTGATGAATTTGCTGAAGCCTTGTCGCAATTTGATGAGGTCTTATTGCTTGATATTTATCCAGCTAGAGAATTGCCAATTGAAGGTATAACTTCTAATTGGTTATTGGATAAGATGAAACATAACCACAAAAAGCTGGTTGAAAAGCCTGAAATTATTTCAGAAATAAAGAAAAGTAATGCTCAAGTTATTTTAATGATTGGAGCAGGAGATATAGGAGAAGAAGTTAAACATGTAAAAGAAGCGTTAAGTGTCGCGAGTTAGTAAAATAAATTACATAAAAATCGTGTTGTTGCTAGTGTTAGTAGTGTTTCTTTATGCGTTTTCGTCAGCAAGAAATTCAGGTCGAAAAGTTGCAGCTCCTGATGTGAAATTTATTGGTAGTCAAGATTTGTTTATAACCCAAGAGACTGTTAGTAAATTGTTAATACAAAATCAAGAGGGAGTTACGAACAAGCCTAAAGAAATTATAGATTTGAATGTTTTAGAAACTGCCCTAAATTCTAATGCCATGATCAAAGAGGCTCAGGTGTATATGAGTATTGATGGCTCAATTACAGCTGAGATAGAGCAAAAGCAACCTATAGCAAGAGTTAGTACAAATGCATCTTATTATATTGATAGTCAAGGGTTGTTTATGCCTTTGTCCGACAATTATACAGCAAGAGTACCACTGGTTACAGGAACTGTTTTAAAAAATGACTTGGAAAATGTATACAAAATTGCAAAAAAAGTCAGCGAAGATAAATTCTTAAAGCAACACGTCATTGAGATTCATCAAAATGAAAATAAATCAATTGATTTAAAATTTAGATTGAACGATTTCAAAATACAATTAGGCGCTTTAAAAATGTTAGACAAGAAAATAAATAATCTTAAAGCGTTTTACCAAAAAGCGTTTAAAGATAAAACATTGGATAGCTATAGCATAGTGAACTTAAAATTTGATAATCAAGTCATTTGCACCAAAAAGTAAGTAATGGAGAATAATAAAATTTCTGTAGGATTAGATATAGGTACCACAAAAATTGTGGCTATGATTGGTCGTAAAAATGAATATGGGAAAGCTGAAATTCTTGGTATTGGTAAATCCAAGAGTTTAGGTGTGCATAGAGGTGTTGTAAATAATATTACGCAAACTATTCAGTCTATTCAGCAAGCTGTTCAAGAAGCAGAAGCAGAAGCAGGTTTAAAAATTGAAGAAGTAACTGTAGGTATCGCTGGACAACACATTAGAAGTTTACAACACAGCGATTACATTACAAGACCAAATTCTGAATTGGTAATCGATGAAGAAGATATAGATAAACTTATCAATCAAGTTCACAAATTGGTAATGTTACCAGGTGAAGAAATTATTCATGTATTACCACAAGAATATAAAGTTGATGGACAAGGAGAAATAAAAGAACCAATTGGGATGTATGGAGGACGCTTAGAGGCTAATTTCCATGTTGTAGTTGGCCAAGTGTCATCAATACGAAATATAGGAAGATGCGTAAAAAGTTCTGGTTTAGGACTTGAAGGTATCACTTTGGAGCCATTAGCTTCAGCAAATGCTGTTTTGAGTCAAGAAGAGAAAGAAGCAGGAGTTGCGCTTATTGATATAGGTGGTGGTACAACAGATTTAGCAGTCTTTAAAGATGGTATTATTCGTCATACAGCAGTAATACCATTTGGTGGAAATGTTATTACCGAAGACATAAAAGAAGGTTGTTCAATCATTGAAAAGCAAGCTGAACTTTTAAAAATAAAATTTGGTTCTGCATGGCCTGGGGAAAATAAGGATAACGAAATTGTATCAATTCCTGGACTGAGAGGAAGAGAGCCAAAAGAGATTACGCTTAAAAACCTCTCAAAAATTATACATGCTCGTGTAGTAGAAATTATTGAGCAAGTTTATGTTGAGATAAAAAACTATGGACACGAAGAGCAAAAGAAAAAACTAATTGCAGGTATTGTTTTAACAGGAGGTGGAGCTCAGTTAAAACACTTAAAGCAGTTGGTTGAATATATCACAGGAATGGATACCAGAATTGGTTATCCTAATGAGCATCTTGCAGGAGATAGTGATGATGATATTGCAAGTCCTTTATTTGCTACAGCTGTAGGTTTAGTGATGGACGGACTAAAACGTCAAGAAAGAAAACGAATAGAAAAAGAACCAGAAGTAGAGGAAAGCTTAAATGAAGTAAGTGAGGAAGCACAAAGTGCTGATGAAGAGGTTGTAAGTCAACCTAAAAAAGAGCGTAAATCGTTCTTAGATAAATTAACAGAAAGAGTAAAAGATTTTTTAGATAACGCAGAATAATTAATTATAAATCCAGTAAAACTAATTATATGAGTAATAATAGTGAATTAGGAAACATTGCTTTCGATTTGCCAAAAAACCAATCTAACGTCATTAAAGTGATTGGAGTTGGAGGAGGAGGTAGCAACGCCATTAACCACATGTTCCAGCAAGGTATTAAAGGTGTTGACTTTGTAATATGCAATACAGATTCCCAAGCACTACAAAACAGTGGTGTCCCAAACAAGATTCAATTAGGAGTTAACTTAACCGAAGGTTTAGGTGCAGGAGCAAATCCAGATGTTGGTGAGCAAGCAGCACTTGAAAGTTTAGAAGACATTCGTAGAATGTTGGATACCAACACTAAAATGATATTCATTACCGCTGGAATGGGTGGAGGAACAGGTACTGGAGCTGCTCCTATAATTGCTAAAATGGCAAAAGAAATGGATATCCTTACTGTAGGTATTGTAACAATGCCATTTCAGTTTGAAGGAAAAACAAGAAACGAACAAGCGCAAAAAGGAATTGAAAACCTTCGTGGTCATGTAGACTCTTTAGTGGTAATCAATAATAATAAACTTCGTGAAGTTTATGGAAACCTTGGGTTTAAAGCTGGATTCTCCAAAGCTGATGAGGTTTTATCAACAGCCTCAAGAGGAATTGCTGAAGTTATCACACATCACTATACACAAAACATCGATTTACGTGATGCTAAAACTGTATTAAGTAATAGTGGAACTGCAATAATGGGTTCTGCTACTGCTTCAGGAAAAACCAGAGCGCAAGAAGCGATCATGAAAGCGTTAGATTCTCCGCTATTAAACGATAACAAAATTACTGGAGCTAAAAATGTGTTATTGCTTATCGTGTCTGGTTCACATGAAATCACAATTGATGAAATTGGTGAAATCAACGACCATATTCAAAATGAAGCAGGTCATGGAGCAAACATTATTATGGGTGTTGGTGAAGACGAATCTTTAGAAGAATCAATCTCAGTTACAATTATTGCAACGGGTTTCGATATTGATCAACAGCATGAAATTTCTAATACTGAAGTTAAAAAAGTAGTACACGCTCTTGAAGATGATGCTGATGATATGAATGTAAAAGAGCAAGATCCTGCTATCATAACTCCAGATATTGTATTAGAAAAGGAAGAAAAGAAAGCACCTGAAGTAGTTCGTCATACATTATTAGATGAAGAAGATGATAATGAAGTTCAGGCTCAGGATGAAAAGATGGATTTAATTCCAACTACAGATTTTCTTAAAGGAATAAACGTTGTTTACGACGAGGTTTTAGACCATAAAGTGCCTAGTGAAGAAGATTTCATTATTACTCCTGTTCAAGAAGTAAAAGAAGAAGAAATTCAAGTAGAAGAAGAGGAGCAGTTTACATTAACGTTTGATTTACCACTTCCTAATCAAAAAATTGAAGAAGAAGAAATTCAAGAAAAAGAAGAAAAGATTCTTTTCGATTTAGATGATGAAGTTAAAGATCTTAACGTTAACGACCATGTTGAGATTATTCCTGTTACAGAAGCTAATGAAACAGGAGAAGTTAGATATGCGTTAGATGAATATTCAACGTTTGAATCTTCAATAAATACTACAAAGGCAAAAGAACCTGAAGTAGAAGAGGAAATTGTTTTTGAGAAAAAAGTAATTACATCTGAAGAGGTTGAAGAAGTTGAAAACGAAGAAGTCGACCCAATGAACAGTCCAATTTCTGCTTTAATCAAAGAAAGAGCAGATGAAAGAAGACGTAAAATGAAAGACTTCAATTACAAATTCAACAATGCTAAAATAGATGAAATTGAAAAAGAACCTGCATATAAAAGACAAGGGGTGAATTTAGAAGAATCGCAACATTCTTCTGATACGAATGCTTCAAGAATGTCTGTTGGCACTGACGACAATGACGATATTCAATTAAGAAGTAACAATTCATTTTTACACGACAACGTAGATTAATAGCAAATTTAGTTTAGTGTTTCACACTTGTGTCAAACCCGGAAGCTTTATGGTAGTTTCCGGGTTTACTTTTTGTGTTTTTTCTTAGTATCTTCGCAATTCTAATTAATTCAAACTAGTATGAGCTTACAACAAGACGTAATGGCTGCTATGAAAACAGCAATGAAAGAAAAAGATCAATTGGCTTTAGCAGCATTAAGAGCAGTAAAATCTGAAATATTATTAGCACAAACCCAAACAGGTACAAAAGAGGAATTAACAAGTGAAGAAGAGATAAAAATTCTTTCAAAACTAGTTAAGCAACGTAAAGATAGTGCAGCAATTTTTGCTGAACAAAATAGAGCTGATTTAGCAGAACCTGAATTGGCACAAGCAAAAGTTATAAGTCAATTTTTACCTGAACAGTTAACTGAAGAAGAAATAACCAATGTTGTAAAAGAGGTAATTGCTAAAGTTGGTGCAGAAGGGATGAAAGACATGGGAAAAGTAATGGGAGTAGTAACACAACAATTGGCAGGAAAAGCTGATGGTAAAACCATTTCTACAATTGTAAGACAACAATTGGCGTAAGGCTTTTGGCCTCGTAGTTCAACTGGATAGAATATCAGATTTCGGCTCTGAGGGTTGGAGGTTCGAATCCTCTCGAGGTCACAAATAGATGCAAAGTCCTAAAGTGAGTTCATATAAAATGGATTCGATTTAGGGCTTGTTTTTTTAGAGGAGCACTTTAAAAATAGTACAAGTTTTTGAAATTTTTTAATAATTAAAATCAAACACTTTTTGCTAGTTTTATTCTGTAATAAACTTTAGCGTGCGCATTAAAACTACATACCTCTTATTAACGCTTGCTTTTATGTGTTGTAAGAATCCAGAAAGTAAACAATTAGATGTTTTTCAGTCTAATAATGAGGTTTTTAAATATTCAGGAAGAACTATAACAAAAGAGCATTCAGTTGGGTTGATAAGTTCTGCTTCATCGGTTGAATTCAATGTGACAGGAGATTCATTAACAATCAATATCCAGTCAGAATACAAACCAAGAAATTACTTTGTACTTACAATAAATGATGAGTATCAAAAACGATATACAATTTCTGGAGACACCATCAATTCCATTAAAATAGCTTTACCTAAAACAGAAACGCAAAATAAGGTTGGAATTTTTAAGGCAACTGAAGCGGCAAGTGGTATGGTGCTTTTTCATGGTGTAGAAGCTGAAGCTATTTCTAAAGTTGAAAGAGATACTGCATTTACTATAGAGTTTATTGGCGATTCTATAACCTGTGGTGCTTTAATGGATCCTACTGATGTTCCTTGTGATGCCAAAGGTGAATACATAGACCAGCATAATGCCTATTTAGCATATGGATCAATAGTAGCAAGAGCTTTAAACGCTGATTATATTTTGAGTTCGGTTTCTGGTATGGGAATCTATCGTAATTGGAACGACGAGCATAAAGACGAGCCTATTATGCCTGAGGTTTATGAAAATTTATTCCTAAACACTAATGATGATGTACTATACGATTTTAAGGTTAAGCCAAATCTAGTGAGCATCTGTTTAGGAACCAATGATATGTCCGAAGGCGATGGCATCAAAGACCGTTTGCCTTTCAATCCTGAAGCTTATATAACACGTTATATAGAATTAGTTGGTAAAGTATATAAACACTACCCAAATACTCAAGTGGTGCTTTTAAATAGTCCAATGATTCAGGGAGACAAAAACGACGTGCTTATAGATTGCTTAACGCAAGTAAAAGCACATTTTGAAAAGGACTCTAATAGAATAATTCCTATATTTCAATTCAATGATGTGTATGCTAATGGTTGCAGTTACCATCCAAGTATAGCAGATAATAAAGTAATGGCCGAAAAACTAATTCCGTTCTTCAAAAAGGCATTGGCTAACTAAACATTTAATTTAATGAAGATTTACAATAAATATATTTTGTGTTGTATAGGTAGCTTGTCTTTTATAATGAGCTCCTTTGCTAATGTCACTATCCCATCTTTTTTTAGTGATCATATGGTGTTGCAACAGCAAGATAATGTTAAAATTTGGGGATGGAGTAATCCTCACGAACCCATAACCATTACAACAAGTTGGAGTAATGATACTATTACAACCAAAGGCACTAATTATGCAAAATGGGAAGCAGTTTTAAAAACTCCAAAAGCAGGTGGTCCATATACAATAACAATCAAAGGATATAATGAAATTAAACTGAATAATGTTTTAATTGGCGAGGTTTGGGTGTGTTCTGGTCAGTCCAATATGGAGTGGACTGCCTCAGCAGGAATTGATGATGCTGAAACAGCAATAGCTGCTGCAAATTTCCCTAATATTAGATTGTTTACAGTGTCAAAACATTCTTCCGAAACACCTCAAGATAATCTGGATGGTCAGTGGCAAACGTGTTCACCAGAAACCATGCAGTATTTTAGTGCAGTTGCTTATTTCTTCGGAAAAAAACTATATCAAGAACTCGACATTCCAATAGGATTGATTAATTCTAGTTGGGGAGGAAGCTATGCCGAAACTTGGATGCCAGAATCAGTTTTTAAAACGAATGATGAATTAAAAAAAGCATCTGAAAAAATTAACCCTGTTGAATGGGCTCCTTATGAACCTGGTCGTATATATAATGCTATGATTCATCCACTAACTAAACTTAATGTTTCAGGAGTGATTTGGTATCAAGGTGAAAATAATACAGCAAATTCAAAGTCTTATCATTTAATTTTTTCTGAATTGATTAAATCTTGGAGACAAGCATTTAATAAAGAAATTCCTTTTTACTTTGCTCAAATAGCGCCTTTTTCTTACCATGAGTTTGCAGGTGTAGAAGTTAGGGATGCGCAAAGACGCACATTAGAATTGCCAAAAACTGCAATGGTTGTCACTTCAGATATAGGAGACCTTAAAGACATTCATCCACGTAATAAAAAGGATGTAGGACTCAGGTTTGCTCAATTAGCACTTAAGAAGCATTATAATACAATAGATGCTGTTGTTGAAAGTCCGTTGTATGCATCTTCTGAGGTAATAAATAACAATCTTCTATTAACATTTAATCATGCTGACGGATTATATGCTACATCAAGGACCAGTCAGTTTGAAGTAGCAGGAACTGATGAGGTATTTCATTCGGCGAAATTCAAAATAAAAGGAAATCAAATAGAAGTGTTTTCAAAACAAGTAAAGGAACCTATGTATGTAAGGTATGCTTGGGGAAATACTATAGAAGCCAATATATTCAATAAAGTAGGATTGCCAATGTCTAGCTTTACCACACAACTAATTAAATAACAATCATGAAAACAATAAAAATCACAAGAGTTTGTGCAGTAGCAGTTATTTTGCTTTGTCTTGTGAACACAAAAACACATGCTCAAATGGAAGAAACAAAGGTTGATATAAATCAGAAAGTAGAGTCGTTATTATCACAAATGACCATTGAAGAGAAAGTAGGACAAATGAATCTTTATAATGGGTTTTGGGACGTTACAGGACCAGCGCCTGAAGAGGGAAATGCTGCCTTAAAATATGATCACCTTAAGAAAGGATGGGTTGGAGCGATGTTAACCGTGAGAGGAGCTGAAGAGGTAAGAAATGTTCAAAGAATTGCAGTTGAAGAATCTAGACTAGGTATTCCGTTACTAATTGGGTTTGATGTGATTCATGGTTATAAAACTTTAAGTCCAATTCCGTTGGCTGAATCGGCTAGTTGGGATTTGCAAGCTATTGAAAAATCCGCACGAGTTGCAGCTACTGAGGCTTCTGCTTCTGGAATTAACTGGACTTTTGCTCCAATGGTTGATATCTCAAGAGATGCACGTTGGGGACGTGTTATGGAAGGTGCTGGTGAAGATCCTTATTTGGGAAGTTTAATAGCCAAAGCACGAGTAAACGGATTTCAAGGTGATGATCTTTCTGCTCATAATACTATTGCTGCTTGTGCTAAACATTTTGCCGCTTATGGTTTTGCTGAAGCAGGAAGGGATTATAACGTTGCTGATATAGGAAATGGTACACTTTACAACACAGTACTGCCTCCTTTTAAAGCAGCTTCAGAGGCTGGTGTAAAAACATTTATGAACTCCTTTAACACCTTAAATGGTGTTCCTGTTACAGGAAGTTCGTTTTTGCAAAGAGACATTCTTAAAAGAGATTGGAATTTTGATGGTTTCGTGGTTTCAGATTGGGCTTCTATAAATGAAATGATTCCTTGGGGACACGCAAAAGATAAACGTCAAGCGGCTCAAATTGCTGCAAATGCTGGTTCTGATATGGATATGGAAGGCTATGTTTATATTCAGGAATTAGCACAATTGGTTAAAGATGGTGTGGTAAAAGAATCGATTTTAGATGATGCTGTTAGACGTATTTTAAAGGTGAAGTTTGAGTTAGGGCTTTTTGAAGACCCTTACAGATATTGTGATGACGATAGGGAAAAAGAATGGACCTACCATGAAAGTTATAGAGAAGCTGTTTTGGATATGGCAAAAAAGTCTATCGTGCTTTTAAAGAACGATAACAATTTGCTACCGCTTAAAAAGAATGGTCAAACCATCGCTTTAATTGGTGATTTGGCTGATGATAAGTCAAGTCCTCTAGGTAGCTGGAGAATCGCTTCAGATGATGATACTGCGATTTCTGTATTGGAAGGTATGTCGTCTTACAAAGGCAACACATTAAACTTCTCTAGAGGTCCTGAAGTTTTTGAAGGCACTTCAACCTTTTTACAAGAAGTAAAGATTAACACTACTGATACCTCAGGTTTTGATGAAGCTATTGCAACAGCGAAGACAGCTGATGTTGTGGTTATGGTGTTAGGCGAACATGGTTTTCAAAGTGGTGAAGGTAGAAGTCGTACCAATTTAGATTTACCAGGTCTTCAGCAAGAACTTTTAGAGGAAGTTTATAAAGTAAACCCTAATGTGGTGTTAGTTTTAAACAACGGAAGACCACTAGCCATTGAATGGGCAAGCGAACATATTCCTGCTATTGTTGAAGCGTGGCATTTAGGAACTGAATCTGGAAATGCGATTGCTAACGTATTATATGGAGACTATAACCCAAGTGGTAAACTGCCCATGTCTTTTCCTAGAAATGTAGGTCAAGCACCAATTTATTACAATAATTACCCAACAGGAAGACCAACCGATAAAGATGGAAACGTATTTTGGTCGCATTATACTGATGTTGAAAAAACGCCTTTGTATCCTTTTGGTTATGGTTTAAGTTACACCACTTTTGAATATTCAAATTTAAAAGTAACCAATACTTACAAAGAAAATCAGGAAGTAAAAGTGTCTTTTACGCTTAAAAATACTGGAACTTTAAAAGGCAAGGAAGTAGCGCAATTATATATAAGAGATTTGGTTGGAAGTGTTATACGACCGCTTAAAGAACTAAAAGGTTTTGAGTTAATTGAGTTAGAAGCAGGTGCATCTAAAACGGTTGAATTTGTGCTTACTAAAAAGGAACTTGGTTTCTATACGAACCAAGGAGAATTTGTGGTAGAATCAGGTGATTTTAAGGTGTTTGTTGGTGGTGATTCTAATGCTGAATTAGAACAAGACTTTACTTTGGAGTAAACTACTTTTTAATCAGTTTGATGGTTTTACTGCTTTGATTGTTAAATAGTTTAGCCAAATAAACACCTGATGTTTTGATCGTTTTACCAATACTACAATTTTGGTTGCAATGCCCTTTTTCAATTGCTACACCTTTTAAATCATAAATGATATAGTTGAATGGTTTTGAAGCTTGAACAGTCAAACTATCTGTAAAAGGGTTTGGTGAAAACGCAACGTCGTTAAAAACATTATCCTTTACAGAAAGTGAACTTGAGCCACTCACAAAGTGTGATAACAATCTAATGTAAGCCACTTGATAACCATTACTGTTTTCGGTGACTTCCCAAGAGTTCATGGGCCAACTTGTATTAAAATCGTCATAGGCTTTTTGTTTTGGCTGACCTTGAATTCTTGCAACTTGAGGTGCATCACATGTTAAACCAGAACAACCAGAAGGACAGCATCCATCCCAATTATAGGAAGGGTTTGGTCCACCTGTTAAAAAACCAGGAGCAGGTCCGTAAGGGTCGTTTAGTACGTTATCCCAATCAGTTCCATCTCCAAACCAGGTATGATAAAATTCATTAACGCCATGGTCAGCACCATAATCGTACATGTTAGATAAGTAACAAAAGTTTAATGGATTTACACCGTGTAAATAATGAATGTAACGTTCAGCAGCTCGCATAGCATCTGCACTATTAGAGCTGTTAACGTCGTGTAATGCATAGTTAGTAAACATTAATCCTTTTCTGGATTTGATACCATTACTTCCCCAAACATAATCTTCAAGATGTGCTAAATATGGATCGGTTTCATTAGTTAATCCTTCAAAATTACTAGCAGAATTCATGCTGTTTTGATACACTGTTTTTATTTCATTTGCTACTGTAGCGTCTACATTTTCAAGACTGGAATAGTATAACAAGTTATCCTGATTGCCTTGTTCAAAAGGGAAAGCATAATTCCAAAGAATGAGATGAATATCTTGATAGTTGTTTTCTACAAAAGTTTTCATTGTAGAATTGATGCTAGCGTCTTCAGGCAAACTTGTATTAGTTAAGTCATAAAGATGAATAGCTGCTCTCATTTTTAAGGCAAACCTGCCATAATCATCCGTTTCTTGCTGTCCTGCTCCGATACCAACTGAACTATAAGAAGAACTGTTGTTTTCCCAAATAACATTTGGGTTGGCATCTGCCCAATTCCATGCACTTAAAGCACTTTGTCTTAACGTATTTGCATAAGCCGACATTCCTAATCCTTCAAAAACTTTAGATCCTAATGCAAATGCTCCTGCAGAAGATAGTGTAGCAGTTGTGTTGACGCCTCCATAAAGACTTTGTCCTGTTGCTGATGAAGGTGGAGACGCATGGTCCAAATCCACTATACTAATCATGGAACCATTGGTTTCTTGTAGTCTTAGCAAGTGATCCATTCCCCAAATAATTTCATCGATAATATCAGGAGTTCCGTTGTTGGAATATGGTAAATCATAATCATCGCTCCAAGCATTTGGATTTTCGATATAGGCTTTTAGCAAATCAAACACATAGTTTGCAGTCCAATGTGTGTATTTGTTGTAATCGCCTGCATCATACCATCCACCACTCAAATCTTTTTCAGTTGAAGCATCATTTGGTGAATCCCATTTTCTACACTCAGTATCTTGCAAA